>JAYNJA010000302.1:0-3405 GCA_038109705.1 Thalassolituus sp. | reverse complement strand
TCGTAGTAGAGGTCGATTTTTTTCTTAGTAAGACGTGAGGCATCACCATAAACATCTCTCAGTACCGACTTAAATGCCGGCTTCGGAAACTTAATCAGTGATGAGGTGAAGGTCGCGCCCGGAATGGCCAGCACCATTAATAACCATGGCACTACAAAGAAGAAGCCCGCGGCGTCGATCAGAATGACCTTTTTCACTTTTTCAGGATAACGGGCTGCGAATTCCCAGCTCATCCACCCGCCAAGAGAGTTACCGGCTAGCATGCATTCCTTGATATCGAGTGCGTCGGTGAAGTCATTCAGAAATTCGCTGTATATATGTTTGAACATGCCCTGAGGGTGCGGCCCGGTCAGGCCGTAATTCGGAGCATCGACGGCGATAATACGGAAGTCATTCTTCAGGATGTCGATCCACTCTTCCCAGGTATGTAGTGACGAAAACATACCGTGTAGCAGAATCAGCACCGGGCCTTCGCCGACATCACGGTAGTGAACGTCCATGCCTTGTACCCGGACGAATTTCGAATCCGGGTAGCCGTGGCGTTCTTTCATGATTTCCAGCGGGATGTCGTACTTCTCTTTAAACAGTGCCTGCAGCATGGTCATTCCTGAGAGCACCGGCGACCGGCGCAACGTGAACTGATAAAATTGCGGCATAGTTTATCAGATGGCTATTTCTGCGGCATGACCGAATTTCTTCTCTCTGAGCCAGTATGGGCATATCCGGCCCTGATGCTGCTGTCATTTCTGGCAGGGTCTGTTTTGCCGTTGGGGTCCGAGTGGCTGTTTGTGTGGTTACAGACACAGGAATATGACCTGCTGACTCTGATTATCGTTGCAACCCTCGGTAATAGCCTTGGAGGCTTTCTGACCTTCTGGTTAGGCAGTATGGGGCGCGACCTCTATAGCAGTAACCATCAACCGGGCAGACGCTGGCTGTACGCTGAAGGACTATTCCGAAGTTACGGCACCTGGTCGTTGTTATTGAGTTGGGTGCCGCTAATCGGTGATATGTTGGTAGTGATGGCTGGTATCGCGCATGTTCCGGCGCTTCGGGCTTGTGTGCTTATCCTTATCGGTAAAGCCGCAAGATACTCTGCATTGGGGCTGATCTGGATGGGAGCCGTGACCTGATGAGTACTTCATTCTACCGTCTGACTTTTACACTGTTTGCTGCTGATGAAGGCCGGAGTGTTGAAGATTTTATGCGCTGGGCATTCCCGAATGCCGATGAGGAAACTCTGGCTTTGCGGGCTCAGACGCTCCTGTTGAATGGCGAGCCTTACGATCAATGCAACCTTCCGGGAACCGGGCTATTAAGTGTGGCGCTTCCGGGGCATGAGGAAGATCCGGTTCAGAGGGATTGGTGTGTGATCTGGGAACGACATGACCTTATGGTCGTGGCTAAGCCACCGGAGTTGCCGGTCAGCCGTACCACACGAAATCTGTTTGAAACTCTTATATCTCATATCCGTCGTCATTCACCCTGGCGTGATGCCCGCCTGTTACACCGGCTGGATACTGAAACTTCGGGGCTGATCCTGGTCGCTAAACATGAGGCTGCGGACAAGCGCTGGAAAAAGCGCTTTGACCGTTTATTGCAGTCGAAAGAATACGTCGCACGGGTACACGGAGTGCCGGCATGGCAGGAGGTCCATGTCATGCTACCACTGTCAGAACGCACAGATAGCGAAATCCGCACAAAAATGTATCCCGTCAACGATCGTGGCGATCCTACTTACAAGAGCATTAAAGAGTGTCATACCCGGTTTACCAGGCTTGAATCCTTGGGAGGGCGTACGCTTGTGCGCTGTGAGTTGTTCAGTGGGCGTAAACATCAGATCCGGGCGCATCTAAGCGCGATTGGTTGCCCCATTGTCGGCGATAAAATCTATTCATGTGATGGGTATTACTACCTTAAACGATTGGGGCAGCCACTAGAGACTGCTGATCTGGAGGTGCTGGGTGCGCCATGGCAGCAACTTGTGGCTGCCAGGCTGGCGTTGCAGTTACCCGAGGAGCTGGTAGAGGTCAGTCTTCCCCGAATGCTTCTTCACCGCTATCTGAGGTTGCCGTCAGAATACGGTTCTTAGTTAAGGTATTGGCGGGAATATCTGCACCTGTTGCGGCTTCTTTCAGGCGTTCATAGGTCGCTTTACCGATACCATCGAAGTCGATACTTACAAGGCCATGAACAAGGCCGGCCTGCAGCAACGCCCGGCTTTGCTCGTTTACTCGGCCAACACCAACAAACATTTGTGTTTTGTCCGTGACCAGACGATCGGTAAAACGGTTGACCGTCCGGCGATAGGCTATCGGGTCAACTACTGGCCAATGCCCGACGGAGATGATGACGTCGGGGCGTATGTCAGACAGGATGCCGGCTAACTGGCGCAGAGACTTACTGGTATCAGCAAGACTGAGACGCGGGCAGCGTTCATGTTCAGACCAGCCATTTTCACCGGTCAGCATCTGTCCCTGAGGAAGAGCGGTATCTGCAAGAGTTTCTCTCACGGCATGCACACGGGAAGAGAGGTTAGGATCAAATTCGATGGTGATAATGCACAGGGTTCCGCCTGAAGAGTGGGAGGCGCTGGCTAATACAGCCAGGTCATGCCCGAACTTGTAGTTGTCAGGGCCTACGTAGCCCTTACTGAGATATTGTTCGCGCTCCGCAAATGGGGAATCAAAGGTCAGGACAGGAATATCTGTTTGAGTAAGCGCCGGTGCAATAAAGGCCGAGTTGGTTACAGAGATCGCCAGTGCGGCGTAATTACCACTGGCAAGCGCGCTTTCTATCGCCGAGCGCTGCAGGTGCGCGTTAGCGGCATTATCGCTGCCCAGTAGATCACAGACATTACCATCGGCTTCTGCTTGGGCTGCGCAGGCTTTCCAGGCTTCGACAAAGTTGGGGTCTGATTTGCTCTTAGCGACCATTCCCAGGCGCAGCCCATCTGCGTAGGTTACCGTGGCGATAACCATGCTCAGCACAGCACCGGTTAGTGAGAATACTCGCATCATGTCTGTTGACGTCCTGTCGCTCCGTGCATTGTCGTTATTTTCCAGTATAGGCTGGTTGGCCCCTAAGAATAAGTGAAGTCCATGTAAATAAAAACCGGACGTGAAATCCGGTTTTTATTTGGCTCTGATTCGCTTCTGGCGGAGAGGCACTGATCTTTTCAGTCAGTGCTTGTTGCAATCAGACTCGCAGGATCAAACATCCCAACCCCACTTTCTGAGCTACCCGGTTGGGCCGACTTAAAGATATGCGGCTTAATCTTGCCCACCACGTGCATCTCGCATGGCTTACAGTCGAACTTAAGCGTCAGCACCTCATCGCCGTGCACCAGCTGCATGTCTTTCACCTTTGTGATCACACCGGTGACGCCTTTTGCCTGCTTCGGAC
>JAYNJA010000301.1:0-3439 GCA_038109705.1 Thalassolituus sp. | reverse complement strand
TGTTTGGTCGTCTGAAAGGCAAAGACGCAGGCAAGCAGCTGTTGTTCGCTGAACAACAGCTGAAAGAGCGTCCTAACGACCCTTACCTGCTGCTGACTCTGGGTCGTCTGGCACTGCGTGTTAACGATCTGGAGAAAGCCCGCGAATTCCTGCAGACAGGCCTGACCATTAAAGGACTGCCTGAACTGCACGCTGAAATGGGCAAAGTGATGCTGGCCGAGGGTGATGAAACTCTCGCTTGTGAACACTTCCAGCTGGCACTGGGTCATTGATGACCTCAGGGACCAACAGGTTCTGATAACAATAAAATGATCCGGCGGCCTTGGCCGCCGGTGTCGTATAAGAACACGGAAAACACTGATGAATGCACCTCAGCCTTACCGCTCTGCACTCGCAGATTACCTGACGATTCTCACTGGCTTGTTCACAATCCTCAGTGGCGCTTATTCGCTCTACGCCGGCGGTGACGTGACTGCCGCCGCGGACACCGAAACCTACTGGGATGGTCCGCTGCGCCACGCCATTGCCATCACTCTGACAGTGATGGGGCTCTATTTCTTTATGGATATGTCGGTAAAAATCGCCGGTCGCATCGTCAACTCGGGTAACAGTGGCCTGCCGCGCTGGCTGGTGTTCGGGCTCTTCTATTTTGGTGGCATGGCCTTGTATGGCGTGTTCCAGATCGTGCTGCAGTCAAACCTGTTCGCCGAGATACAGACCGCATACTTCATCACTTCGCTGGTGATCTGGCTGGCGTTAACCATTCCGTTGGCGATTATGTCGGCGTTTAAACCACGCCGCTGAATGTTCTGCTCAGGCCGTATCTACTGCGGCCTGTAAGAATCCTTCTGTCTTTTGTCGTCTTCCTGTTAACAGCTCATGCGTGGCTGTTGCGCAAAATCTGATCAGAGCTAGGGTTATCAAAGGCCCGTCTATTGGTGCTATCGCACCTGTCTTCACGAAATTCAGCGATCCGGGCCTACTGGAATCGTCATGATCGGAATCATCCAGAAAATCCTCCTGGAACTGCTTGAAGAAGCGGGCGGGGAGACTCTCAAGCATGCAGTACTTGATCGCGCCGGCGTCGACCGCAGCGTCTCATTTCGTATCGATCAAAGCTATTCGGATGCCGAGTTTATGCGTCTGCTGCAGGCCAGTGCAGAAGAAACTGGTATGAACGAAGAAGAGATCAGTGGTTTATACGCCCGCACCTTCCTGACCAAAGCACAGGAACTGTTTCCGCGATTTTTTCAGATGGCGACCTCCTCCGAAGATTTTCTTATGCGCCAGGCGACGATTCATGCCGTGATGGCCTCCGGATTACGTGCATCAGAAGACCGCAAGCAGGTGAACGACAAGTTCACCGCACAACGCATCGAGCCCGGATTAGTGCGGGTCGATTACCGTTCGAAAAACCAACTCTGCGCCCTGTACCGGGCTCTTGCCCATGAAGTCGCCGGGCTGTACGACGAGACCGTTGATATCACCTGTGAGCAGTGCGTGAAGCGCGGAGATGAGTGTTGTAGCTTCCTGCTCAACTGGCCAAAGCCGGGCAGTCACAAAGAAGGCCGGAAAGAAGGTTTGAAGGACAACTGATATGGAATCTCAGGAAGAGTTGCAACGGGTTATAGCCAGCATTGCCGATCAGTTGTGTGACACTGTCGACAACAACTTTGATGTGCATGTCAGCGTGGATAGTGACGATATCCAAGGGCAGAAGCTTTCCTTGCTGGTGAACTTCCTGCTCGAGAACGTGCGCCGGCATATGGGGCAACTCGAGCAACTCAATAACCAGCTCGAAGAAAAGGTAAAAGAAAGGACCCAGCTGCTGGATCTGGTGATTTCGGGCTCGGACGACGGCGTCTGGATCTGGTCGTACAAAGAAAAGCGCCTTGAATTCTCTCCCCGCTGGCATGCGATGGTCGGTGAATTACCCTCCGAAGGCGCTCAGGATCTGAACCACTGGCTTGACCGTGTTCATCCCCGCGACCGTGCCGGGCTCCGGCGGGCGGTGAAAGGCTTATTAGAAGGGCGCGATACTAACCTTACGGCTGAATATCGTATCCGGCACGCGGCTGGGGGCTATCGCTGGATGCTTTGTCGAGGCGCCTGCCAGCGCGATGATCATGGCACTCCAAAGCTACTGGCAGGCACTCAGACTGATATCACCTACATGCGCTCAATTGATCAGCGCTCTGGGTTACCCAATGACAGCTACCTGAAGGAACGTATTGAAGACGCGCTGGATAAAAACTCTGATTTCTATCTGATCATGGTGTCGTTTAATGAACTCGACTCGTTGAGTGAAGCGCTGGATCACTCCAGTATCCGCACTTTAGTTGATGACGTCTGTAATCGCATGGTCAGCACTGTGGCTGTCAGTACAGTCATTGCCAAAATATCCGGGAACACCTTTGCCGTCTTCGGTCAGGTAGATGATTACGAAGATGTCGTGGCAGACATGAAAAATGAATGCCTGCGCATCACTGAAGGGTTCAAAGATCCGTTCAGAATTAAATCCTATGGCGATCATAAACTGTCTTTGTCTATCGGCGCGCTGGAAACGACCGAGCTGGCTCACACTGGAGCTGACGCCATCATTAATGCCGCCTGGTCGGCGCTACGCTATTCAAAGAAATCAGGTAAGACCTGCTTTTATGACAAGGCACATCGCGAGACAAGCGCACGACGTGTATTGATTGAACAGAAGCTGCGCGACGGCATGCGTGATGGCTGTGTACAGCCCTGGTTCCAGCCGATTTATTCAGGACATTCATGTGAACTGATTGGCTTTGAAGCCTTGGCAAGAATGCAGTGTGACGATATCGGCTTTGTACCGCCGGACGAATTTATCGCCGTGGCAGAACAGGGAGGCATGATGATCGAACTCGGAGAGAGTATTCTGCGTCAGAGTATTCTGATCGCGCGCTCACTCTCTGAAGGCATACTGAATAATAAGCCGTTTTATGTTGCGGTAAACGCATCGGTTATCCAGCTGCTGTCCGATAACTTTGCTAAACGTGTATCTGAAATATTAAATGAATATAAATTGCCGCCTGAATACCTTCGTATAGAAGTCACTGAATCAGTATTTGTGGAAAACATTAATAAAGTCAGAAACGAGCTTAAAGCCCTGCGTAAGCGCGGCGTTAAAATCGCACTCGATGACTTTGGCACCGGTTATTCATCGCTAAGTTACCTGCGTCGCCTGCCGATTGATGTACTGAAGATTGATCGCAGTTTTATTACGGACCTGGATAAAAAAGAAAGTAAGGCCGCTATCGTCGCAACGATTCATAGTCTCGCGAACCTGCTAGGTCTTCAGGTTGTCGCGGAGGGTGTTGAAACCAGAGAAGAGCTGATTAGCCTTGCCGCCATCGGTGATATGGCTATTCAGGGGTACCACTTCAGCAAGCCGCTGCCTCAGGGGGAGTTGGTG
>JAYNJA010000300.1:0-3441 GCA_038109705.1 Thalassolituus sp. | reverse complement strand
TGGGAAATCCGGATTTACAACGACGAAGAAAAACTCAGCTGTATTTCCCGTTTAACGATGGCGGTGATACCGGCAACTTAAGCGTTGTATGTAAGTCATTTTCTTATGTCATTGCTGGCCTGATATAGGTTGTCAGGCCAGTTTCTGTATAATCAGCGTTCAATAATTTTCTAAGGGATTAGCTGTGAAACGCTTTACCTCACTCTTGTTAGTCGCTCCGTTGTTCGTGGGTTGTGGAGGAGAGTCTGAAAACTCCGAAGATGGACTTCTCGCCTTTGAAGGCGTCACCCGCTACACGCTGGATCCTTTTGTTTCTGCAGCAGATGCATTGCCAACTGACACTATGACTGGGCGTTGGGTCATGCTTTATGAGCGCCAGAGCCGGCGCTATGACGAAATAAACGCACAGGTCTCCCCCCGTAATGACAGCAGTGCGTTGAATGTTGTGATCTTACGCGAAGTCGCTGAAGAGAATACTGGCTATGAATACGAAATCGCTGACTGTGATGGTGGCTTCTCGCCGGTAACTATCAGTGAAGATGGTGTGGTCTCTGGCTTAACTTTTTATGCAGATCCTGACGGTGATAACCGTCTTAAGTACAAAGCCAGTGGAACCCGTTTTGTGCCTTTGAGTCAGGTATCTGGCTACTATGAGGACTACATCATTACGGTGAGCCTCGTTCGTGTTAGTGAAGACAGCAGTTCGCTGGGAGATCTGACGATGAACTGGTCTGACGAAGAAGGTCAGCGTACCGATGACGTTTCCTGTTTCAGTGTGACCAATCTTTCTGATGATGCACGCCGGATCGCCTACGCGGGCAGCGAAGGCAACCTGTTTAGTGTCAGCAGTGATACCCGCCCACCTGCACTGGACGCATTGGCCGATTCACCAGACCGAAGCGCGATCACAAACTACTACACAATGGGTGAGCAGAGCGTCAATGTGACCGAGTCCACATCTTCGGTATTGACTGTGGAGTACTCCATTACGTCAGCAACTGGCATCACTGTGACTGGCACGGCATCTGGTAAGCTGCTGGACTGACCGTCCCAGATCCGGGGGCTTAGCCAAGCCTCCGGAAACACAAACAGTCTGGCCATCTATCTTAGTCTGCTGTTAATTTCCCGCTGAACTGGTCCTGCTTTTTAAGGTACATTAAACCCATACTTTTGGGTGGGGTGTCGTTGTCTTGTACGTTTATCTCTGAACCCCGCTGGCGCTTAGTATCTAACAGGAGAAGGGATGCACTATTTAATCATTGATGATCATCTGCTGTTTGCTGGTGGTTTAGCCGGTTTACTCGAACAGTCGCTGGCTTCCTGTCAGACAACTCAGGTTCGCTCAGCAGAAGAAGCCGAGAAAACTCTGGCGCAGATGAGCGAACAGCCCGATCTGATTCTGATGGATCTTAATCTGCCGGGTGTCAGTGGTTTAACTCTGATCCGGCGTCTGCAACAGCTGTCTGTCTGGTCACCAGTAATCATGATCTCAGCATCTGACTCCCTTGCGGATGCTCGCGCAGCTCTTGAGCACGGTGCCTTGGGGTATTTACCGAAATCGTCGCCGCCTGACGTTCTGTTACGTGCTATTAAGCAAGTACTGGAAGGGGGCACGTATCTTCCGGACGGCTGGCAGGAATTGATCGACAGTCAGAAGCAGGATTTGCCAGAAATACGCCTGACGCCACGGCAGCAGGAAATTCTGCATCTGCTGGCTCAGGGGATGTCGAATAAAGTGATTGCGAGCGAGCTTGATATTTCTGAGAACACAATTAAAGGTCACCTGCGTGACGTCTTCCGTCTTTTCCGGGTAACCAACCGCACCGCTTGCCTTAATGCGGTACGTCGCCTCGGCCTTTTGCCTGAATAATATCCATGACGGCAGATGCGGTGGAAATTCAGTTAAGTGACGAGGAAATTGATGCTTTCCGTCGTCGCCGGGCGACCGACGATCTGTACGACCGAATCATTACTATTACCATAGGTACGGTGATTCTCACTACCGTCCTGATTCTTAATCAGAGCCCACCTGCTGGTGAGTTTTATGGTTATGTCTGGTACGGCTTCTGCGTTGCCCTTGAGTTCTTCGGGCCTGGATTACTGTGGTTTTATCGTAATCGCTACGACAGCTGCTCTCTGACATTCTGGCGCGGCATGTATATGGCAGGTGTTACCGTACTGGCGTCACTTTGGGGGTGTGCTGGTGTTCTGTTTTTTAATGCAGAGGAATTTTCAGAACAGACCTTGCTGTTTATTCTGATTATCGGCGTTACGGTTTCTTCCGTCAGTACCAACTCCATCTGGCTTCTGAGTCACACGGTCTATCTTGTTGTCAGTACTTTACCAATGGCGATTATGTGCCTGATACAACCTGATCCTCAATATCAGGGAATGGGTATGGCATTTCTGGCTTATATCGGCGTTGCTTATTTTGTTGCCCGCTCCGGGAGTATTACTTACCGCGATATGATGGCGCTGACGTTGAAAAATATGCGCCTCGCGGAAAGCCTGCGAGAGCAGTACGAAATTACCGACGCTGCCAGCCGTGCGAAAACGCAGTTTCTGGCATCGGCCAGTCACGACCTGCGTCAGCCGGTGCATTCACTGTCGTTATTATCTGAAAGCCTGCGCCAGGAAACTGAGACAGAGCGTGGGCAGCAGTTAGTCAGTCATATTCGTTCTGCTGTGACTTCAATTGACGATCTTTTAGGCAAGCTACTCGATATTTCCCGCCTTGATGCCGGAGACGTACACGCTGATATCCGGGATTTTCCCTTAGACGCGCTAGTTAACAGCCTGGTTATCGAAGCCCGCCCCGTGGCTGAAGAAAAAGGTCTGACACTGGAGGCATCGCCGTGCCATTGCGCTGTGCGTAGCGACCCTGTTTTGTTGGGTAATATTTTGCGGAATCTGATCGCTAATGCGATTAAATACACCGACACTGGCCGGGTAGAAATTACGACGGGTATTACCTCCGATGGTACGGGCACAGATACGGTTCATATCCGGGTGCGTGACACCGGTATGGGAATACCTGCAGACCAGCAGGAGAAAATATTTCAGGAATTTGTGCAGCTGAATAACCCAGAACGTGATCGTCAGAAAGGCCTGGGCCTTGGATTATCGGTCTGTCGACGTCTGACGACTCTGCTTGGGCATGAACTTAATGTTGAGTCTGACGCTGGGCAAGGGTCTGAATTTACTGTGTCGCTGGCGAGGGCAGAGCTACAGGAACACGCCGTTGCTGCTGTCGAAGGGCCGGTAGCGGGACAATCGGGCGTCTTTGCTGGCATTAATGTCCTGCTGGTGGAAGACGACGCTATGGTCCGTGAGAGCACGGTGCAGTTGCTCGAAGGATGGGGATGTAATGTCCGCGCTTTCGCTGACGCTACTGCAGGCTTTGATTTGGTTGTCTCTGAACCTGAATGGCCAGACCTGTTG
>JAYNJA010000299.1:0-3441 GCA_038109705.1 Thalassolituus sp. | reverse complement strand
CATCCGCAGTTCTTACGTTGAAGAAATCGACGACCACACTCTGTTTAATAATGCGATTAAGGGCATGCTCAGCTCCCTTGATCCGCACTCTGCTTATCTGCAGGAAGAAGACTTCTCCGACCTGCAGGAAAACACCTCAGGTAAATTCGGTGGCCTCGGCATTGAAGTCGGTATGGAAAATGGCCTCGTCCGGGTCATTTCTCCGATCGATGACACGCCAGCCCAGCGCGCAGGCATCCGCGCCGGCGACCTGATTGTTACCCTGGATAAAGAACCCGTTATGGGCATGTCGCTCAACGACGCAGTCGGCCGTATGCGTGGCGAACCCGGCACTGAGATTTCATTAGAAGTCCGCCGTGAAGGTGAATCAGACTTACTGACCTTCACGCTGAAGCGTGCAGAAATCAAAGTCGCCAGTGTTCGCACTGACGTATTAAGTGGCGATATTGGCTATATCCGCATTACTCAGTTCCAGGAAAAAACTGGCCGTGAACTGGAAAAAGCGCTGCAGAACTGGAAAGACACATCCAACCTGAATGGCCTGATCCTCGACCTGCGTAATAATCCGGGTGGCGTATTGCAGGCAGCGGTTGGCGTGGTCGACAGTTTCGTCAGTGACGGCCTGATTGTTTACACCAAAGGGCGCAACCCGATGTCTGACATGAGCTACTCAGCCGATGTCGCGACTGTGTTCCCTGAAATGCCGTTAGTCGTACTGATTAACGGTGGCTCAGCATCTGCGTCTGAAATCGTCGCCGGTGCCCTTCAGGATCATAAACGCGCCGTCATCGTCGGTACCCGCTCGTTCGGCAAAGGTTCGGTACAGACCGTACTGCCAGTGTCTGAAACCGCAGCGGTGAAACTGACAACCGCGCGCTACTTTACCCCTAACGGTCGTTCGATTCAGGCACAGGGCATCGTCCCTGATATTGTCATTGAGCAAAGCGAAGTCACGCCAAGCGAACAACGCTTCTTTAAAGAATCCGATCTGCCGGGGCACCTGGAAAATCCGAACAGTGGTGAGAAATCAGCGGAATCAGCCCCTGCTGAGAAACGCGAAGATGATCTGATCCGTCGTGACTTCCAACTGTACGAAGCCCATACCCTGCTTCGTGGTCTGAGTATTCTTTCGCCCTTGAAGAAAAATACCGAGGTCGCTGAGTGAGGCATCAGCAACGTCTGCTGGCGGGGCTCGGCATACTTGCCGCTTCAGTGATGATTCCGGTTCAGCCAGCCATGGCTGCGCCTGAACTGGTCATCATCATCGACGACGTGGGCAATAACCGCGCGCTCGGGGAGCGCACGGTTAATCTGCCGGGTCCGGTTACTCTCGCGTTTTTACCCTTCACTCCCTTTGCAGAATCTCTCGCAGAAAAAGCCTGGGCACAAGGCAAAGGCATTATGTTGCATGCGCCAATGGCCAACGAGACCGGCGCAGCACTTGGCCCCGGTGCACTGACCGAAGAAATGACGCAGGAAGAAATTCATCAGACACTGAGTGCCAGCCTGGATTCGATCCCTCATGTGCAGGGCATTAATAACCATATGGGCAGCCGTCTGACTCAGAGCCAGGATCATATGAACTGGGTTATGGATACGGTACGCCATCGCGGGCTGTATTTTATTGATAGCCTGACGAACCCAGCATCTGTGGCAAAAACCACAGCCGCAGAAGAAGGCATTCTCACCGCGAAGCGCGATGTATTTCTGGATAATGATCGTGACCTTGAAGGCCTGACTCATCAGTTTCAGCGTGCACTTACTATCGCTAAGCGCAGTGGCTCAGCCATTCTGATTGGCCACCCCTACCCTGAGACCCTCGATTTTCTCGAAACCGTACTTCCGGTATTAGCAGAAACCGGTGAAGTAGAACTGGTACGTGCCGACCAGTATCTGGTGCGCGAAGCCTGGGTTAATGGCACAGCACAGACCGAAGTTTCACGTCTGCAGCTGCGCCTGCCGGATGAAGTCAGCTCTGACTAGAGTCTGACTCCTTCTTTGCTAAGAAGCTGAGGGCTCCCTCGCTAAGAGCCTGCTCGCTACCAGCATTAAAACTGGTAGCCCATACCAAGGTTGAAGCCGTCGCCGGATGATACCTCACCACGGTTTTCTGCATCATCATTCTGAATCTGCACATCGGCTTTAAACACGACATCCCGGTGTGGGTAATAATTCACACCAAAATCCGACTGGGCAGAATCTTCATCACTTTGTTGCGACCAGACACTGTGACGGGCAAATACGCCCCATTGTGGTGACAGACGTTGAGACGCTTCAACATAACCGCCGCTCTGAACATCTTTACCAGCTTCGGCTGCGGCATCTCCTTCGACATCCCAACGCGCATACAAGGCTGTCAGTTGAGTGTTATCGATCTGCCAGATCACATGTCCGCCCAGCAGCATAGCGCTGTCGGCGTATGAGGTTTCTGCACTCTGATCGAGGTCAGGCTGGTACTGCGTATACGCCGCCAGCTCGAGACCGTTAATGCCGCGATAACGCAGACGTGCTGTAATCGCCAGATCAAACACATCAGCGTATGAAGCTTTCTGTTTACCGGCTTTTAAATCAAACGGGTCGGCATCGTCATTCTGAGTCGGGTCTTCGGTTTTCAAACCTTCGGTTAACAACAGGTCGTAGCTGAGACCATTTTCCAGCGTCTGCGACAGTGACAGGCCAGCGCTGTACCAGGTGGATGGGATGATGCTGGTTTCAATTACCGGGCGCTCTACCCCATAAAACGTCGGAGGCTCATGGGTCTCATTCACAATACCCAGCGGCATCAACATCACACCGGTACGGAACTGCGCATTATTGAACACATCCATCTCGATGTAGGCCTGTTCAATTTCTACGGCACCGTGTTCACTGCCACCGCTGACGAGGGTGTGCTCAACTTCAAACTCAGAAACAAAGCGGATGCTGTCGGAATAATCGTAGCCAAAGAAAAGGACCATGCGATGCAGATCAAGCTGACGTTTTTCTTCATCACCGGCTTTAAGATTGTTGTAATGCAGTTCACCGTAGCCACCGATATGAACCTGTTTATGCGCGGGCGTCGAAGACGTACCTGCATCAAGGTTATCTGCTAACAGATTCAGGCGCTCATCCAACAGTGTACGCAGCGCTTTGATCTCTGCTTCCAGTTCAGCGCGGGTCACAGTGTCCGTATCGTTAGTCTTTTCATTCAGCGCCGACATCGGCTGAATTTCCGCATTTGCATGAGCAGCCAGCATCGCACTCAGTAACAACGATTTCTTAAAAATATTCATGACTAAAATCCTGCTTAATAAATACAAGAATCAAATTCTGGGATAGCGCCTGACAGGTCAGTCGCCATCGGTAAAATTAATGCCCAGCGTCACGGCCAGACCATCGGGAATTTCGCGTTTAAAGTTGCCGTCCAGTAACGCACTGGCGGCGTAAAAGTCAGTTGTACTC
>JAYNJA010000298.1:2612-3454 GCA_038109705.1 Thalassolituus sp. | reverse complement strand
GACCCAGCCACGTATCTCCGGATTCAGTCTGGCGGGTGACTTCAGCTTCGAGGGTTACGGCTGCCGCTGACATATTCGCGGCGAAAAGATTACGTCCCAGTAAATCCTCTTCATTCTGACCGAGCGCCTGACAGACCAGCGGATTGGCCAGACGGATGACCCAGTTATTGTCGGTCAGCATGACAGCGAGATCGTTGGCAATCGCTTTACGGAAATCACTGGCGTGTCCCAGTAGCTTCTGTTGTTTGGCGCCTTCTTCAATATCCATTGTCAGCAGGGTGTTGTCCCAGGGCTTAGCAACGAACCGATGTACGTCGCCGGCATGCCAGGCATCACGCAGTGCCGAGTAGTCAACCTGCCCGGAAAGTAACAGTCGGTAGGTGTGAGGAGATACTCGTCGGGCTTCTTTACAGAGGGAAATGCCGTCACGAACCGGCATTTTGAAGTCGGTCACCAAGACATGGATATGCTCCTGCTTCAGCACTGTCAGGGCTTCTTCTCCGTCTCCAGCCTGGAAAATATTCCACGGTTGTGGACGCAGCATTCGTTTCAGGGCCTGAATGATGCTCGGCTCGTCATCGACCAACAATATGTTCAGCTGCATGTGGTTCCTCGTAACTGTTAATCAGCCTTATCACGGTACGTTTTCCTGTACTGTCTCTATTTACCTTAGCTGGCCCAGAGCACAACAGGGTAGGTACTCTGTAAATTCCTCTGAATTTCTCCTTGCAATTGCCGAAGGCTATCTATACTGGAATCAGTGTAGTTACCAATACGAGATATTGCTGTGAGGGAAAAACAAGCGCTTACAACAGGTGAGGTCGCCAAGTACTGCGGAGTAA
>JAYNJA010000298.1:0-2602 GCA_038109705.1 Thalassolituus sp. | reverse complement strand
TCCGTACAGTGATCCGTTGGATCGAACGTGGCCACCTGGACGCATACAAACTACCTGGTCGCGGTGATAACCGCATTCCGGTCGAGAGCTTTGTTGATTTCTTGAATAACAACAATATGCCCGTACCGGATGAGCTGGGAACTGGTGGACATAAACTTGTGTTGCTGGCTGACGTGGACGAACTCTCTACCGAGATCGCCTCATGTGTCAGACGCGCGGGTTGGGATCTGCTGGTCACTCAGGATCCGGTGCATTTTGGCTTTCTGATCAGTCAGAATCAGCCGGCGGCGATTGCGGTGACGAGAACTGAATACGAAGATTCGGTAAGGCGGATCATGCGTGATGCTGACAGCAAAGATATGCTGTGTGTGTCGATCAGTACTTCAACCGATACCGTCAACGGCCTGAAAGATGGGTGGTTGCACCTGCGCTGGCCGCAGGATCAGCAACAGTTCATCCTACAGTTGACGAGTAATGTCGCTGCCTGATCTGGCATCAGATTTATACGGGGCCTCTGGGCCCTGATTCTCAACAGGGCGCCGTATGCAGGAATACTGGCTTTATGCGGCCGTCACTCTCCTGATTGCAGTCATCATTGCATTGCTCAGCAAATTGGCTCAGCAGCGTGACGAATTGTACGAGGCTCAGCAGGAATCGCGTCGCTCACGACTGCTTTGGGACCGTTACCCTGGTGTAGTGGTAGAAATCCGTCCGGATGGCACTGTCATCCGTATCAGCTCAGCAGATATTTCCGGGCTCAATGAGGCTGCGAATGGTCGACGGGTTCAGGATTTGCTCAGTGGTCAGTCACGCTCAGTATTTCAAGCCAGTCTGGCTCAGGCACTGGAGACATTTGCTCCCGTACAGTATGAACTCACTGCAAAGGGTTCTGGTGGACAGGAATTGTGGTTTCGCAATGAGCTGATTCCGGTGCTGATAAATGGGCATCTCAAGTCTCTTTTAATCGTCGCCAGTGACATCACTGATCTTCATCTGATTCAGTCCGAATTAACCAGACAGAAAGAAATGGCAGAGCGTCAGAGCGAAGTAAAAAGCCGTTTTCTCGCTAACATGAGTCACGAAATCCGCACGCCGTTAAATGGCATGCTTGGCGTAATGGCCCTTCTCGAAGCGACACCTCTCACACCACGGCAACGTTCTCATTTTGATACCTTGCAGCAGGGTGCCGACCATCTTCTGGCAATTGTGAATGATGTGTTGGATCTCTCCCGGATAGAATCCGGGCATCTGGTTTTGACTCACGAATCTTTTGACTTGTCAGAACTATTACACCGGGTAGCTGCCATTGTTCATGCCAAGGCGTCTGAAAAGCGTCTGGCGTTGCAACTTTTTATCGATGATGACGTGCCTGAGTATGTGCGTGGCGATCCCCTGCGACTCAGCCAGATATTGCTGAATCTATTGAATAACGCTGTGAAGTTCACGGACAGAGGGCACGTCATTTTGCGGGTTGTCGTACCTAGCGCAGATCGTGACACACTACGTTTTTCTGTCGAGGATACCGGTATCGGTATTGAAGCAGCAAAAGCTCAGCATCTGTTCGGGGAGTATGCGCTTGCACATGGCGATGTATCCGAGGCACTGGGGGGAACGGGTCTGGGTCTGAACATATGCAAGCTTCTCAGTGAGGCGATGGGAGGCAGAATTGGTGTGGCAAGCTCACCGGGTACTGGCTCTTGCTTCTGGGTTGATTTGCCATTGACGGTGATCGCTTGTCCAGTGATTTGGCCAGCGGACCGGGAGTTCGAAGGCAGGGTTTTATGGACTGCAGACAGTTTTTCGGTAAACCGCACGCTGGTTCAGGCGGTTGCGAATAAGCTTGGTATGACTGTACGAAGTTTTGACCGGTTGCGGGACCTTATCAGCGCCCTTCAGGCCGGAGGGCCTGACTTACTGGTAATGTCGCGGCGTTTCTTCGGCGCTCCGGATGCAAATCCAGGTGAATACCCATTTGAATCTGGGATGAAGCTGATAGTTACCTGCGACGAAGGTAATGCGGATAACTGGGAGGTGCCTGCACTGGTCAATGCCAGCTGGTCCTGGCCTGTTGATCAGCGTTATATACAGAGTGTGTTCTTACGTTTGCTGCAGGGCGATAGCGCGGATACCGTCGCAGAACAGGTAATGTCGTCCGGTGATGATGATTCCGGATGGCTCAATGTTCTGTTAGTGGAAGATAACCCGGTTAACCGCAAAGTTATGGAGCAGATGCTGAAAAAAATGCAGTGTAATGTTGCCAGTTGTGGCCATGGAAAAGAAGCTCTGGAATATCTGGAAAGCCGCAGGGATACGGATCTTGTGGTGATGGACTGGCATATGCCTGTTATGGATGGGCTGGAAGCGACGATGGAAATCCGGCGCAGAGAGTACCTGAATAAGATTTCAGTGATAGCACTCTCTGGAGATGTCGAAGCAGAGAGCAAGAAACAGTTCATTGCAGCAGGGGCCGATCAGTATCTGGTTAAACCGGTGCGCCCTGGTGATCTGCTGACTGCACTCAACGATATCAGGCAAGCGCGTCGCCATGAGGAATAAATCGGTTATCAGTGGCTGCCTTGAGTGCTTTTACGGTGTCTTTGTC
>JAYNJA010000297.1:0-3482 GCA_038109705.1 Thalassolituus sp. | reverse complement strand
GCGCATTATAGGGATGCGGTAAAAAGGGTCAACCGAATTCTGTAAAAAATTTTCAGACTTTTTTCTTAGACCTGAGAAGCAGAAGAACGACCGTCAAAAGAGTGTAGGCGAACGGCTCAAACCATCCAGCACGGATTTGTAATAAATAGTGAATACATGCAAGCAACACGGCGAAGTAGACCAGTTTATGTAACTGTTTCCACCTCTTACCTAAGCGGCGTTGCCAGCCACGCGTTGATGTAACGCTCAATGGCAGAAGAATAATCCAGGATAGCGTGCCAACAAGCAGATACGGTCGCTCTACAACTTCATTCACAATATCAGCCCACTGAAATTCCAACAGGAAGGCGGTATAGGCCAGCGCATGCAAACTGATGTAGAAGAAAGCAAACAGACCAAGCATCCGCCGATGCTTCAGAGCCCACGACTGTTTAAATCGCCTTACCAGAGGAGTCACCGTCAGGGATGCCATTAGAAAATTAAATCCCCAGGTCCCGGTAAAGTGGGTAATTGCCTTCCCTGGCTCTGGCCCTAATAAGTCCCACTCCCCTGTCTGCACTCTGATGACAGCCTGCAGCAGATAGAGAAACGGGGTTATCCCAATCAGAAATACGAACGCACGACGGACGCTGATGTTATTCAGTACCACTTGCGAAGATCCATTCCCTTGTAGAGGTTCGCTACCTGCTCGCCATATCCATTGTACATTTCAGTGGCTATGCGGTTCGTTGAGAACAAGGATGAAGGCAGACGGCGCTCAGAAGCCTGACTCCAACGTGGATGATCCACCTCTGGGTTTACGTTGGCATAGAAACCGTATTCCTGCGGAGCCAGGTCATTCCAGGTTGTCCGCGGCATACTTTCGCGGAAGTTGATAGCGACGATGGACTTAATGCTTTTAAAGCCGTACTTCCAGGGGACGACTAAGCGCATTGGTGCGCCATTCTGATTTGGCAGTACATCACCGTACATACCAACGGCCATTAACGTTAACGGATTCATGGCCTCGTCCATACGCAAGCCTTCCCGGTAGGGCCAGTCGATGGTTGAGAACACTGAGCGCTGCCCAGGCATTTCCTTCGGGCGCTCTACAGTTACGAACTCTACGTACTTTGCCGTCGACAGCGGCTTACAGCGCTTGATTAACTCCGCTAACGGAAATCCTATCCATGGGATAACCATCGACCAGGCTTCGACACAACGTAACCGATAGATACGTTCTTCGAGATCTATGTCTTTGATCAGATCTTCGAGGGCATACTTCCCGGTGACTTCACATTCACCTGATACGGTCACTTCCCACGGATCTGTTTTGAAATCGCCAGAACGCTCCGCCGGATCTGATTTGGACATACCAAATTCGTAGAAGTTGTTGTATTGAGAGGCGGCGCTATAAGGCGCGGCCTTCTCTCCTGCACCAAAGGCCGTCTCTCTGGCATTAGCAATCGACTTCTCTAACCAGGCAGGGCCATCCCGCTCCGGAGATCCCCCTTCAGCACTGACAAGGGCATTCGCCTGAATCAGAGGCATTGCCGCAGCCAGCGACAGCCCGCCTTTCATAAACAAACGACGATTGAGGTAAAGCTCTTTAGGAGTTACTTGCGATTCAGGGATCGTCGGGTAACGTTTCTTAGGTATCCACATGTTCTGACTCCGTCACAGTCTGGCTAAGACAAAAAAGCCCGGCTGAGATTCCGGGCTTTTCGGTTCTTAACAATCTGTCGTTAATCAAACAGTTTTTCTTTCACTGCCAGTGCAGGACCTGACAACGCATACAGTAAAAACACAGCTAACAGCACTGTTGCAGGGTCTATCGAGACAATAGCGAAGCCCAGAACTATCGCGAGCAACGCCATAAACGGAATCTTGCCGCGCAGATCCAGACCTTTAAAGCTGTGATATTTAAAGTTGCTCACCATCAGCAGACCAGCTGCTCCAACGATAATGGTCATCCACCATGCGACATCAGCACCCGGCGTTCCGGTTTCACTGAAGACCCATACATTACCTGCAACAATTGCTGCAGCAGACGGACTGGCCAGACCAGTGAAGTAATTTTTATCGGCAACTGCTAACTGAGTGTTGAAACGAGCGAGACGCAGTGCGGCACCAGCACAGTATACGAACGCAGCTACCCAACCGACCTTGCCGAGATCCTGAAGCGACCAACTAAAGGCCACCAGCGCCGGCGCCACACCAAAGGACACCATGTCAGCAAGGCTGTCATACTCTGCACCAAAGTCACTCTGAGTATTCGTCATACGGGCAACACGACCATCAAGACCATCCAGTACCATGGCAACAAAAATGGCAATGGCCGCATTTTCGAACTGCCCATTCATTGCTGCGACGACGGCGTAAAAACCTGAAAACAACGCACCTGTAGTAAACAGGTTAGGTAACAGATAAATACCTTTGCGGTCTTTCTTGGTGACAACCGGTACGGACGATTCTTCGTTCTCGCTCACAATTTCTTCCTTTGATGAGTACTGCTGATAACAGCATCTGAAAATTCTGGTGACATATTATGCGGTAAAGCGCCGAAGCGCACCATGTCAGCGCCCGGCTGTCTGCCATAACGCTTGCAACAATGGCTCGTTTAGCCGCTCAGTCCGGGCACACAAACCAATAGAAAAGGACTCCAGTTCCGGCGTGACATTGAGTACACGAACCCGGCTGAGCAGTGGGCTATTCTGCATCACTACTTCCGGAACAACCCCAACGCCAACACCGAGCGCCACCATACTTACGATAGCTTCATGACCTGTCACCTGCGCATAGATATGAGGTTTGATCCCTTTGGCTGCAAACCATTGGTTCACACGGGAGCGGGCAAGACCGGTTTCAGATAACACCATGGGCACTTGTGACCAGTCTGTTTCTGAGTGGCGTAAGGCCGGAACAGTTCCCTGTGCGCGTGGAGCGATGAATAACAATGGTGACGTTGATATGCCACGAAAGGTCAGCTCTGGAGAGAGTACCTCAGGGCGGGCTGCGATCACGACATCGGCATCCCCGGATTCAGCTCGCGGGATCGACTCGGCGGCATCCCCGGTATGAATGCGCAAGTCGACTCTGGGATACCGCTCGCGGAAGCGGGCAAGCAGGTCAGCAAGAAAGGAGTAGCTAGCTGTTACCGAACAATAAAGCGTGAGCGAACCTTCCATATCACTGACTTCGGTATCCACAGCCGAACGTAGGGCATCCCACGCGAGCAAGGTCTGCTCTGCGTGCTGGCGGAACAGCTCACCGGCCGGAGTCAGTGTTAATGGGCCGCTGTCACGAATCAGTAACTGGGCACCTGCATCCTTCTCCATACGGGTAAGACGGCGACTTAATGTCGACGGGCTCATATGCAATTGCTGGCCCGCCCTGCCGAGGTGCCGAGCCTCAGTGACAGTGAGGAAAACCCGTAAGTCTTTGTATTCCATACGCTATTACCGGCGAAAAAGTTTCGTTGCAAATACTGCAACATATACAAG
>JAYNJA010000296.1:0-3506 GCA_038109705.1 Thalassolituus sp. | reverse complement strand
GGTTAGTGTCTGAACTGAATGCCAGTGGTGGCGTGCACGCACTGGATGCGACACGGATCAGCTTGTATCAGGATCCACGCCGCGCTCCTTCCGCAGAAACTGCTCAACAGCGCCTCACAACTTCTGTGGCACTGGCGACGCAACTGGGCGCCCAGTATGTGGTGTCGGGTGTAGTACGTGAGCTAGGCGAGCACCCACGAAAGAAAGCAGGCTTGTTCACGACACTTGCTGGCATGGCGGATAAACCAACGCGTGAATTTGCCGTTGATGTTTTTATTCATGATGGTCTCAGTGGTGCGATGATTTTCCAGCGCACTTACCGAACTCAGGGTGAATGGAATGTTGCCCGTAATGCCCGTACCGGATTCGGCTCGCCAGAATTTTGGGATACTGGCTACGGTAATAACGTCGCCGATGTGCTTGCTGATGCCTCTGAAGATGTTGGTGAAATGCTGCGTTGTCAGCCGTTCATGGCCCGCATTGTTCAGGCGCGTGGTAAGCGTTTGCATATTGAGGCGGGAGCTGGTGCCGGGATTCGTCCGGGAGATAAGTTAAAAGTGTATCGCACCGGCACCTTCTATAACCTGGATCTGGAACCACGTACGGAACTTGCGGATATGGCCGCTGAAGCGGTTGTGCGCCAGGTACAGCCACAGTTTATTGTGGCGGATCTCAGTGGCCCGGCAGAGCGCCTGGCTATTCAGCGTGATGATATGGTGATTGCCTGGTAGGTGAGGCACCTCTTACGCGAATTAAGCTGGCAGGTACCTTTGGTGTTCGACTGACAGAAGCCTGTTGGAGCTACGCTCGGTGACCGTATGCCGCAGGGATGCGGCATCCGAGCCTACATGGACGTATTTACGGCGTGTCACCGAGTGAAGCTACAGCAGGGGCACAGCAAGAACCATATAAGAGCCCGGTGTAATTTCTTACACCGGGCTTTTGTTTTATTGGTTTAACCGTTATCTCGAATCTAGAGGCTGACCGATACCGACGGACAGCTCATGCGCTTCAGCATTTTGTCGCCGTCCCAGCTTTCCAGGTGAACATCAAAGCCCCACAGCAGATGCAGATGCTTCAGTACCTCAAAGGTATCCGACGCCAGTGGCATGCCGTCCTGTTGGGTGTGGCGGAGTGTGATTGAGCGGTCGCCTTCAACATCTACATTGGTGATCTGAATATTTGGTTCACGCATGGAAAGGTCGTACTGGCGAGCCAGTGTTTCTCTTAAGCGCCGGTAGCCGGTCGGATCATGAATGGCATCAACACGATAGTGGTCTGATGCTTCGTCGTCATAAATTGAGAACAGATGGAACTGGCGCATCAGGTTTGGTGATAAATACTGCTGAATAAAGCTCTCATCTTTAAAGTCGCGCATGGCGAAATGCAGAGTCTCCAGCCAGTCTTTACCGGCGATATCCGGGAACCACTCACGATCTTCATCGGTTGGGTTTTCACAGATACGTTTAATGTCCTGGAACATATTAAAGCCCAGGGCGTAAGGGTTGATACCACTGTAATAGGGGTGATCGTATCCCGGCTGATAAATGACACTGGTATGAGAAGTTAAAAACTCCATCATAAATCCATCGGTGACCTTACCCTCGTCGTAAAGGTGATTCAGTAAGGTGTAGTGCCAGAACGTCGCCCAGCCTTCGTTCATGACCTGAGTCTGGCGTTGTGGATAAAAATATTGCGAGATTTTACGAACGATACGTACCAGCTCCCGTTGCCATGGTTGCAGAAGGGGAGCATTTTTCTCAATAAAATAGAGCAGGTTTTCCTGAGGTTCCTGCGGGAACTGACGTTTTTTACGTGGTGCATTTTCCTGCTTTTTCGCTGGTAGAGTGCGCCACAGGTCATTGATCTGTTGTTGGCGGATTTCTTCACGCTCTTCCTGACGCATACGTTCTTCTGCGGCTGAAATCGGCTTAGGCCGGCGGTAACGGTCGACGCCATAGTTCTGCAGTGCGTGACATGCGTCAAGTACGGTCTCTACCTCTTCCTGACCGTAACGTTCTTCGCACTTGCGTACGTAGTTTTTTGCGAATACCAGATAATCAATAATTGAGCTGGCATCTGTCCAGGTACGGAAAAGATAGTTATTTTTAAAAAACGAGTTATGACCGTAGCAGGCGTGGGCGATCACCAGTGCCTGCATGGTCATGGTGTTTTCTTCCATCAGGTAGGCGATGCAGGGATCAGAGTTGATCACAATCTCGTAGGCCAGGCCCATCTGACCGCGTTGATAACTCTTCTGCGTCGAAAGAAACTGTTTTCCGTAAGACCAGTGGTTGTAGCCAATCGGCATACCGACAGATGAGTAGGCATCCATCATCTGTTCGGCGCTGATTACTTCAATCTGGTTTGGGTAGGTATCCAGACCATAGTGGGCTGCAACTCGCGCCAGCTCTCTGTCGTACGCTTCGAGTAACTCGAAGGTCCAGTCTGAACCGGTAGAAATATAGTCGCTCATATTGCCTCCTTATACTGCTCCTTCGAGAACAGCTCACGGAATACCGGAAATATATCTTCCTGTCCGCGGATCTGTGCCATGGCAAAGCGGTCTTTAAAGCTACTTCCGACCAGCTTGTAGGCCTCCCACAGTGCCTGGTGATCGTTTGGAGTAATTTCGATGTACGAGAAATACTGCACACAGGGCAGGATATCTTCGGTCAGCAGCTTGGCGCAGACAGGGGAGTCATCGTCCCAGTTGTCGCCGTCAGAGGCCTGAGCTGCGTATATATTCCATTCGTTTTCATCGTAGCGGGATTGTACGATTTCATTCATCAGTTTCAGCGCGCTGGAGACGATGGTGCCACCGGTTTCGCGTGAGTAGAAAAATTCCTGCTCATCCACTTCTTTAGCACTGGTGTGGTGGCGGATAAATACAATTTCGATCTGCTCGTAATTGCGTTCTAAAAACAGATAGAGCAGCAGGTAAAAACGTTTGGCGATGTCTTTTACATCCTGAGTCATCGAGCCAGACACATCCATCAGACAGAACATCACTGCTTTGCTGGTGGGAATGGGCACTTTAACCTGATTGCGGTAGCGCAGATCGATATCATCGAGGAATGGAATCAGCTTAAGGCGACGCTCAAGGTCTTCGATATCGTTGCGAAGCTGACTGATGGCGACGGTATTGCCTTCATTCTCCGCGACTTCCAGTGCTGCCTGCAGCTCTTTCATTTTACGGCGCTTACCTGCACCCATTCCGATACGGCGGGCGTGGGCATTACGCATGGATTTGATCACGGAAAGGTTATTTGGCGTGCCTTCAGAAACAAAACCTGCACGTCGGGTTTTGAAGTTTTTGGTGCGCGCCAGTGAGGTTTTAATCATGTTCGGTAATTCGAGGTCATCGAACAGGTAATTAAGAAATTCTTCTCGGGTAATGGCGAAGGTGAAATCTTCTTCCCCTTCACCCTGGTTGCTGGCCTGGCCGCTGCCCTGGCCTCCACCACCTTGCTGTGGTTTTTCCAGCTCGTCCCCTGTCGAAAATT
>JAYNJA010000295.1:0-3534 GCA_038109705.1 Thalassolituus sp. | reverse complement strand
GCACCGGTCACTTGCTTAACGGCTTCCATCCTGAATTCTTCGGGGTACCGTTTGTTGCTCATACATACCTATGCTTGAGTCATTTACGCACACTCGGCCCCATCCCCGAAGGGCCAGATCGCCTCCGCCAGTTCTTCAAGAACAGTATCCAACTGACCATTCAAAGCGTTATTAAGCTGCTTTGCCCCGCCCTGTTCGCTGAAGCGGTTGTTAACGAACTCGTGGTCAATAATGACTTCATGCACCAGCGTGCCAAACTCCTTTGACTAAACTTAGCTGAGTATCAAATTGCGATTGATACATTGCCTCACTAACAGAACAGCTTCATCCTCGTCTGCTCCTGTCAGATCCAGCTCGATATCACACATACTTTTCAGGCGGCTTACTACCCCGTCTCTGAACTCAGGATTCAGGGTTTCGATGTCTTCGGCGGTCGTACCTCGTTGCTTTAGCCTGTGTTGCCGTTCTGTCTCATCGAGTGTGAGCAGTATGCTGAGGTGCGGCTTCACTGCCTGGCTAAGTACTGCATTGAGATCAAGCGTGACGCCACGCTCGTGGGCGTAGGCAATGGTGGAGGCGCGGTAGCGATCCATCACCACGGTTATGCCCTGCTTATTGAAGGCTCGGGCTTTTTCGCCTTCGGCCTGCACGGTTGCGGCGTAAAACAGTGCTCTGGCGGCCTGGCTGTTGCCAAGGCCATTGATGATGTCAGATCGAATAGGCAGCAGCTGTGTACCCGGCGTGGTCATCAGTTGATAGCCGCATTCGTTGGCAAGGCGACGAGCGAGTGTGCTTTTGCCGACGCCGTCCAACCCTTCAAGCACGATAAAATATGGCATTGCCCTGCTCCTTAGATTCATCCTTGAATAAATCGCTGAGGTGAGTGGTATCGGAGTCGTTGGTTGCGTTGGCGAGCAGTTCCATCTGGCGGTACTCCTGATGGGTAAAACTGTTGCTGGCAATCACGTGCGGGATGGCTTCGTTGTCAGATTCCACCAGCCCGAACTCTTCGCGTTGTTTATCGAGTTCGGTACCGCGCAGAATCATCAATGGCCAGGCGCGGATGACCGGCACCTGCTGACGCCAGCACCAGCTAAGTGATTCACGGAAGCTGGCGAGTGTTTGCTTCGGCAGGCCATAGATCAGGGAGACCTCGAAGGGAATGTTACGAGCCTTGAGCTTTTCAATTACACGCTCGGCTATATCCAGCCGGTTCGGGCGGCCAATGGCTTTTCCTTCTACGTAGTTGGTTGTCTGCAGACCGAATTCAAGAACAACGTTCAGGCCTTCGAGGACATCAAGGAAGTCGTCTTTCACCGATTCAAAACGGCATTGCAGAGCCAGTTGAGCTGTTAGGCCCACTTCTTTGAACATGGTCAGTAGCTCTACTGTACGTTTGGTATCAAGGTGAAAGATAGGATCAAGAATCGAGATACGTTTAACGCCTGCCTGCGCGAACAGCCGGGCCTCTTTGGCGATGCGTTCATAGTCGAACTGCTTTTCAGCCAGTTTGAAACGATTACCCGATTCACGATGCTGGCAGAAGCTGCACTTAAACGGACAACCGCGAATGGTTTCCCATCGGATAGACTCGCCGGGTGTCATTACCCCGGTAAGCCAGGGTGACGCCAGCTGCTCAAGATCAATTTCGGCTTTCTGGTTGCGATCTTCAGAACCTGTGAAGTGAATGCCCAGATGCTCCGGGCTTTCGCCTCTGGCTAGTGCCACCATTGCCAATTCGCCATGACCACGCACGAAGATATTGGCATAGGGATAAAGACCTTCAAGTGTGCCTTTCTCTGCGTATGAAATCTGCGGGCCCCCCAGAACCACGGGGGCAGAGGTGACGTTATGAATCACCTCGGTCAGCTTCTGAGTCACAGGTTCGTTCCAGATATAGGCACCGATACCAACCAGACATTCAATACCCTGAACTTCAAGCTCGTGGATAGCAGCCAGAACTCTGGCTTCTAACCGCTCGTAATCAAAGTCTGGGGCGTTTACAGCATCTTCAATGGCAGTGTACTGAATACCAGCGGCTTTCAATGACGCCAGAATCGACGCCGCGCCAAGATTCGAGCGGCCGTCCTGCGGGCGCTCCCAGTCGACAGAGACAAATACGATGTGCTTATTCATATTCATCACCTCACCAGCCGCGTGATTTAGTGAGGTGCCAGCCGTCCTGATGGGGACAAGGGTAGACATCGAGTCTGACTCTACGCTCGTCCCACAGACAGTCCGCGCGTCTCTGAGCCGCTTCCTCAGTGCTGTATAGCTTCTTTGGCTCTCTTGTTCCGCTGGTGCAGTAATCACATGTCTCGCTCGGGGTATGGCGAACTTCCGGGCAGAGGTGCCAGTAGCCACAGCGTTCACACTGATACGGGACCATGCCCCGGCCATAGTTGATCTTTGTCTGATCAGCGGCCTGCTGGGCGGAAAAGCTGCATTGGTAGGTGCTTAGGGGTTTGCCAGTACGAGTGCTGGTGCATTGAGTGAAGGGGTACATATAGATAGCTCCGTGTGAAAGTACAGAGCTATCGTTTGCTAGTGCATTGCACTAACAACACTTAGCGCATAATTTTTTCAGAAAAAATCATCGAGCAAGGTTTTGAAGCGCTTAAACTCAACCTGCTGCTTGCGGATCAGCGCCAGTAAAGGCCCAACTGCTGACTGGTCGCTGAGTTGGTCTGCGAGTTCACAGGCGCGATAGAGATCACCGGAAACATAGGCAGCCAGTACTGAATCGAGCGGGTCCAGCACCGATGCCTGCGCCAGAAGTGCATTAAGTAGGTTGGTATTCTGCCCGAGTACGACCTGAGGCAAGGTCTCAAAGGGGTTGGGCAGTTTTTCGGTATACAGATCCAGCTCGCCTTCCAGAGCTGAGATCATTGCTCCTGTTTGATCAGAAGACAGAGCTATTCCGGCCGCGGTAGTCCGTTCCATCAACAGACTTTTCAGGACTCGAGTAGCGTCCGCTCTCGTCTCTGGTTTTTCAAAAATGTCCTTCACATGCTTAGGGTCAGGGAAGACAGCGTTGAGCAGTAACGCGTTAAAGAGCACGATATCCTGGCCGGGGGCCAGGTATACCGATTTGCGCTGCACCCGTTCTTCCTCGACGACCTTCAGCAGTTTGTTGCGTCTGAACGAGTTGGCCTTGTCCTTGAGAAATTTGTTCTCGGACGCGAGGTCAATCTGGAACAAATCACGGATGGTATCTGGAATCGACTTCATAACTTATTCCTCATTTACAGCCATAAAGCAGAGCGTCTTCAACATCACGCTGGTAGTTGCCGTTGAGGTCAGCAACAGATTCCTGCGACACAAGTGAGCCTATCGACTTAGCAATGACATACCAGTTCGTTTTTGAGCAGCGGTATCCTCTTGTCGATGAGTATGAGACGTATGACTCAATGACGCCTTTGCAATATCCGGCCAGAAGTGTATCCGCAGGGGACATGAAAAATTCCATAGCAGTACGACGCTCATCTTTATTTTCATGGAGTGTTACAGCCTGTTTGCATCCCTCAAGTAAGT
>JAYNJA010000294.1:2641-3548 GCA_038109705.1 Thalassolituus sp. | reverse complement strand
GGCCCCAGTCACAATACCAGGCACAACATCAGACCGCGACCAGCGCCGGGACACAGCAGTTCCGTAGCGACACGGTATTTGGTACTTCGGATAACAGTAATAGCTTTTCCGAACAAGGTTCTGTGATCAAATTACCCGAAGGCTTTGATGCCGATGCCTTTATTCAAGGCTCACTGGATCACTATCGTCTGGTTCAGACTGCCTGGAATGAAGGCAACCTGGATCTGATCCGCGAATATGTCAGCCCCGCCTTATACGAAGCTTTGGCTGCGCAACGCAATCGCCTCATGGTGCCACCGCAGACAGAAATTCTTGATCTGGACGCTGAGATTGTTCGCGCAGATGAAACTGCAACGCACCGTGAAATCAGCCTGCTGTTCCGTGGTCGCTGCAAAGATGATCTGGAAAAATCTGAAGACGGCATCTTCGATGTCTGGCACCTTGAGCGTGATATGACCACTGACAACGCACCATGGGTTGTTGTTGGTATCGAAGCGGAGTAATCCGCTTAGCACGCTCGCAGCCACTCTAGCACCCACGCCAAAGCGGCTACAGAATTTCCTGTAGCCGTTATCTCCCGTCCAGACAGTTAAATACAGTTCGCCCTGGTGGTATTTAACAGGCAAAAAAAAGCCCGGCGTTAGCCAGGCTTTAAAGTGGAGATAAAGATCCCTATGTCAGAACCTTATGACAAGAATAGTACCGTTTCATCTATGTTATATACAGGTGTAAAACAGACATAGATGACACATTTCGCGCCAACGTCGCACTTTGCCATCAATTAACCTCAGTAAAATCAGACACTTACCCGATCTTGTCTAAGAATAATCCACCCACACAAACGGAAAGTAAAGTAACAGACATACCCTGCAAACAAGGTATCACTGAGAAAGTGCCCCCCCTGAAC
>JAYNJA010000294.1:0-2631 GCA_038109705.1 Thalassolituus sp. | reverse complement strand
CCCCTGAACAATCCGGGTTGCACTCAGTACCAGCCCGGTTGCAACGCCCGCCCAGAACCAGCGACGACTGCTGAACACCCAACCAAGGGTCATCAACCAGAACCCCATGGCCGCATGACCACTGACAAATGAGTTACAACCTTTTTTGCAGGTATCGTTAATAACGAATGCTGGCGTGAAGGTTTTCTTACCGTCGAACTGTTCAACATTTTTTGGCCGCGCCCGGTCAAAACCCTCTTTAAAAACACTGTGAACCAGAATCCCTGGGCCAGCGAGCAGGGTTACCAACAGAAAGACTAATAAACGACGGCTTTTTAAATCTGGTCGCTTGTCGGCACTGATCGGCAAAAATGCGATCAAGACCGAAAACAGCAATATAGGGACAAGCAGGTAAGGAATGTAACGGAAGATGCCATAAATAGAAGTGGCTACCGCACTGTCAGCCCCCGCCCAATCTCCGCTTACCGGATCATAGAATAATGCACTGAACGCCAGATCAATCTGAGGAAATGCGACGAATAAAATGGCTAATAAAATAAAGCTGACCCAGTCAGCATGGCGGTACAGTGTCGGAAACATATCAATCTTTATCAGAAGTATCAGAATTTGGTGGGGTAACAGTGAGTGTGGGCAAACGCAGAATATAAATACTGACGCCTAAACCTATCGCCGGTAGCAAATAATACAGCATAGGACGCTTCACAATAACAAAGGCCGTCAGCAACAGCATGGTCCACATGAGTATCAGCGTATATGCCTTAGCTTTCATTGGCATGCCTTGCCCGTCCAGGTAATACACCAGATATTTCCCCAGGCGCGGATGATCAATCAGCCACTGATAAAACTTCGGTGAGGTACGCACAAAACAGGCCGCTGCCAACAGAAGAAACGGAGTGGTTGGCAACACAGGTAAAAATATGCCGATAAAGCCGAGTGCAACGCTCAACCAGCCGACGAGAAGAACGAGAATACGTACCGCAGGATGGCGGAATGGTCGTGGCGTTTTTGGTGAGTGTGAAAGCTGCTTAGTCATTACAGGCGGCGACTGAAACGGCGACGATATTCGGTAGGCGTTAACCCGGTTTTCTGGCGAAATAAACGCCGGAATGAACTGCCATCCTCATAACCGACATCATTCATCACCTGATCTACGGTACGCTCAGTTTCTTCCAGTAGTTTACGGGCGGCTTCAATTCGCACTGTCTGGATATAGGCATTGGGCGACATATTTAACGCGCTATTAAACCGTCGGATCAGCGTACGTTTAGACATTCCGAACTGGGATGCCAGATCTTCTACACGGATACGGCCGGGATAATTCCCCTCAAGCCATTCCTGAATCTCAGCAATTTTGTCGTCTTTATGTGGTTTAGCCAGACGCATCAGAGAGTAAGACAACTGGCTGTCGCGACGATAATCAAACACAAACGCTTTGGAGGCCTGCATCGCCACTTCATGGCTGACAAACCGTTCGATCAGGTGGAGCGTGAGGTCATACCAGGACAAGCCGCCACCGGCACAGTAGATATTGCCATCACGGGTAATTAACTGGTCAGCACGCAGGTCAACCTCGGGATAGCGCTCAGCAAACATATCCCGATAGCCCCAGTGCGTAGTTGCCGTGCGGTTGTTCAAAACCCCCGCCTCTGCCAGCAAAAAATTACCCGTGCAATTACCGCAGATGGTCCAGCCGGCATCATCGGCCCGACGGATTAAATCCAGCAGACTTTTCTCTTTCGCCAGAACTTCAGGAATTCGTGCAGCGATGGTCGGAACAATCAGAATATCGGCGTGATCAACCTGGTCATAACTGAGATGAGCGGACAGCTCCAGGCCGTTAACGCAGCGCACCGGAAGGCCATCGGGTGAAGCAACGCGTACACTGAAATAGCGTTCATGCGGCTCTCCCTGAATCACGTTCCAGAGAACACCACTGGACACCAGCATATCCGCAACACCGGCAATGGCTGACGACATGGCTCCGGGAAATGCGGCAATCACTACGTTATGCATAAACTGAAAACACTTAAATAGGCTGAGAACACTTAAACAGACTGACACTTTAAACACGCAAGGTGTTTATATTGCCCCTAGTCAGCGTGTTACTCAAGACTCATAAAAAAAACAGCGCCGTGATTCATCATCAGGGCGCTGCTTTTTTAATTATCGTCTATCAGCCTTTTGGCTTCTGATACGTTTTCTTCAGTTGCTTACGTGCTTTATCGCGCTTAATACGGCGCTTGTTGTCAGTACGCTCCACTGCCTGAGCACGACGCTTACTGGAGTGGCGAACTTCTTTTTTGTTTTCCGAGAATGGGTTGTCCCCTTGGCGGAATTCAAAACGAATCGGGGTACCCGCGATATTCAGAACACGACGGAAGGTGTTTGCCAGATAGCGCTTATAGTCTTCCGGCAGCTCTTCCACCATATTACCGTTGACAACGATACGTGGCGGATTAGAGCCCCCTTGGTGGGCGTAACGCATCTTAGGACGACGCCCACGCACAATCGGTGGCTGATGGCCGGCAACCGCATCTTCGAGAATACGGGTCAGCATATTGGTCTGCCATTTCGCCATAGCAGATTCATATGCCTGATCCACAGAATCATACAGATGACCAACGCCGGTAC
>JAYNJA010000293.1:0-3548 GCA_038109705.1 Thalassolituus sp. | reverse complement strand
CTGGTAAATCGTAGTGAGGCTCTTCTGCAGGATGATAAACCAGAGGTAGTGCTCTCTCTTCTGAACAGCTATGGCAAGGCAGATTACCCTGACGACGCTTTAATCGTTCAGTTAGCACGTGCCGAGCAGCAGAGTGACAGTGTTGATTTCTACTGGAGAGATTACGCAGAAGAACGTATTAATCAGCGTATTAAAAGACGGGATACGAGTTATTCGGAACTCATTTCTTTGTACCTTTCGACTCTCGGAAAGAACGCCAGTGATCATAACCTCAGCTGGCTGTCGCAGCTGCAGGACATTCAGCAGAAAAACTACCTCTCTGCTCGGGAAGACGTACTATGAAACGTATAATCTTTTTTCTGCTTGTGGCGGTTCCGTTGTTTGTTTCTGCACACCAGAGCAGTACTGCGCTACTTTCACTGGAAGAAACAAACGGCGGGATCAAGGGCTCGTTACGCTGGCAGCTGATTGATCTGGAGCAGAGTATTGGTCTTGATCAGAATCGCAATGGCGAGCTCCTATGGGGAGAGGTTAAGTCACAACAACCTGCGATTCATGCATATCTTCAGCAGCACATGACCGTAGAAAAGGGCGGGGAGTTATGCAGCGTGCAGTTCCCAGCTCCTGTTGGTTTTAATAATGCTCAGGGAGCGATGGCTTCGGTGGTCATTCCATTGGCATTTTCATGTGCTTCGGAAGGAGCCGTCGAGATTACCTACAGTGGATTATTTTCGCTGCTTCCAGAGCATCGCCTGCTTTGGAATCTTACAAGCAGTGAGCTAGCTCGTCAGGGCGTGCTGGCATCGCCTGGCAGCTTTTTCATCGATCCCGATATGAATGCGACTGAGCTGAATCAACAGACTTTTTCAGAGTTTTTCGTACAGGGTATTATTCATATTCTACTCGGCCCTGATCACGTAGCTTTTCTGCTGACGCTTCTGTTGGTTTCGGTTCTGGTTCAGCAACATAAGCAATGGCAGCCAGCAACTGACGTTAAAACCTGTGTTAAAACCGCGCTGTTATATGTGACGACGTTTACTGTGGCACACTCACTGACACTGAGTGCCAGCGCGCTGGGCTGGCTGGCTATTCCTGGATACTGGGTTGAATTGATTATTGCTGCATCCGTCGTTATTGCTGCACTGCATAATCTGCGCCCTTACTTACCAGCGAGTGCGGTTGTTGTATTTCTGTTTGGGTTGGTTCACGGATTCGGTTTTGCCAGTGTGCTGGCTGAACTTACGGCTGATACCGGGAATATCGCCTGGGCGCTGTTTGGATTCAACCTGGGCGTGGAAGCCGGGCAGATAGCAATTACTCTGTTGGTAATGCCTGTATTTATCAGCCTGCGACGTATAGGCTGGTATCGACAGGTACTGGTTCGCTATCTGTCGGCTGCGCTTGCTGTATTAGGTAGCTATTGGGTACTGACACGGATCTGACCAGAACCTTTGTAGTACAAAAAGTTTTACGCGCATTCGATACAACGAGTGCTGTAAGGTACGGCAATAAGGCGGGCTTCGGTAATCTGTTCGCCGCATTGCTCACAAATACCGTACTGACCCGACTCAATCCGCTTCAGCGCTTCACGGATTTGCTCGGCTTCATGTTGGGCTTCGTCTGCGATGGCGCTCAGAACCTCGTCATTAGCAGCCTCGGTAGCTTGTTCTTCGAAGTCTGCAGACAGAGGATCGTCACGATGGCTGGCATGGCGGGTTGCTTTTTCAGAGCGTGCTTCAAGCGTCTCAAGACGTTCAACAAGGTCGACGCGTATGTCATCAGTATTCATGTTCACCTCTGAAATCATCGATATGTGTGTATATCAGAATACATCGGGGTTAAGTTAACGTACTGATATGAATCATTATCTGACAGGTTGCGTACGCACTTATTGAATCTAAATCTCCTGGCTATCCGTATATAGTCATGAACATAACATCAGGAGCTATTCCGTATGGAACCCGAACTTCAGCTACAGCTCATCAGAGCGGTGGCCCGTGGCGAAAGGAATGCCTTTGAGCAGCTATATCAGGCGGCAGGGCCAAAGCTTTATGGCGTCGCTATCCAGCTAATGCGTTCTCCAGAACGAGCTGAAGAGGCTTTGCAGGAAGCATTTGTCAAAATCTGGCACAACGCCGCTGAGTATCATCAGGGGCGTGGCAGTGTTATGACCTGGATGAGCAGTATAGTGCGCTATCGCTGTATCGATTTACTGAGGTCGAAGAGCACAAAGGAGGACCGACAGGATTCTCTCGATGAGGAGGGTGCACCGGAACTGATTGCCCCGGAGCAACCGGAGGATCCTGAAAATCAGGCCTTAGAGCGCTGCATGCAGACACTGGATACGGATGACCTGCAGTACATTCACCTGGCCTACTACCGAGGTATGACACACGCCGAAATTCAGGTTCACACCGGCACTCCGTTAGGCTCGGTGAAAAGCTGGATACGTCGTGGTCTTCAACGTCTGAAGAGGTGTCTTGAAGAATGAATTATCTTAATGATGAACGTCTTGATGCACTCGCGGCAGATTATGTCATGGGTACGATGGAAGGGCGCGCCCGCCGTCGCTTTGTGCGCCTGATGCAGACCTACCAGAAAGTACGCGAGCGCGTATGGCACTGGGAGCAGCTACTTGCGCCAATGAACGCCAGAATTGAAGATCAGATGCCGCCTGAGCGGGTATGGCAGGAGATCAGTCGTCGGGTCGGATTTATCGATACGACACAAGTGGCGGCGAACGATGCGGCTCCACTGAAAGGGCTGATGGCGTGGGCAGGTGGCTTTGCGACAGCCGCCGTACTCTTGCTTGGCGTCTTCTTGCTGCGTCCTGACCCAGTGATGGTGCCTGCTGCAATGACTGAGCAAATGGCCGTCTTCACGCAGGGAGAACAGCCTCTGTGGTTGATGGAGGTAAGCGGCAATGAACTGACCGTACAGGCGACCGCGGCGGTACAAGCATCTGACGAGCACGATTACGAGCTCTGGATTGTGCCTGAAGATGGCAGCGCACCAGTGTCACTGGGTCTGATGCCAGAAAACGGACGCATCACACGAGCACTAGCGGTGAATACGCATGATATTGCAATTAAAGCCGTTGCCGTCAGTCTTGAGGCACCGGGTGGTTCTGTTACCGGAGCTCCGGGTGAAGTGCTGTATGTCACAGGTTTAACCATCCTGTAACCGTGAACTGAACGCTACTTAACCTACAAAAAGCCGGCACAAGTTGCCGGCTTTTTGTGCATTCTATTTTGCTCGATCTTCAGCTTAAGCTGAGTTTCAGCGAGCCGGGTTATGGCCCGGAATGCCTTTTCTCTGAATTGAAAGTGTTTATACTCTTAGGCCTAATCAGGACGACATCGCTATTCTGAATCAGAGACAAGGACGCCATAACATGTTCTCCAACTCCGCCCCAACTCAAGACGTAGTCATTGCTGGCCAGCATTCTGGTAAGCCTGTATCAATCGTACCGACAGCTAAGCCCGTATACGATGAACTGGTTAAGTTAGCCCGTGATGGTAATAACTACTGGGCTGAGATAACTGTTA
>JAYNJA010000292.1:3071-3575 GCA_038109705.1 Thalassolituus sp. | reverse complement strand
TATCGTCATTCATGTACCAGTTACCTTCCAGACCTTCTTTACGGAAGTCGTTTTCACTGACTGCCAGCTGATCCAGACCGAAGCCTTCTTCCTGTTCACGGATATAGGCTTTTGCATCAAAGTTTTCATCACGATGCGTGATTTCAACGAGATGGGCGTTGGAGGTTTCACCTACGCCTGCAGTCACTTCTTCAGACTGGGCAATTTCCGCACGGATTTCTGTATCGCCGAGTTTCACCGAGGCATCCGCAGCATGCAGGTGGCGGTCATCACCTGACTGGTTCTGGGTAATCGCAGTGACACCTGCGCGTACCTTATCATCAAGCAGTTTTACACCTGCACGGCCACCGGCGATATAGCCCAGGTCGCCGTCAGATTCGACTTCATATTCGACAACAATGTATTGCGGGTTGAACTTGTCATCGGTACTTGAAATCGGCCCTTTAAAATAGAGGGTACCGTCTGAGTAGTCGATAACGTAGTCAACATCGCGGGTCAGCGGCG
>JAYNJA010000292.1:0-3049 GCA_038109705.1 Thalassolituus sp. | reverse complement strand
CCAGGAAAACTTTTTCACTGTTCAGTACCAGTTGCTGGTTCTTCAGGCGATACAGACCCGAAGTACCGTCACCCTGAATTTCATCGCGGGTAAAGCCTTGATCTGTCTGACTGACAAAACCAGAGAACTCAGCAATTTCACCCTGATAAACCGTCTGGATACCCGTCAGTTTACGGCTATAGCGGGCAAGATCTGTCACGGTCAGATTGGTGTCGATATCACCAAATACGGTATAGAAGCGCTCTTTTTCTACCCGCACGTAGAGTTTACGTGCCGAGCTGGCATCCAACTGTTGCTGGCTGGCGTCACCGTAGAGGGTGTAATAGCGGTCCGGTTCGATCAGACGGGCAAATGGCTCTGCGTCTTCTTTGCCTGAATCGTAGGCTGCGGTAACCAGCCATTCACCCATGACCTGACCCTGTGCGAAGAATGCCAGGCGGCCATCGTGATAAATGTTGTCGTCGACGCCTGCGGCTTTCATTGATTTACTGTTGCCGCCATTGGCGTTGTAGCCCATGGTCATGTCACCCAGAGCGACCAGAATCCAGTCACGCTCTTTGGGCTTAAGCCAGGCACGGATCTCATCGGTCTGACCACTGCTGTGGCGGAAGCGCAGTACGACTTCACCGGCGCGGAAGGTTGGAGCCAGACGAATCTGTGCGACACCATTCTGACCAACCTGATAGTGGGGTTTCTGCATATCGGTTAATGGGCTGATTTCCTGTTCGCGCTGTTCGCTGTAAAGCGTGTACGGCTCAAGAATATCGACCTGGCCCTGCACGTTGGCACGAATCGGAAAGCCTTCTTTGTCAGTCAGGCGTACGGCAATGATCGGTGAATTGATACCGTCAGCGACGAGTGTACTTTCGTCAGCGACGAACTCGGCGTGAGCAGGTGCTTCAGCGAAGTGTACTGTCTTACTGATGCGATCAACGACACGGCCATCGCGGTCCAGAACCGTGGCTTCGAAATAGTTCGGGCCCGACATCAGGTCAACACCGCGCCACTGGCTGATCATCAGGTCGCGTTCTTTACTGCTGGTATTACCATCAAAGTTCAGAGCGCTTACCGGCTTGCCGTTCAGATTCAGGGTGACGCGTTGACCCTTGCTGTGCGAAATCGCAATTTTGGTCGAGCTGATCGACGGGCTGCGATCCAGTGGTGGCCATAGCCACTGCGCTTCATCTGGCGCCGTACGGAACCATTTTTCGTCGTATTCAGGGATCGCCATTTCAGACGGCAGGCGGGCAGGGTTACCTGCAGCCGTTGCCATCAGCCCCGTCAGGCCCGGAATCAGTGACTGAACACGAGCGAGTTGGATATCACTGCCCGCGGAGGCCAGATCAATCGTAGCATCGGCGTTCAGTACTTTAACTTCTACACGGCGGTTCTGAGCACGACCCTCAGCAGTTTTGTTGGTTGCAACAGGCTCGGAAGGGCCACGACCCTCGGCAATGATCTGATCACGGTCGATCCCGAGTTTTTCAGCAAGGTAAGTTGCCACAGAATTCGCTCGGGCTTCAGACAGTACCTGGTTATTGGCAAAAATATGGCGTACCCGACTGGAGATACCAGAGCTGTCGGTATGACCCACTACTTTCAGCTCCAGATTGCCCAATCCATCAAGCGCATCGATAACATTGGAGAGGTTCTGCTTATCTTCGTCGGTCAGGACGTCTGAGAAGTTAGCAAACTTAGGCGGAACAACCGGCTTCACGTTTTCTTCTTTTGGTGGCAGTACCAGTTTTACCGCAGTGCTGACCGGCTGAATCTGTTGTGTCGACTGGCCATCCGCACGGAACCGGGTCACGGCACGGGTCACAAGTTCACCCATCGGCGCTTTATCGCTGATGTAAGCGTTGAATGTGATGACGTTAGCCCATTGCTGAGGTTTATCCTGCAGGCGATATACCAGGGTGCCGTAAGTTACGCTTGGGTCTTCGACAGGACGGCCGTCAATGGTGCTGGAGCCTGCTTCGTAGATCACACCCTCTGGCAGGGAAATCAGACCAGTAACGGCCTGAAGTGGCAGGCCTTTGCCATCGATGGTGAAGGTATAGTGGATCTTCTCTGCCACAGGAGAGCCATATGGCATAGCGGTTGATTCTTCCGCGGAGAATGGCATCAGCTGGTGGTCCAGTTGATGGCGGATCTCACCAATTTCTGGCTCGCGCATTTTCAGGAAGAAATCGACACGCCAGAAGCTACCAGGCTGCACATCGACAAACTGGCTGTAGTTGCGACCGGCGTGGAATCCTCGCTGCGGGCATTCCATCAGCTCCATATACGGAGGAATGGTTGCGGTATCCAGTTGGACAACGTGTGTACCGGGCTTCACATCTTCAATGTGCCATTCGCCGTTGTTGTCAGAAACTACATAAGTACCGTCTTCCATAAACAGGCGGATGTCAGGCACCCCGTCTACTGAAGCCTGGTTACCTTCACAGTCGTCCAGGTAAATGCGACCGAACAGGCGGGCGGTGTCTTTGAAGAAGTCATCACGGATAACGACTTTAGCTTTCGCTGTATTGGCTACTACAACGTCGTCATTCAGGGTTACACGGTTAACTACTTCGCCTTTTGCGAGTGCCGTGACCTGGGCGACGTAGGTAAAGCGAAGGCGTGCAAATGGGTCGATATTGGCCAGTATCAGGCTCATGGTGCGACCATCTTTACTGAGATCGATATCGACCTTCTCGCCATCCAATCGTGCCGAGCCTTCCATATAACGCAGACCGGCTGGCAGGGTGTCGACTATCGTGGCATCTGTTGCAGGAACTTCATTGTTCACCAGTGTAATGGTGAACTTCAGGCTGTCGCCGATGCCTGCTTCATTAGTATCTGACTGCTTACTGATCAGCAGGCTGTTATCCAGAGGGTCAGCACCGATATCTGTGCGGAACACGTGGTTGTTTACCGAGAACACTTCGCCACGGGACAGGCCAGTGACATCAAATGGTCCGTTAGCGGTATTACTTAGCGTGGCATCATCCAGCTCAGATGGAACGCGGAAAGTTTCCGTACCGACAATTTCAAGATAGTACTCACC
>JAYNJA010000291.1:0-3582 GCA_038109705.1 Thalassolituus sp. | reverse complement strand
TGGGGCCATGTGTTCAGACTTCAACCCAAAAAAGTGAAACAACTTGACATAAAGCGTTACTGTATATAAAAACACTGTATGCATATTCAGTTTTCTTATGGAGAGTCCTGATGCTGACCTCACTGTCGATCCACCAGTTTGCCCTAGTCGAACATATGGAGCTGGACTTCCAACGTGGTATGACGGTTATCACAGGTGAAACCGGCGCCGGTAAATCTATTCTACTTGATGCACTCGGCCTGACACTGGGGCAACGTGCCGACGCCGGATTCGTGCGCCATGGCGCCGATAAAGCCGATGTCGCGGCGACCTTCAGCAGCAACCCAGAGGCTCTGAAATGGTTGGCACGGCATGATCTTCCAGAAGAAGATGAACTGATTCTGCGTCGTGTCGTTTCCAACGAAGGACGCTCGCGCGGGTATGTAAATGGCCGCCCGGTATCCGCCGGAGACCTGAAAGAGCTCGCCTGTCACCTGATCAGCGTGCATTCCCAACATGCACATCAGCAGTTGCTGGAAAAAGACGCACCACGTCAGATACTCGATTCCTACGCCGGCCTGACGGAACTCGCACGCAACCTGCGTAAAATATGGAACGAATGGCAGTCTGCAGACAAACGCCTTCGTACATTACGCGAATCCAGCGCCGAACTGCTGGCACAACGGCAGTTACTGGAATATCAGGTCAGCGAACTGCGCGAACTTGATCTGAAAGAAAACGAACTCGACGAGCTGGAAAGCGAACACAAACGCCTTTCAAATGCAGAAAGCACACTGCTGAGCGGTCAGACAGCTATGATGGCCTGTAACGGCGGAGACTCTGGTGAAGATGCCGCCAGCCAGTACATTTACCGCGCACTGCAACAGCTCGACCAACTGGATGATGACCACCCTCTTCTGAGCGAAGCCCGCGATCTGCTGACACAGGCGCAGATTCAGTTGGATGAAGGTGCAAGCTCACTGCAGCGTTATCTGGAAATGACAGACATCAACCCGCACCGTTTGCAGCAACTGGATAACCGCCTGAGTGATCTGTATAGCATGGCCCGCAAGCACCATATCCGTTCAGATGAACTTTATGGCTACTGGCAAAGCCAGGAACAAGCACTGGCTGAACTCAGCATGTCTGATGACGACCTGGACGATCTTGAACACCAGGTTGAAGGCCTCCGCCAGGATTACCTCAAAGCCGCCGCGCAGCTGTCAGAGAAACGTACTAAAGCGGCAGGTAAGCTTGATAAAGCCGTGTCTTCTCATTTTGACTCGCTGTCGCTAGGCAATGCCCGGTTTATCACCCGGATGCAGCCTCTCAACGAAGAGCAAGCCAATGCCCATGGTATGGATCTGATTACCTTTGAAGTACAGACCAACCCGGGGATGCCAGCCGGCCCTCTGGCCAAAGTCGCATCGGGCGGTGAGTTATCACGTATCAGTCTGGCGCTTCAGGTTGTTACTGCTGAAACGTCAGAAACACCTTGCCTGATTTTTGATGAAGTCGACGTAGGGATTGGTGGTGGCACTGCGGAGCGTGTTGGCCGACTGATGCGAGAACTCGGCTCAGAGGCCCAGATTATGTGTGTAACCCATCAACCTCAGGTTGCGGCACAAGCGCATAATCATTATCAGGTAAGTAAGGTCAGTGGCGAGCACGCAACGCACACCCGTATCAGAACGCTAGATGACAACCGTCGCCGCGAAGAAATCGCACGTATGCTGGGTGGCGTCGAGATTACTTCTCAGACGCTCGCTCACGCGGGTGAGATGCTGGCAATGGCCAACGGTGACTGATGCCTGCCGGCTTCGTCAGATCTTTTGTGCAAACAAACAAAAAGAGCCGCAATTGCGGCTCTTTTTTATTGGCTGAAACCTGACGTTTTATAGCATCAAGACTTCTTGCGCACGTATAGCACGAGGCTGTGATCGACCAGATCAAAACCATGAGCTTCTGCAATTTCATGCTGCAGACGCTCGATCTGTTCATTCGAAAACTCAATAACTGTGCCGCTGTCGACATCGACCATGTGGTCATGGTGCTCACCGCGGGCCAGTTCGAATACCGAGTGACCGCCATCAAAGTTATGACGCTCTACCAGACCAGCGCTTTCAAACTGAGTCAGAACGCGATACACAGTAGCCAGACCCACGTCTTCACCGGCGTCGATCAAAGCGCGATAAACGTCTTCAGCACTCAGGTGAGCATCCGGATCAGCCTCAAGAATACTGAGAATTTTCACGCGTGGCAGCGTAACCTTCAGGCCCGCTTTACGTAGTTCCATGTTCTGTTCTGACACGGTATTCCTCTATCATTTCACAGCAGACGGGTAGATCAGGTATAGTCCTGCCCCATCGAAGTAATTTTGCCCAGGATTTTACCCTGATTATGCGAGCTCTAATTCTGACCGGTTTACTAGGTTTTGCAACCCTTTCCGGCTGTACCTTCCCCGGTGTATACAAACTCAATGTACAACAGGGAAATATTGTCACCGAGGACATGCTGAGCCAGCTTCAGCCCGGAATGACGCCACGCCAGGTCGTCTATGTAATGGGTAACCCTGTTGCGAAAAATCCATTTGCCGACGACCGTTGGAACTACCTCTACACTCTTGAGCGCCGCGACAAGGTCGTGAAGCGCTACCAGATAACGGTATTGTTCGACGAGCAAGGCCTGTACTCGCACTATGAGGGCGAGTTACCCCAGGAAGAGTTCAGCGAAGAAAACCAGACCAAAGAAATCCCGGAAGAAGTCAAAACTTCTCCCATTCCTCAGCTTGAAAACTGAACAGACCCCGAGTCGCCACTCGGGGCTGTATATCCTCCTACGAATTGAGTCGCAGAGAACGCCTTAGTCGTCAGTTTTTTTCGCAGCAGCTTTCGCTGCACGGTTAGCTCGCGCCTGCTTAGGGTCAATGATCAGCGGGCGATAAATCTCTACCCGATCACCTTCACGCAACACTTCGGTATCTGGTGCACGCACAGCCTTGCCGAAGATGCCAAACTTAGCTTCTGCCAGATTCAGATCAGGGAATTCAGCCTGTACTGGCGACAGATTCACCGCTTCAAGCATAGTGGTGCCTGCAGGCACGTTCAGAGTAAAAATCTTTTGCTTCTCAGGCAGCGCATAAGCCACCTCTACACGAATTGTCTCAGCCATAAATTTCCTTCGCGCGCTTCACAAACGCATCGACCATCATACCTGCTACCTGACCAAACAAGGCACCCATCGCAGCACCGGCCAGGCGACTCGCCATTTCAAACTCAAGCTCCAGTGACACCTTGCACGCCTCGTCTGAGAGCTTGGTAAAATGCCAGGTACCAGTGAATTTACTGAATGGACCTTCAACCAGATTAATTTTCATGGTTGACGGGCGCTCAAGGTCATTACGTGTGGTAAAGCTCTGGCTGAAACCGGCTTTTGCGAGCGTCAGCTCAGCCTCAATAAAATTAACGCCTTCATCAATTACCCGCGTCGACTGACAGCCTTGCAGGAATTCGGGATAGCGACGCACATCATTCACCAGGTCAAACATCTCTTCATCAGTATGCAGAACCAGTGCACTTCGGGTAATTCGGGTCATTACACTCT
>JAYNJA010000290.1:0-3584 GCA_038109705.1 Thalassolituus sp. | reverse complement strand
TTAAAATGTTTTGCCAGAACCCCGAGTTCGTCCTTTCGTTCATCACTCACCCGGACATCACGCTCGCCACGGGCAACTTTCTCGATACTCGAGGTTAATTCATACACCGGAGCCGACAAATTTTTAGCCACCCTTCGGGATATCATGACAGTGATCAGCAGAATCACCAGGGTTACGCCCCACCCGCTGTAGCGCAATTCGCTGACTGCGGATAACACCGCCTCCCTGTCTCGACGCATAATAACGACAGAGTCGAGTACCGGCAGAGCTCGAACACTCACAAGCCAATCTTTGTCTTCCCCTGCAAGAACGCCCTCGTAATCGCGCCCGAGCATCGCCGACGCGATCAGTCGCCCTTCTGTGCTGTGTTTTTCAACCTTAGCCTCGCTCAATAACGCCTGATAACGCTCTGCGCCTTGACGATATATCGTCAACGCATTCTGCTCACCACCACTACTCGCATCGACAAGTTGCTTGAGGAGACCCGTTCCCGGAATCAGCATAATTACACCACGTAATGCACTCCCTACGACAACAGGGGCGGCGACATAGACATACCCCTCTGAGCGGTTGCGCGATACTGCAAGGCTACTGTCCATCTGCCATAGTGACTGACGGAAGGCTCGCTGCAGACCACTGCCGGTGAAATCAACATGATCGAGATTACGACCATACAGATCGCTCTGAGCCGCAGAAAAAACCACATCACCGGAAGTATTTATTAACAGCAAGTCACTAAGGCCATGTTTCTCCGCATAAAACGACAGATAGATCCAGTATTTATCCTGCTCATTCTGATAGTCCATCGAATAAAGGTTCGCCGGGTCATAAACAGCTGAGAAGTCTGTCAGTGCCTCTTGCACATATGGCGATCGGGAAATGATGCGAAGATCTTCAACAGGGGTAGTCACAGCCAGATGAAGCTTCTGCATCTGGCTACTCATCGTTACAGACAGATCTCGCATGACCTGCCTTTCAATCTGATGTTCAGCGTAATTCAGCCCGATGCCGACCAGTAAAAGAACTGGCAGTAACACCAGTGCAACCATGTAAGCCAGTAGCCGTTCCTGCAGTGTACGAAACTCATAACGCCTCATAGCCACGGCTCCCCGTTGACCGTTCCTGATCGCCACAGACCACGATTATTCCGCCAGTAAATGGTCTGGTAGTGCAGCCAGTCGGAAGGCGCTTCGCTTCCGGGAAACATCACCGGGCGCAGTAAATGATCCGACATCCACAACAGGCTCTCCATGTTTTTGTCCTTCCGCCCGATAAATACACTGTGCCAACTCCCCTGCTGAGTAAAATCGATTGCTGTTGCACCGCACGCAGTCAATGCATTGCGTCCTCGCAGAGTCGCAACAAGATCAAAACTTCTGCTAGACAGAACATCGCCATACAGTTTGTCCAGAAACTGAGTGGCACTCATCGCCATAACGCTGAGAGCATCCGGTGAGGAGCCCAGTATTGCGCGGACGCGGAGGTTTTCAGGATTATGATCGTGATCGAAATAATGGCTGACAAAATAAGCATCAACGCCATCAGGTACGCGCAAATCAGGACATAGAAAGAAAACCCGTGCAGGGCTGTTGCTGAGCGCCGAGACAACACCGGGGTGAAGCACCCATTCACAGGCGTCAAACAGCACAACATCCGGTTCATAATCCCGTATTTTCTCTTCGATCGAAGGCAGCTGCTCGTAGGCGCTAAGGTACTCTTCTCCAACCAGACCTGCCCGCCCCCCCGGCAAAAGCTGCTGGGACAACATACGACCGAGCATACGCGAGCGCACACTCTCTCCACCGACATAGAAAATACGCTGACCGAGGTGATGACGAATCCAGCTCACCGCAGGAAAAAGATACTGGTTAGCGATAACCCCGAGGTGAATGAGGTAATTACTATCGACCAGGCCCTCAGAGGAGCCAGGGTATATAAATGGCAGCCGCTTATTTTCCGCAACCTGAAGTACTCTTCTCATGCAGATAGAGTCAGTACAGCCGATCAACAGATCAATATCGGTCGCCTCAGCAATAACCGCGAGAGCATTTGAGATACCCTCCTGGCTCTGCGACACATCAAGATAGTTGAGGGTTAGGGACAAAGAGCCTGCGTCAGCACTGCGCTTCAGCTGATCTTCAATCAGATTCAGCAGGCGGCGGTCATTTATCGCCGTTGCGCCCTGGGTATTTCCCACCAACACGACACTGAGCTGGCCGACAGGTTGCTTGAAAAACACCAATATTCCGATCAGCACAGCCAGAACCGTGATCAACAGACCGGTTTTCATCCAGTGTCACCTCACTTGTACTCTACTCTGAGAGTAGCAACTGGCAGCAGCCGTGCAGGAAAATCACTGAAAAATAATTGCAAAGGCTTAACCTGCCCCCGAACACGCAGGATATTTCCTCAGAAGCTTCTGAAGATGCAGCAAAGACAAAACTGCGCTCAGTAGCAGAACTTTTTGATCTTACTGTTAAGCCTGTCAAGATTTGCCCGATAGCGACGCAGATCCTCGACCCGCGCGCCTCGTGGGAAATCGGCCTGAGCATTGCGATAACTATCACGCGCAGAATCACAACGTGTTGCCCTCTTCGCATCGTCTTCGCGACGCTGCTCTTCCTGCAGTCGGTGGGTCTTTTTGGCTTCGAGGCGTGAGGCATTGCGTAATGCCCGTGCTTGCGAGTCATCCTCGATAGCGGGTGTTTCCATACGATAGATTGTGATCGGTGAAGGCTCTATCTCAAGATAACTCTGCTCAGGTTTCTGATCGGAATAGTTCACCCGGCCATGCTCGTCTACCCACTGGTAGATCTCAGCATGGCCAGGTAGAGAGCACACTGCCACAACAACGAATACAACGGGCACCACACCACGCTGCCATACCATTCCTGGCTGTTTCATTCTCATCTCCCTTGAGTCTCTGAATCAGGCTGGTTAAAACTATTCGAGGTGGACAATACGCAATTGCAGACTGCGTTGCCCACGGAACTCATTCACATCCAACTGGAACACACAGTGCACCATCTCGCGGGAATGATCCGGCCATTGGGTAGTGTCGATGCCAAACCAGATAGCATCCAGCGCCTGATCGGAGCCCTTTGGTTGCAACATCATCTTAAGATGACGCTCACCAACGATACGCTGCTGAATAATGCGGAATTCGCCATGAAAGGCCGGCTCCGGAAATGCCTGCCCCCAAGGGCCGCCGCTGCGCAACAGCTCGGCAAGATTCAGGCTGTAATCGGTTAACGGCAACGGGCCGTCTGTTTCAATACTCTCATCTGGTGCCACACCACCAAGAAGCTCCCGACAGACCTCATTGAAGGCGGTGGAGAAACGCTCCAGATCCGACGCCTTAAGAGACATGCCAGCCGCCATGGCATGACCACCAAACTTAAGCAGGACACCGGGAATGCGCCGGTCGACCTGATCCAGCGCATCACGGATATGTAACCCGGGAATGGAGCGTGCAGATCCTTTAATCTCGCCATTATCGCCGGGAGCAAAGGCAATCACCGGGCGATACACCCGCTCGCGGATACGCGACGCCAGAATACCAATCACGCCCTGATGCCATTGAG
>JAYNJA010000289.1:0-3588 GCA_038109705.1 Thalassolituus sp. | reverse complement strand
ATACAGAGGCATGCCTATCGAAGGCGGAATGATGAAGAACGTTCTAACCTACACTGATGAACGCGCCTCCTCCATGATATCCACCGCAATCGCATACCTGGTAATGGGCAGTGGCCAGTCCGGAGACTCAAGTGGAGTACTCCGCAACCCTCTTTCGCAATCAACAATGCAGTTAATTGGTAGGACAGAGCAATTTCCAGACGAATTAGCACAACTTCTTCGAGAGGACTTTTTATTAAAATTCAGTAACTATGCTGGTCGAGTCGATCAAGAAATGAATCTGGTCCCCGACGAATTCTGGATAGAAACACCAATAGAAGAGACAGAAAAATTAGAAAAAGTAACACGCGATGTACGTCTCGAAATGCGCGACAGCGGTTTCTACGATGCCACAATGTTACGTATCGCCCGTAAGGTTCGCTGCCGGTTTAATCCTGAGAAAGCCGAATGTGTCGATCCTATTGAGTAGATGGACAGCATAAGAGCTCCAAAAGACGGTAATACAATCTCTAACTATAATCGTCCATTTAGTTGCTATGATATTGCACACCAAGCAGGATGGTGCACTCTGAAGTGCCGGACGCATAAATGCTTGAGCAAAAATAACCCTCTTCAGCGAAATGACTCAGTAAATCATCACCCGCAGCGTGGTATTCAATTAAGCTTATATCGCCATGAGCGACAAATATACCGCCAACAACGCTGCCCAGACTCTGTGTTTTCAGAAAATCCAGGGCTGAACACATCGTATTGAAGGCAAATAAACAATCCGAGTAGAAGTTAACATTCCGGATATCAGTCAGACTCACATTGTTAGGCATTTCACCGGAGAAAAGTTTACCGGCGAGATTCACAACAACTTCGCGGATGACAGTCAGATCATTCGATGGATTCTCAAACTGCACAAGCTCGATGCCGTTGTCCTCGATAATCTGAAAAACATGACTGCGCTCATCAACAGTCAGGTGATCACTCAAGCCGCCGACAAAAATTGCATCAAAACCGGATTTCAGAACCAGAGACTCAGTTGTACTATCCAGAGAAATTAACTGGCCATAAGGTACGGATTTCAGCTCTGGCAAAACAATGGCTAATTGCAGTTCATCGGAATCTGTTACTTCTTCAAACATAACGGGCCTGCTCATCACGGTCTTCACTGTTCAAGGGCAAACGAGTCTAACACTCTGAGCGTAGGACGGATTAATTTCTCAATAATCGATTAACCACCCTCAAAATGGCCCGAAAGGATCATGTTAGCTATTAGTCTTATCTGGGTGCCCTATCATTATCCTGATGGTATATTGCGCGCCGAAACGAAGAGCATAAGCGACTGATTTTATTAAATTTTCCGAGATGGGGACTTAAAGCAGATGCGTGGTTTTTTAGGGAACACGTTAGCAGGGCTACTAGGTAATCGGATAGGTGTAGGTGCCGCTCCTGCCCTTGCCTTCCTATTTATTGTTTTTGCTTTTATAGGTGCTCATGAGTACGCCACCCAGCTCATATTCGAAGAGCCCATTTTTGCACTGACTAACCCCTTCATGATGATGATTTACTACCAGATCGCCTGGTTTATTTCACGTTCAGAAAACTCTAACTACTTTATGCACGCCACCGGAGTTCTGCTTGTTCCTGTGCAGGCAGCACTGACAATGTGGCTAGTGCTTGCGATGATACCTGACAGCATCCTTGACTACCGCCACCTCTCAAGTTTTATGAAGATTTACCATAAGCTTCACGAACTTGCCTTCGGCGATCTATACACACAGTTTGAATATTTTCCCCGTATGCGCTGGCTAGCGCTTCACAACGGCAGCTATTGGGCAATTATGTGGATCATCGGCGTTATTAGCGCCTTGTGGGTGTTATTCAACCTGTTCATGCATAAGGAATCCATGATTAACCTGGTGTCCATGCACACTAAGAAACCGAAGTATGAAACGCTCGACGTATACCTGGCTCTACCCGCAATGTGGCTGATAACCGGTTTCATAATGGTTTTGTTCTACCCGGCAATGTACACGATGTTAGATTCCTCACTGCCTGACTTCGTTACCATTCCTCTGATGTGGCTGATATTGCTGTCTCCGATGTACGCTGTGCTGTTACCTTCTGTGAACTGGAATCGGCCAAAAGACCTGCGTTTGGCCACCTTTGTTCCCAAGTTCTATTTCGTCACTCTCACCCTGTACCTCGCGTTCTGCGCCTGGGAGGTGATCCCGTATTTCCAGGACCCTTACAACGTCGACACGATATTTGATGACTTCTATCTGTTCTATTCCACCGTGGCGCTGATACCGTTCTGGCTGTTCCTGCTGGTGTACCTGATCAGAAATCCAGAACCTAAGGCTGAGGCCGTGCGGGCTCGGATATAACCCGGTCGTACCAATAACTTAGGCTAAGAAACAGGAGTCTCGACCTCCCTACTAAGAATAGAATCTATCTCGTCGGACTGACCAAATGCCGCTTTACATCGACTCAAGCCTGACGCTCTTTGGTAGTTAATAATCTTAGATTCACAGTCTTAGCCAGTAATCCTAAGTGATAAGTAAGAAGAATGTCTGATTCTTCTATTGCGGCAACTCGTGTAGGGTAATCGGGCTAGCTAACATCAGGAGGATGTATGCCAAAGCCAAGGAAGCAACTGGTATCACTCGAAGCAACGCCCTACTACCACTGCGTTTCACGCTGTGTGAGAAGAGCATTTCTCTGCGGTGGTGACAGCGAAGGCCGTAGCTTTGAACATCGCAGAGGCTGGATAGAAAAGCTCATTCTTGATCAGGCACAAGTCAACTGCATAGACATTGCCGCATACGCCGTCATGTCGAATCACTTCCACGTCATCCTCCATATCAACCAGGCACGAGCACGCGCGCTAACCAACCTCGAAGTCGTGCAGCGATGGCATCAACTGTATTCAGGCACTCTACTCTCCCAGAAATATGAACGTAGAGAAGAACTGTCAGAATCTCAGCAAGCCATACTGGACGAACGCATTGAAGAATGGCGAGACCGCCTGATGAGTATCAGCTGGTTTATGCGACGCCTTAATGAAACCGTGGCAAGACTCGCCAATGAGGAGGATCAATGCACCGGCCACTTATCATCAGGGCCATCCTTGGCCCTGCCCCTTCGGGCAGCCTAAAGGCTGTGCAAATTGTTCCTACAATTTGTGGGGAGGGAAGGTTTAAGTCTCAAGCACTACTCGATGAGAAAGCCCTCGCAGCCTGCATGGCATACGTTGACTTAAATCCAGTGCGTGCCGCGATGGCGAAAACACCTGAAGCGTCTGAATACACCTCAGTGAAGAAACGAACTGAGAAAGCAAAAGAAGCACACGCGCCCAACCACCCTAAACAACAAGCCTATGGCCTCATGCCCTTTACCGGAAATCCTCGCCAGGACATGCCTGAAGGCATTCAGATGCGACTGACGGACTACATCGATCTGGTTGAATCATTCGTCTCATCCGTGAGACTCACCCTGCGGGCAGCCTGACGGCTGTGCAAAGTGTTCCATACACTTTGTGGACGGGCCGCCAGATCCGTGAGAACAAACGCGGATCAATCTCAGTGGCTGAACCAGCCA
>JAYNJA010000288.1:0-3626 GCA_038109705.1 Thalassolituus sp. | reverse complement strand
CTTATACCCGTCAATTTCTCCACTTGATCTCTTCATATGCACCTCCGCGCCATAACAAACATTAAAACGGATGGACCTCGCTAAAGCTCGGCCCGTTTAAATTGGGGTTATACCGCCAGTCGTGCTTTTGCGGTGTCGTAAATCACTGGGTCGCTCTCCATGCCGATGCAATATCGCCCGATCTGTGCGGCAGCTACAAGCGTTGATGCCGCCCCCGCAGTGTTATCAAGTACCGTCTGCCCCTCGCTTGTGTACGTTCGTATCAGGTGCTGAAGCAGGTCGACTGGCTTCTGGTTCGGGTGCAGCCTGTCTTGATTAGATACCGGCGCATACTTCAGAACGCTGCGCGGATGCCGGTCTGTGTTACCACCGCCGGCTTGCTGCTGATCTGCGCCGCCGTAGCATTCGCCACTGTGCCGGGTGTAATACGCATTAACCGGCGGATGTCCTTCAGTTTTTTGAGGGTGGTATTCCGGCTGCTTGCGATAAAAAACACAGATATTTTCATGGGCCTGCATCGGCATCCGGTTAGCATTTAAATGTCCAGTTGCACGGGTTTTCTCCCATATCCAATCATATCGATACATTTGTAAGTTACTGCATGCTAGGGCCTTGTCGAACGGAGGTTTTGCGAATAAGACTATCGCTGCATTCGGCTTCGCTACCCGCTTGTACTCTTTCCATAAATGATCCATGTCAATCACCGTGTCCCATTTTTGACGAGTAGTCCCAAATGGGAGATCAGCCAGCACCATGTCTATCGTTCCGTCCGGTATTTTCTTCATCAACTCCAGACAGTCACCGAAAATCAACTCAGGAGGCGGTATAACAAGTCCGTCAACTGAGATATTCGTTTCACTCATACTCGTTACCTCCAAGGTTATGATCCATCCATAATTCGCCAATTGATTATCTTGGCAAAGGCGCTATCCACGCCCAACTCTTTAATACAGTGCTTCGCGCACTCTTCTTCAATGGCTTCAATGTGGTCAGCATCTTGTGGCGCGTACATCAGGCGGTGGCCAATCATGTTTTCAAACCCTTGATAAATGGTTTGGCCTTTCCTAGCTGTGTAGTGGTAACTAACAAATAATCTGCTCATAACAATTCACTTTTGTCTTATCTCGCTCCGCTCGAAAGCAAAGCTCTGGGTTATTCAGTTCGGCAATCGCCGCAATAATCCCGCTGTTCTTCTGGTTTATCGTCTCCAACATAACAAAGCCAGCCGCTATCCTCTGCATCGTCGCGGACTTCCTCAGGCTCTTCTGAGTAGACTGCTCTCCCGTCCTCGTCGCAATGTACGCGACCACACCCTGTGCATGTTAAATAAAATATTGAATGTACTGACATAATCCTTGCTCACTGAATAACAAACATTAAAACGGATGGACCTCGCTGGCGCTCGGCCCGTTTAAATTAGGGTTACTCCAAGCACTCAACAGAGCCAGGATACCAGCGCCCCGCCGGAGTGCCGCCATCTGCGAAGCACTCACCGTAAGGCTTATACGTCGCACACCCGGACATCATCAGTGCGATCAAAATCATTCGCTTCATATTATCCGCTCCAGCCTGTTTTGCTAATTGTTTGTGCTTACCGATTACCTACGCCTGATTAGTAATACCTATCAAAGAATCCCCAGCGGTTCCGGTTTCCGCGATGGCGTAGGCGCTCGATATTCACAATGCGCATTGCCTTGCGCCACCGACCTAAACACCGCGCCTGACGCTCTGTTGTATCGTAATACGCCCAGTCACGGAACCTGCGCCCGGCAACGAAACAACACTGTCCGGACACCATCAGTTCGTGCTTCCGCGTTATCCAGTGGTGTGGATTATCGCCGGTCATTAGCTGGTGCGGTTTCATTCAATCACCCTGATAGTCGTATGCCAGGTTTGCAAACCGGTAATACTGAAGCTGCGACTTGACAAATGCCGTTCCTTCACGCCCGGTGCGGTTCTTTCTGATAATGATTTCGGCAATACCTTTCTGGTCTGTATCTTCGTGGTATTTCTCGTCACGGTACACAAACATGATGCAGTCTGCGTCCTCTTCGATTTCTCCAGAGTCCCGTAGGTCTGACATATTCGGGCGCTTGTCACCCTGACGACTATCGACACCCCGGTTTAGCTGGTGAAGCAGGACGACAGGGACGCGCAATTCCATAGCCAGCCGCTTTAGCTCTTTCGTTATCTCACCAAGTCCGTGTACACGGTTGTCGTTTTCGATTTTCATCAACCCGAGATAGTCAATCAGAATGATTCCACGCCCTTCATTCTGGTAGCTCTCTGACTTGCGGAAGAATGACCGCGCCTTGTTCTTAACATCAGATACCCGGACGCTCGCACTGTCGTCGATATGCAAAGGCCAGTCTTTAATGTTTGTCGCCGCAACGGTGACTTTAGACCACTCGTCTTTGTACTTTGGATTTCCCGGATCAGCCAAAAAACCGTTATCAATAGACGCAAACTGGCAGGCAGAGCGGCCAATACACTCATCAGCCGGAAGTTCCATTGAAAACACCAAAGAGCTGACTCCGTTCTTTGCGTTCTCGTTGGCTATCGTCTGAGATAGGACGGATTTACCCATGCCAGGACGCCCGGCGATGATATACAAACGCCCACCCTCAAGCCTTACAAGACCGTCGAGTTGCTCAAGGCCACTAGGGTATGCCATATCCGCAGAAACCCCGTCTACGCGATTCTGAAGGCGTTCTATCAGGGATTTCATGGCTGCCCCAGCTGAAACCATGCTGTTCTTTACGCGACCCTCTGATATGCGGCTCAACTCTGAACTAACATAATCCTGAACAGCGTCTACCGTCTCGCCATCGTCTATCAGGTCGCCAACACCACAAGCCATTGACTTGAGCTGACGTTTACGTGAGTAGTCAAAGACGATTTCCGCATAGGCTTTCGTGTTATCAATGGATGGCGTCCAGTCAACCACCTGCGACAGATACCCAGCGCCGCCAACACCTTCCAGCTTGTTGCGGTCGTCCAGCCAGTCAGCGACCGTCACAACGTCCACAGGCGTGTTTTTCTTTATGAGCTGGGTGATTGCATCATAAATCACCGAATGGCTATCAGAATGGAAATCAGAGGCTTTCAGGCCGGTACTGTCTGCCATTTCATAGGCCAGCTCATCCAGCATACAGCCACCCAGTACGCTTTGCTCTGCTTCTTTGCTCCAGCTCATTACAGTTTCCCTGTCAGTTCGCGCAGTGCCTTGCGGTGCGCTTCGATTGATTCTTGTTGTTCAGATGTTAGCTCTGTTTTCTCAGGCTTCATCTGATTGAAGTGTATAGCTTTGTCAACGCCTTGATTCTCTGGGTAGTCAGGGCGCTTAGGTTTACCCATGTTCGGCAGCTCATCGTTCCAACTTTCGTTGTTCAGGTAGGTCTCTGGGTTCTTCCGGTACTGAACATCAGGAGTGTTGCGGATGTAGTTCGGCAGGTGTTCCATGATTGCCGCCCGGTCTTTGTTCGTCAGGCGCTTCCACTTGGCCTCTGATTTCTTCCGGCCCACTTTTTTGTTGTACAGGTTCCAGAAGTCGTCAAACGGTACGTTTAGCGGTTTATCAGCCTTTGTCGGTGGTTCAGCATAAACGCTTAATCGCTTTCCAGTGG
>JAYNJA010000287.1:896-3659 GCA_038109705.1 Thalassolituus sp. | reverse complement strand
TTCGATACCAACCGAGAAATTCTGCCGCTGACCGACCCACATGTAGCGGCATTCAAGCTGCACATGGAACTGATGCTGCACCGCACTTTCCCGCTGGGCATCATGGGCATGGTTCACGTAACCAACAAGATTACCCAGCACCGTGGTATCAAGCTTGGCGAAGCACTGGACGTACGTGCCTTCTTTGCCGGTAGCAACCGCACCCATAAGGGTCTCGAAGTCAGCCTGCGTACTGAAATCCGTATCGGTATGGAACTGGTATGGGAAGGTCTGAGCACCTACCTGGCACTGCTGCCAAGCAAAGGTATCGAGAAGAAAGACGCTCCTCAGGTGCTGTCAGAAGATGCTCAGATGGGCGATTCTGAAACCTGGACTCTGCCATCGAACCTGGGCCTGAAATACGGCCCAGTTGCAGGTGACCCGAACCCGATTCACTGGGGTGTTATTGCTGCAAAAGCGTTTGGCTTTAAACGTCACCTGGCTCACGGCATGTGGACTAAGGGCCGCGCTGCAGCAAGTGTACACAAGAAGCTGGGTTCAGAAGCTGCTGAAATCTACGTAGAGTTCAAGAAGCCTATTTTCCTGCCAGCCAAAGTAGAACTGCACAGCGGTGAAAACAACGGCCAGATTGATTTCGAAGTTGCGGCAACCCGCAATGACGATGTCCACCTGAAAGGCTACATCAAGGCTCTGTAAGTTCTTTGAGCCTGCTCCGCTCTTATCTGGGTGGGGCAAAATAAAAAACCCGGCCGCTACAGCCGGGTTTTTTATTTATCGGTTTTCATCCCAGACACTCCCCCCCAGACACACCACCTCTCACGTGATCCAGCCAGAGGACTGCCTCAGTTTCAGTGTCGAAGCGTCGCACAGGATAAGCAGGGGCATGATATGACAGGAACATCGACGTCAGGTGTTCAAGCATAAAGGAGCTGCCCACTATCGCTATGGCCTGAGTCACTCGCTGAACTTTAGGGTTCGACGCATGTAACTGAACTTCAAAGTCGACAGTAAGCACATCTTTTGCCAGCAACATGACGTAGCCAGGGATAGGATCAGCCAGATACAGGCGCTGACGATACAGCTGGTGCATCAGCTCAAGACTCAGATGGCTGAACCCGGATAAATCGTGAACCGCGACACCATCACGAAGTTCGACATCCGGAATTCGCCCTGAACTCATGTCTCGAATTGACATATTTCAATCAGTTATAAAAATACAGATGTATAAACCTATCTCAATTGGCGAGTAAATAAAACCAGTGCGAATCAAAGTTTTTTCAGTAAGTGGACCGAATCACACATTTTCTTGCTTATCACGGTGAGTACCGTACGAATAAACTGCAAACAAGGACTGCATGTTCCTAATATCGTTGATATGATGAGGCAATACCCGGATAACAATTAATCAATAAGCAGATTACCCGGGACAACAATAACAAGAATGGACAACAGTCATGCGTATTCCTGCAACTTTATCCGTATTTGCTGCCTTGACCGCCGCCTCAGCTGCCCAAGCAGTACAGCCAGAAAGCTATGGGGGATTTCTGGGTCTTACTGGTGCTTATGTCGACAGTAGCGACGTTGATGAAACCGGTACAGCGGTTAAGCTGGTATTCGGCCCGAATATTACCGATAAGCTGTCGCTGGAGTTTGGCCTGATGGACCTGGGCAAAGCCACTTACGGCTACCCTGTAATGACGTTCCCGGAAGAAGACACCTCACAGGCGCCCCGCTTTGTTGGAGTGAATGATAAATTTGTAAATCGGAGCTCCGGAGCAGATGGCGCCCTCGGTGAAGCCACCTACAATGGTCCACAAAGCTTCCAGGCGCGCAGCGTTCTGTTAAACCTGCGATATAACTTTACCTACACCGATACACTGGATTTCTTCGTGAAAGGTGGCGCAAACGCCTGGATCGCTGATGTTGAAAGGATGACAGTTACAGCTTTTGGCGATGGCACTGTAATCACCGAGAACAACACCAGTAAGAACGAAACCTCAGGAGTGGAATTGATTACTGGAGCTGGCCTGATGTGGAACCCGTTGGCGGGCCTGAACGTGCGGGCGGAGATCGAATCAACGTCGCTGGACAGCTATTACATCGATCGCACCAGCTTCATGCTCTACAGTCTGGGCCTTCAGTACGAATTCTGAAGACAAGGCGCAATTTTTCCAATATATTTTTAAACCCTTAGGGAACTAAGGGTTTTTTTTATGGTCTCAGAAAGCGGTTTGCCTTGAGCTGGCCTTTCTGAAATACCCTTGTAACACTTTCTGGTGCTTGATATACCGGCATTCCGAAGAAAAAGTGATACTCCCGGTAACAGGTGACAAAATTTGTCACCCAGTATATTATTTGGAAAGTCTATGCGTCAGGGGCACAGGAACGCGCCTCCAGGCAGGTAGCGAATAACAAAAAATCCCAAACTCAGATACCAGTGTATGAACATGGAAAAAGGTTACGTCTCTTCGGCGCTGATCCGACCGGTAATTGAAAACTCCGGCATAAGATCAATTGATCAGGTGGGAGAACAGGACAGCGAAATTCAACGTGTTATCCGTCAACTGAAAGAACGGGATAGCCGTATTGCAGTTGAAGACGCAGACTACGTGATCAGCACTCTGATCCGCCAATCAGGTAATGAAGCGCTTTGCGTTCATCCTCCTCATAAATTCAGCACGCAAAGCAGCTGCCAGCTGCAGAATCTGTTTCTCTGCAGTAATACGTTGCGTGAAGCGCTCTATTATATGGAGAAGTTTGCTC
>JAYNJA010000287.1:0-886 GCA_038109705.1 Thalassolituus sp. | reverse complement strand
CTCCATTACTGAGTGATCTGCTGGAAGTGAATGTCACGCGTACCCGCGAGGGTAAGATCAAGGTCAAACTTCCCGTCGCTGACAGCGCCTATATGTCAGACCAACGTCACCGCTCAGAGCTTATGTTGAGTGTTCTGCTTAACTGGATGCGCCAACTATGCGGCAACAAACTGACTGTTCTTGGGATTAATCTGCCATTTCCGGCAACTCAGTATAAGCAGACTCAGGAGCAACTCTGGGCTGCACCATTGCACTACAATTCTGGTGAGTGCTCTATTCTGCTTAATGCAAGCGCACTGGATGAAGGAATGCACAACACCAACCCTGCCATCATGAACATGATGAAGCGGGAAGTTGAAGAGCAATACCGTAAGCTCGCCCGTTCCGGCTCTCTTGCAGAGCGTATCCGTAAAGCACTGCTGCAGGAAAAGGTACGACTCAATGCGAATCAGCAGGAAGTCGCCAGTTATTTCCATATCAGCGCCCGCACCCTGAACCGCCACCTGCACCGTGAAGATACCTCACTGAAGCAGATAGTCACTCAGGTCCGCCTCGAGATGGCAAAGCGCATGCTAACGGATTCAGACGATCCGATCGAACAGATTGCCCTGAATATTGGTCTGTCTGGTCGCCGTACGCTGGACCGGATTTTCATCAAGGAAGTCTGCCTGTCTCCTGCTCAGTACCGTCAGCGCTATCGTGTTCAGCACGCAACCATGCACTGACAACTCCTGACGACAGGACTGCCATCACAGCAAATAAAAACGCCGGGACGATCCCGGCGTTTTGTTAATTATACTTGTATCTCAACAGATACATTACCTGATGCGCGCTCAGGCGATACCCAACATTCTGATGCGCATTAAAGCCATTACCGATAATACAT
>JAYNJA010000286.1:0-3670 GCA_038109705.1 Thalassolituus sp. | reverse complement strand
CTGACTTTCACGCCTTCAATCGTCAGAGTGCTGGTTTCACCAACAGGCGTAGTTACCTTGCTGCCTTCAGCCGTCAGAGAGCGAAAGTCTGAAGAGTAAGTAACCGTAAGATCAGTCAGCGTCTGTGGAGTCACACCGCTGTCATCCATAGAACCGGTTTCCGTCAGAGTCGCCTCATAGCCGTCTACCGTTGCTTCAATGGTGAAGTCTTTGCGCCAGTTAGAATCACAACGAGTCAGTTCGTAGACACCGTCAGCGTTAGCAGTAACAACTACCAGTTCACGGCTCTGACCGAGATACGCAAACGGGTTCATGCTGTCATCAGCGTTCGGGATGCTGGCATTCTCTTCAGTGACAATCATCCAGATACCTTCTGGTGATTCATTGCTGAGACGGTTGTTTTTGAGTGGCAGGCCTGTGAAACCTTCCGGGAAGCACCCCGTAAGAGGTACAGTCAAAGCAACAACAGTACTGGCAACCAGACCTTTCTTGAAAAGCTGAGACATAACAATCTCCGTATTATTTTTATCGAAGTTAGAAACTGCGCCCAGCTTACCCCATATACGCCTGTCTATTATCTCTATTCGGTAAAGATGGCCTTATTGGCCGCACACCAGATAGACAAACTACGCCAGCAACCATTTAACGCCATGGAAAGTACTACCAGTACCTGATCGCGCAGCGTACTACCCGCTGTTAACATCATTCTTTTTCTGCAAGGATGCAGCTATGAACATGATCCCAGACTGGCAAGCGCCATTAAAAAGCACCTTCGGTTTTGAACAGCTTCGCGAGGGCCAACAGCCTGTTGTTGAAGCCATACTGGCGGGGCGCTCTGCTGCAGCCATCTTTCCCACCGGTTCCGGCAAGTCGTTGTGCTATCAACTACCTGCTCTGTTGCTCCCGCATCTGACCTTGGTCGTTTCGCCCTTATTAGCACTGATGCAGGATCAGGTCGCGTTTCTGCGTAGTAAAGGCATTGCTGCTGCCAGTCTCGACTCAACATTAAGCCGGGAAGAGCTGACCTCTGTTCAACAAGGTGTTCGCAATGGCGAAATTAAAATCCTGTTTATCTCGGTAGAGCGTTTAAAAAATGAACGCTTCCGTGAGTTTATCCGGGGCGTCGCTATCTCTCTGCTCGTCGTAGATGAAGCCCACTGTATTTCAGAATGGGGGCATAACTTCCGCCCAGATTATCCGAAACTGCCCCACTGGCGACGGGAGTTTAATATCCCGCAATCACTGCTTCTTACCGCTACCGCCACTCAGCCGGTGGTCGAAGACATGCGTCGTCATTTTGATATCGCGGAGTCAGATGTCGTCAGTACCGGTTTCTATCGATCGAACCTTCGATTATTAGTTCAGCCTACGCCGGTACATGAGCGCTTAAACAAATGCGCCCAATGGTTAAATCACCTGATCAAAAAAGGCGAGCCGTTTGGCAGCATTATTTACGTCACGCAGCAGAACACCGCGGACGAAGTTGCTAGCCAGCTGAACAACATGGTGCCGATCCCGGTCGAGTCATATCACGCGGGCCTGCCCAGCGAGACACGGCAGGAAATTCAGCAAAGGTTTATGACTGGAACAACGCCCTGCATCGTCGCCACGATTGCGTTTGGTATGGGCATCGACAAAAGCAATATCCGCCAGGTATTGCATTACGACCTGCCAAAATCGATAGAAAATTACAGTCAGGAAATTGGCCGCGCCGGGCGTGACCGAAAGGCGTCTGATTGTGTTCTTCTCGCGGATTTGAGCGGCTTAACCGTGCTCGAAAATTTCACCTACGGCGATACGCCGACACTTGGTGCGATTAAGCGTTTACTAACTACGATAAGCACAGATAGCGCAGTAAACAGTTCAGGTTCAGGCCGCTGGGAAACCATGATGCAACCGCTGTCGAATCAGACGGATATCCGCCCGCTGCCGTTAAAAACCTTACTCGTACATTTAGAAATGGCCGGACGAATTACCCCGCTTTACAGCTACTACGCCGAATATCGGTTTAAACCCGAGTCCGAAAGTGCCCTGCTTTCGCAGTTCAATGGTGAACGGCAGGAATTTATCCAAACGCTATTAAACCACAGTAAAAAAGGCCGCATCTGGTACAGCCTTGATATGGATGCATTGATTCAGATGTGTGGCCCCGATGCCCGTTCGCGTGCGGTAAAAGCCTTAGAGTACTGCTCAGAGCAGCAATGGCTGACGCTCGAAATTAAGCAGATGACCGAAGTGTTTGAAGTGAAGCCCTGGCAAGTTGCAGAAAGCGATGCCATTGCGCACGAACTACATCAGAGTTTTATGGCACACCAGAACAGCGATATTCAACGCCTTCATAGTATGGTGAACTTATTCGAGTCGCAGCAGTGCTTAAGCCGACAACTGGCGGTGTATTTTAATGATAATTCCATGACACAAGACTGCGGGCATTGTTCGGTATGTATGGGTAAATGGCAATCCTGGCCGCAGAACAGCGTCGCCTCAGCACCCGAACCTTCAGTTATTCGTGGCATGTTGTCGGAGTTTAATCAGACGTATCAGACGATGTTTAAGCAGATGCCCGAGCCTGAAACTCAGACGCGTTTTTTACTTGGCATGACCAGCCCCTGGCTGACCAAAGTAAAAGCGAAGAAAATTACGAATTTTTCAGCGCTTGAACAAGTGCCGTATGCGGATGTTTTAAAAGCGCTGATTTAATTTGAAGAAGTTAAGACTTCTTCCCCGCATTATCCGCAATACGACGAATCACCCGGGACGCGGCAACAAAACCAAAGGTCCCTGTCAACATAGTGGCCGAACCAAAACCGCTGTTGCAATCGAGGCGGGTACTTTCGCCCGCGAACGCCTTGGTCTGACACACGGTACCATCGCTGCTCGGGTATACCAGCTGCTCGGTAGAGAACACACATGGGATGGAGTAATTACGCGAGGCGTTGCGAGAAAATCCGTACTCACGACGCAGTAACGAACGTACTTTACGCGCGAGCGGATCATTGAAGGTTTTATTCAGATCACCGATCTGAATCTGCGTCGGGTCCGTCTGACCACCAGCCGCACCCGTGGTGACGATACGGATCTTGCGACGCTTACAGAAGGCAATCAGCGCCGCTTTATTCTTCACGCTGTCGATGCAGTCGATCACGTAATCCATATCCGGTGTGATCTGCTCTTCCAGATTCGAGGCAGTGACAAACGCCATGCGAGCGTCAACGTCGATTTCGGGGTTAATGTCTTTTAAGCGCTCAGCCACCGCTTCACACTTCAGCTTACCGACTGAGCTGGTCATGGCATGAATCTGACGATTGGTGTTAGTAACGCAGATGTCATCCATGTCGATCAGAGTGATCTTACCTACACCTGAACGTGCCAACGCTTCAGCCGCCCAGCTTCCGACACCGCCGATACCAATCACACATACGTGAGCATCGTGCAGACGCTGCAAGCCGTCAGCACCGTATAAGCGGCCAATACCGCCGAAACGGTCGAGGTAGGATGGGGTCATATCGATATTGGAACTGTTACAACGAATGGGCAGATTGTAGCCCAGCAAGACAAAGCATCATAGCTGCCTTGCTCACGCTTTCGCCTTACGCATATTCAACGCTCGCCATGGAAAGAAATATACACTGTAAACCATCATAAACCCGACCCATGAATCCAGTTCCAG
>JAYNJA010000285.1:3264-3694 GCA_038109705.1 Thalassolituus sp. | reverse complement strand
AGCGCTTCGCGTACTTTCGGCAACGCGGCGACTTGAGAGGCCAGACTACCGACTTCTTCGGTACGGATCGTCGTGGTTACATCGTCACCTTCGAGAATGACACGAACACCTTGGGATGTAGGCTCGAATCGAACATCCAGAGCAGCTGCCACTTCAGCAACTGCGGTTTCATCATCAAGAGCCAGACCTTTACGGTCGGCGGCGAGCCCAGTGATACGGTAGAGCGCGCCACTGTCCAGCAAGTGCCAGCCCAGTGTTTCAGCAAGAATCGCACACACTGTACCCTTGCCAGCACCTGATGGGCCGTCAACGGTAATAACGACAGAAGTGTTGTTATCACTCATCGCCAGATTCCACCTGCAGATTTACGCCGCAGTCCGAAGCCAACTCGACGAAGCCCGGGAAAGACGTCGCCACATTCGCGCAGTCG
>JAYNJA010000285.1:0-3182 GCA_038109705.1 Thalassolituus sp. | reverse complement strand
CATAGCAAAACTCATGGCAATACGATGATCGTGCTGACTGTCGATTTCGCCACCGCCAAAGCTGCCTTCAGCACCGAAGCCCTGAATCACAGCGCCGTCTTCTGTCCCCACGGCGTTAACACCCAGAGTTACCATACCATCGACCATGGCCTGAATACGGTCGCTTTCTTTAACGCGCAGTTCTTCTGCACCTGTGAGGATGGTCTCCCCCACGGCACAGGCCGCTGCAATAAAGATTGCCGGAAATTCATCAATCGCCAGCGGTACCTGATCTTCAGGAATATGAATGCCTTTCAACTGGGCGGAACGAATACGGATATCTGCCACAGGCTCACCGCCGACTTCGCGCTCATTAAGCACATCAATATTGCCGCCCATGGCGCGCAGAATATTGATCACACCTATACGGGTTGGGTTAATGCCAACGTGCTCAAGGGTGATATCTGATCCCGGCATAATACTCGCGCCAACCATAAAGAAAGCTGCCGAAGAAATATCGGAAGGTACGTCGATTTCAGTTGCCGTCAGCTCGCCGCCAGAACGCAGAGTGACCTTATTACCTTCAACCATCACGTCGTAACCAAAGCCGCGCAGCATGCGCTCAGTGTGGTCACGTGTCGGAGCAGGTTCTGTCACCGAGGTCTCTCCCTCAGCGTAGAGACCAGCCAGCAGCACACAGCTCTTCACCTGAGCACTGGCCATTGGCAGATCGTAATGAATGCCCTTGAGCGGGCTGCCACCTTTCACCTTGATCGGCGGTCGGCCGGCATCTGCGGTTTCAACAATCGCGCCCATTAAGGCCAGCGGATCAGCCACACGTCCCATCGGACGTTTGGAAAGCGACTCATCACCTGTCATTTCAACATCAAATGCCTGGCCAGCCATCAGACCAGCCAACAGACGCATAGAGGTACCCGAGTTACCCAGATACAGAGCATTCGGTGGAGCCTGCAGACCGTGCAGACCAACACCGTGAATAGTTACGCGACCGCGGTGTGGCCCTTCGATGACCACGCCCATATCGCGGAATGCCTGCAGCGTCGCCAGACTATCTTCCCCCTCAAGAAAGCCGGTAACTTCAGTCGTACCGTTCGCCAGAGAGCCCAACATGATTGAGCGGTGAGAAATCGACTTGTCACCCGGTACACGGAAGCTGCCAGACAAGGCTTTACCAGGGTTCGCAATGTAAGAGATAGAAGCTGTTTTCATAGGTTCAACATAGGCCCGACGGGCAAGTATCTTGGAAAAATGATCACGCGCGGATTTCGCCCGGGTCAGCACCCCCATGACAAAGGTGCTGTCGCCCTGCTCTATCGCAGCACGCAGAAAAGCCAGATCGTGACTGAACAGATCCAGCGTCTTCAGAATCTGGTCTTTGTTGGCACCAAAAATGTCACGCCACATGACCGGGCTGCTGGCGGCAATACGCGTAAAGTCTCGGAAACCGCCGGCAGCATAGTTAAAGATTTCTTTATTTTCATGACTGTTGGCCAAGGTATCGACCAGCGAATACGCCAGAAGATGCGGCAGGTGACTGGTCGCCGCGAGAACTTCATCATGATGCGAGACACTCATGTGCTCAAGATCAGCACCCACCGCCGTCCATGCGTCGCGAACGAGGGCCAATGCCTCTTTCGAGGTATGCGGCTCGGGGGTAATGATCACTTTATGGCGAACATACAGGTTTTCATCTGCCGCCATCACACCGCTGCGCTCAGACCCAGCAATCGGATGCCCTAGTACAAATCGTGGAAACCCCTTGCCGAACACAGCAGCCACATCGGTAGCAACAGAGCCCTTTACCGAGCCAACGTCTGTAATCACGGTATGCTCAGCGATATGATCGCGGATGCTTTCCAGTACCGGTCTCATCGCCATAATCGGCACAGATACAATCACCAGGTCGGCATTGTTAACCACCGCCCCAACGTCTTCGCTGTAACTGTCGATTAAGCCTTCTGACAAGGCGAGCTGCATGGAATCAAGATTGCGATCATATCCACATACGTCTCCCACACAACCCCGCACGCGCAATGCCTTGATCCAGGAGCAGCCAATGAGCCCCAGACCAATAACAGCGATACGCGGTATCAGAATTTGTTTACTCAAGACAGAACCGTTTTCAATGCGCTGATAAAGGTCTGATTTTCTGCCTCTGTGCCAATGGATACACGCAGGTACTCAGGCATTTCGTAGTTCGCCACCGGGCGTACAATGACGCCCTCGCGCAGCAGGCCGTTATACACATCCATCGCATTCACGCCAGCAGGCACTTTAAAGCTGATGAAGTTGCCTACAGATGGAATATAAGACAGACCCATACCGGTAAATGCACTAGTCAGATACGCCATACCGGCATCATTAAGTGCGATGCTTTCTTTGACATACTCCTCATCAAGGAGTGTTGCATTAGCGGCTGCAAGTGCAAACGAATCAACATTGAACGGCGGACGGACACGATTCATCAGGTCGGCCAGTTCAGGGCTCGACACACCGTAGCCCACGCGCAGCGACGCAAGGCCGTATGCTTTCGAGAAAGTGCGGGTGACGACCAGGTTCGGATAGTCGCCTAACAAGCTGATACCGTCTGGGTAGTCCGCCTCGTGAACGTATTCAAAGTACGCTTCGTCCAGCAGTACGATGACATGTTGCGGTACTTTATTCAGGAAGTTGAGCAGTTCATCACGGCTATTCCACGTGCCGGTCGGATTATTTGGATTCGTTACAAATACAATGCGCGTGCGATCGTTGATGTCCGCCGCCATTGCATCGAGATCATGACCGAAATCTTTCGCCGGTGTGACAATCCTTTCAGCACCGACCATTTTCTCCACAAGACCATAAAACGCAAAAGCATGCTGCGAAAATACGACGTTGTCGCCGTCGTTAACGAACACACGAACAATAAAATCGAGAATATCACTGGAGCCATTACCGAGAGTAATCTGCTCCGGGCGAATCGACAGTTTTTCACTGAGCGATTTCTTCAAAACGAAACCAGCACCGTCCGGATAACGAGTCAGATCGGCCAGTTCCGCTTTAATCGCTTCCAGCGCCTTAGGGCTGGGGCCCATCGGATTTTCGTTACTGGCAAGCTTAACGATGTCAGCTTCATTCAGACCCAGCTCACGTGCCAGTTCATCAATCGGCTTACCTGGCTGGTAAGGTCGCAGAGAGCGTAC
>JAYNJA010000284.1:2409-3704 GCA_038109705.1 Thalassolituus sp. | reverse complement strand
GGCTTTGTCGTTGCCAGAGTTCTACCGGTATCGCCTTATGTCACCAGAACAGATGAGGCGGATTGTTTCTCCCGACTATCGCTATGCGCGACTGTCGCTGCGTGTTCCTATGCGCGAAGGCAAAGAATATCTTTCATTAATTAATTATCTTGAATCTTCTCTTGCGTCGCTGAATTCTGAAAATTTTGCAATTCAGGTGACAGGCCAGCCAGTGATTATGGCGGCATCTCATACTGAATTAATTCATTCCGCAAGCCAGGGGTATGGCCTGTCATTTCTTGTATTGATCAGCATTATGATGCTGTTTACCCGTAGTGTCTGGCTGGGGGCGCTGCTGATGATTCCGAATTTATTGCCGCTGTTTTTAGTCGTCGCTTGTATGCCACTACTCAATATTCCACTGGATATTCTGAGTATGTTGGTGGTTTCAGTGGCGATGGGGTTGGTTGTTGATGATACGGTCCATATCACGGCAGCTTTCAGGCAAAGAAGGCTACAAGGGGCTTCTGTTCCTGTAGCACTGGAGGGCGCATTAAGCAGCGCAGGGCGAGCTCTGTTTCTGACGACGATCGTGTTGGTCGCTGGTTTTCAGGTGCTGGTATTTTCAAATTTTGAGTCGGTATTTACGTTTGGCTGGTTAACGTCGGCTGTCATGCTACTTGGATTAGTAGCTGATTTATTGGTAGCGCCTGCCATCCTGGTGTGGTTATTCGAGCACTCAGATCGAACAGAATCCAATCAGGTTCCGGCCGTTAGTCCTGGTTTTAAGGTAAAAGAGAGTTAGGGCAGAAGAGAGCTAAGGCAGAAGAGAGTTAAGAAAAGCAGGCACTTCTATCGACGCCCGGCCATGAATGGCTTCTTTAAATGCGGCGGCACCATTAGATGGCTCAAGGTTAATTTCAACCGTTCGGGCACCCGCGGCATTCGCTACTTCGACAAAGCCTGCCGCTGGGTAAACATTGCCGGAGGTTCCGATACTTATGAAGAGATCACACTGATCGAGTGCAGTGTAGATCTCATCCATATACAGTGGCATTTCTCCAAACCAGACAATATGTGGACGTAATGTTGCCGTTCCACAGCAGTCGCACGTGCTCTTATCTGTAATGGCGCCAGCCTGATGGTGAATCTGATCTGTGTTGGTACAGCGTGATTTCAGCAGTTCGCCGTGCATATGAATCAGATTTTCAGAACCAGCCTCGTCATGTAAATGATCAACATTCTGGGTAACCAGTAAAAACTCACCTGAAAAGGACTTTTCAAACTCAGCCAGCGCGATGTGAGCTGCGTTAGGT
>JAYNJA010000284.1:0-2399 GCA_038109705.1 Thalassolituus sp. | reverse complement strand
GTTGTGCGCGACGGGCATTGTAAAATCGTTGTACTAATTCGGGATTACGCTGAAATGCTTCGGGGGTTGCTACGTCTTCAAGTCGATGATTTTCCCAGAGTCCGCCGCTGTCCCGGAAGGTATTAATGCCTGATTCTGCAGAAATACCTGCGCCGGTAAGAACGACGATACGCAGAGGATTTTTCATTGCTTATTTTCTTCCTCAAAATGGTCTGAGAAAAATGCCCGGATTTCATCGGCCCGTTGCATGGCATCGCTGTAGCCAAGGTCAATCAGAGCTTTACAGAAGCCTCTGGAGAACAGCAGATAACTGAGAATACCTGAGCCGTTATGGCTGGTGTTGCCACTGCCACCCAGTGCCATTTTCAGTGCGCGCGGAACTTCATCTGCGTGTTCACCTGCAATCTGATCAATCGAGCGACTCGGGTTGATTTCGAGCAGCTCGATTGGCTTAAGTTCCATATTCGCCGCTTTGCGCACGTCTTCTGGAATGCTGGAGAGTGTGCGATTAATCCGGCGCAGACGTTCTACATCGGTTTCCATACTGTCGAGGAAGGCTGCGTTGAGCATATGTCCCATGACTTTTGCCGGGCTTGGATAGGCCGCTGGGGGTTTAACATAGTCTTTGCGTTTGTGTGCAATACCGGAAACACCAATCACCATGATTTTCTCGGCGCCAAGATGCAGTGCCGGACTTATAGGAGCGAGCTGTCGCACCGCACCGTCTGCGTAGTATTCGCCGTGTAGTTTTACTGCTGGAAAAATCATCGGAATGGCCGACGACGCCATCAGGTGATCAAGGGTAATGCGGGTACGTTTGCCAATACGGCGGTGGCGATTCCAGTTAGTAATACTGTAATGACCCTGAAAAAATGCTACAGATTCGCCACTTTCAAGGCCTGAACAGTTCACAGCAACGGCATGCAATGCACCATTGTCGACGGCACTCTGGATCTGGTCGAATTTAATGGCTTCAGACATCAGGTCACGGAGTGGCTGATTATTCAGCAGAGAAACCGGGTCATTTTTAAAGCGACGGCCAATAATCAGTGAGCGCATGATGCGCATCAGGCCGTGGGATATACCAAGAAAGTCAGTGCGATAAATCTGCTCTGGAGTGAAGTTCATCCAGATACGTTCGAGGTGTTTAATCCCGATGCGATAATTCTCTGCGTAACTGGCAAGGCCTACACCATTGATGGCTCCAGCTGAGGTGCCGGATATGATGTCAAAAGGGTTGTAATGCCCTTTTGGCAGAATCTTATGGATCGCTTTAAGTACGCCTACCTGATAGGCCGCACGTGCACCACCCCCAGAGAGGATGAGTCCTGTTTTTTTAACTTCCAACGTTCACACTCAGCTTATACTTTCACGCCCGAGTATAGTGCATAATGCCTTCCTCTGTGATGACCTGAGGCCCAAAAATGTTTACCGGAATTGTCCAGTCGCGCCAACCTCTCGCCGAAATCGTGCGCAAAGAAGACTTTGCGACCTTTATCTTCGATTTTCCGCCGACTTTAGTGGAGGGTTTACAGATTGGTGCCTCAGTGGCGATTAATGGCACCTGCCTGACTGCTCGCACGATTGAGGGAACCAGTGAGGGCACCAGGGTCAGTTTCGATGCAATCGGTCAGACACTTAAGGTCACGAACCTGGGAGCATTGGAGGCGGGCAGTATCGTTAATATTGAGCGAGCTGCGCGTTTTGGTGACGAGATCGGTGGGCATGCGATTTCTGGTCACGTAATGGATCAGGTCGCCGTGACTGAGATTATTGAGTCTGAGAATAATCTGGTGATCTGGATGGAGCGTCCTGAGCATCTGGCAGCGTTTATTCTGGATAAAGGTTATGTGGCCCTCAACGGTTGTAGCCTGACGATTGCCGAGTTGAGAGACGACGCATTCTCAGTGCACCTGATCCCGGAAACTCGCGATGTGACGACCTTCGGGTTGGCTAAGGTCGGCGATATGATCAATATCGAACCAGATCCGCAGACGCAGGCAGTGGTAGAAACCGTCCGTCGTCTGTTGGGGACACCGGAGTTACTGAAATCCCTTACTGGGATTTGAGATAACGGATAATGTCGGCGGATTCGTACATCCACTCTTCGGATTCGCCATCTTCGATCAGAAGACAGGGTACGGTAGTTCGGCCAGTGGCTTTCTGCTGTTGATCGCGGAACGCCGGATTCTGCATAACGTTACGTTTTTCTACTTCAACATCAAAGCTCGACAGTGCCATCAATACGCGCTGACAGAACGGGCAGTAGTCGTGGTAGTAGAGTGAGTATTTCATCGGGGCATGTCCCTTTTTGAGTTTTCTATGCCTGAGTATATCGAACATTTCGCTCTGTTTCTTATTGCCGTTGTGGCGAATTGGTTTTCTGCCCTGGCCGGTGG
>JAYNJA010000283.1:0-3719 GCA_038109705.1 Thalassolituus sp. | reverse complement strand
CCCAGAGTTTCGGACTGTGCAGGCATCTTACCAGCACGGCCGTAACGCAGAGTGGTTTCGATCTGCTTGGTAGAACCACCATACAGCCAGATCTCGTCAGTCAGGTTAGGCGCGCCAACCAGCTGATTGCCTTTACCGTCTGCGCCATGACAGGCAACACACAGCTGAGCGAACTTAGGCGCTACTTTTTCGGCAGCTTCTGCATCGTGCTCCAGACCAGACAGGCTACGTACGTATTGAGCCATGTCTTTAACGCCTTCTTCACCCAGTGCAGCTTCCCATGCAGGCATCGCACCCTGGCGGCCGTACATGATGGTCTGCTTGATAGTGTCGGCAGCGCCGCCATACAGCCAATCGTGATCGGTCAGGTTCGGGAAGCCCTGTGCACCCATCGCGTTAGAGCCGTGGCATACGCCACAGTAGCTCTTGAACAGACGCTGACCAGTCTGCAGTGCTTCTTCGTTGGTCGCCAGTTCAGCAACCGGAGTTGCCAGGTAACCCGCGTACAGAGGCGCTACTTTCTCGTCGAATGCCTGAACTTCAGCTTTCCACTGGTTAGTCTGAGTCCAGGTAACGTCTTCGCCGTCTACTTTAACGGTACCGAAACCGTCGAAGTTAGCCAGACCATAAATACCCAGGTAACCAAAACCAAATACGATAGTTGCCCAGAACATGAATACCCACCAGCGTGGCAGCGGGTTATCCAGTTCCTGAATACCGTCGTATTCGTGACCAGTAGTCTCGTCAGTTTCGCCTTTGCGCTGACCTTTAGATGTGTACAGGATCAGAATCCCGCAACCAATCATGGATCCGATAACAATCGCCTGGACCCAGAAACTCCAAAATGAGCTCAACATAATTATTTACTCCGATCTTTATCGTCGTTCGCGGGCATTTCACTGTTATCCCGGAAAGGGATATCACCGTCATCTTTAAAGCGCTGCTTACGGCTGGAGCCATAAGCCCACCAGATGATGCCGATAAATGCGATCAGGGCAAATACAGACCCGAGGCCGCGAACGTCGTTAATGTCCATGGGATTACCGTTTAGTGACGACTGTGCCCAGCTGCTGCAGGTAAGCAACCAGAGCTTCGATTTCAGTCACACCGTCAACCGCTTCTTTAGCACCTTCGATGTCAGCGTCAGTGTAAGGTACGCCGACCATACGCAGAGCTTTCAGCTTGTTAGGTGTGTCACGACCGTCAACAGTGTCTTTGAACAGCCATGGGTAAGACGGCATGATCGACTCTGGAACTACGTCGCGTGGGTTGTACAGGTGCGCACGGTGCCACTCATCAGAGTAACGACCACCTACACGGGCCAGGTCAGGACCAGTACGCTTAGAACCCCACAGGAATGGGTGCTCGTAAACGTGCTCGCCAGACACAGATGGTGGACCATAACGCTCAGTTTCAGCGCGGAACGGACGAACCATCTGAGTGTGACATACCGCGCAACCTTCACGCATGTAGATATCGCGACCTTCAATCTGCAGAGCAGTCAGAGGCTTCAGGCCTTCAACTGGCTGCTGAGTGTTCTTATCGAAGAACAGAGGAACAATCTCAGCGAGACCGGCCCAGCTCAGAGCGATAACAATCATTACCACCATCAGTGGCAAATTCTTTTCAATAGTTTCGTGCTTCATTTGCCAGACTCCTTAAGCGTGTGCCGCAACCGCAGCTTCTTTCTTAGCTTCGCGGGTGGTCATGTACACGTTGAACAGCATGATCAGCATACCGGTCAGGAAGAATGCACCGCCCAGAACACGAACAACGTAACCGCCGTGGGAAGCTTCAACAGATTCAACGAAGCTGTACTTCAGAGAGCCGTCTTCGTTAACTGCACGCCACATCAGACCCTGCATGATGCCGTTCACCCACATCGCAGCGATGTACAGAACAGTACCGATGGTAGCCAGCCAGAAGTGAACGTTGATCAGACCGATAGAGTACATCTGACCAGCCTTACGACCGAACATGATAGGAATCAGGTGGTACAGAGCACCGATAGAAACCATAGCAACCCAACCCAGAGCACCTGAGTGTACGTGGCCGATAGTCCAGTCAGTGTTGTGAGACAGTGCGTTTACAGTCTTGATGGACATCATCGGGCCTTCGAAGGTAGACATACCGTAGAAAGACAGAGATACAACCAGGAAACGCAGGATAGGGTCAGTACGCAGTTTGTGCCATGCGCCAGACAGAGTCATCATACCGTTGATCATACCACCCCACGAAGGAGCCAGCAGGATCAGAGACATAACCATACCTGAAGTCTGAGCCCAGTCTGGCAGAGCAGAGTAGTGCAGGTGGTGAGCACCAGCCCAAACGTAGATAGAAATCAGCGCCCAGAAGTGAACGATCGACAGACGGTAAGAGTAAACCGGACGACCCGCCTGCTTAGGCACGAAGTAGTACATGATACCCAGGAAGCCTGCAGTCAGGAAGAAACCTACCGCGTTGTGGCCCCACCACCATTGAATCATGGCGTCTACGGTACCAGCCCATACAGAGTAAGACTTGGTCAGTGATACAGGCACTGCCAGGTTGTTACCCACGTAAAGGATAGCGATCATGATCATGAATGCCGCGAAGAACCAGTTAGCAACGTAGATGTGGCTTTCTTTACGGATAGCCAGCGTGCCAAGGAAGTTAATCACATAAGAGACCCACACCAGAGTCACCAGAATGTCGATTGGCCATTCCAGTTCAGCGTACTCTTTGGTTGACGTCATACCCATTGGCAGAGTGATTGCCGCAGCAACGATAACTGCCTGCCAGCCCCAGAAGGTGAAGCTCGCGAGAGTGTCTGAGAACAGACGGGTGTGACACGTGCGCTGCACGATGTAGTAAGAAGTCGCGAACAGTGCACAACCACCGAAGGCGAAAATCACCGCGTTAGTGTGCAGAGGACGCAGACGTCCGAATGAGAACCAAGGGGTATCAAAGTTCAGTTGAGGCCATGCCAGCTGAGCAGCGATGAGTACACCGACTGCCATGCCAACAACGCCCCAGACAACAGTCATGATGGCAAATTGTCTTACCACCTTGTAGTTGTATTCTGGATGGTCAAATGCTGTGCTCATGATCAGATTCCATTAACAGCGAAGTTAGAGGGTTAAAAAATCGGCGCAATTATGGTTCCTGCCATCCTCATTTGCAAATAAACGTCAAAAAAAACCTGTAATTACAGTACTTTATGGCGAATGATACGCAAATAAGAATAATTCCTGATTATAATCAGGTGCATTTCGGCCACGCTGTGATACCTTTTCGCACCTTCTGCGCCTGCCCTTTGGCCTGATAGAGTCAAAAGCCATAAGAGCAGGTGAATCATATTACCGTCATAATCAACAGTATTGATTTAGCGCAAGTAACGTAAAGGAGACCGCATGATAATCGACGGCGACCGCAGCAACCCGACATTCATATTAGCCCACGGAGCTGGCGCAGACAGTCGCAGTGAATTCATGACAGAAATGGCAGGCATGATCAGCGAACAGGGCATCTGCGTTGTGCGCTTCGACTTCCCTTATATGATCAAACGTCAGGAAGATGGTAAGAAGCGCCCGCCAGACCGCGCACCGAAACTCATCGACGCCTGGCTTGAGGTCATAGAGGGTTTTCAAGGCCCGGTTGTTATCGGCGGCAAAAGCATGGGCGGGCGGATCGCCTCACTCGCTGCCAATAGCGACGACATACCTGACAAGGTAAAAGGC
>JAYNJA010000282.1:0-3727 GCA_038109705.1 Thalassolituus sp. | reverse complement strand
CCGGCAGGATAACCTAATCCTCCGGCAAACCGGGAGTGTCGAATTGTCGCAGTCGGATTATCAGACCGCAGGCTGCCACTGTACCGCCTGAACCATGTCACTCATAGGACGGGTGAAATAGTACCCTCCCAGACCATCGACACCGGTCTGACGAACTGCCTGCACATCCGGCTCATCTTCAAGGCCTTCAGCGAGAACAAGGAGATCAAGGTTATGAGCGATCTGCACCATACTCTGAATATAGAAGCGATGATCCTGTGCCTGATGAACACCACGGTTAAAGCTACCATCAATGCGCACGTAGGCCAGCGGCAGACGCTGTAGATACGCAAAGGCCATGGACCCCGTACCCACCTGATCAATACCGACTTCGACACCACAAACCTGCAAACGTAACGCCAGACGGGCAATGGCATGTTCAGCGGAATAAAGGGCAAACTCTGGAACTTCAAGCGCGATTCTTCGCGCCTCTGTCGGGTAGCGTTCCAACAGCAACACCAGATCATGGTGGAAATTCTCATCCAGTACAGACGCTGGCGATAGGTTGATACACAGACGTACATCATCCGATTCGAGCGGCAGATCCGCCATCCCCGACAGGACCTTTTCTATGACCACCAGATCAAAACGTGAGGCCAGACGGTGCTGTTCGACCATTGGCCAGAAGCGAGCTGCCGACAGTGTCTGCCCTTGCCAACGCACACGGCTGAACACTTCGATCTGCAGCAGGCGCTGATTCTTGTTCGAAATGACCGGCAAAAACTCGAGCTGAATACTCTGGCTATCCAGCACAGAGTGCAGGAGCGAATGCCACTCCCCTGCGGTCCATTCGGCCGTTTCACTGCTGCCACGCTGGTACAGCTGATAGCGAGCAGCGGTCTGGCGCTGTGCCTGACGTAAAGCCGCGTCTGCACGACTGAAAGCATCGACCGGGTCATCCTGATTTCCTTGAAGGTATACCCCACCAAGATGAAACGACAATTCATTGCGCTGCGACAGTGCCGATACGCTGAGCAGACTGAAAGCCTGCTGAATGATTTCTTCAGCCTGCATGCGATCAACGCACGGCACATAGATGGAGAAATCCGCCCCAGCGCGCCGCCCCAGCAGACTGTGAGGATAATCCATACGCCATTGCTCAAGTGCCTTACCCAGTGCGGCCAACAGATCATCACCCGCCTGGCGACCCGCATTCAGGTTAAACTCAGCAAAGTTCTGTATCTGCATGATCATAAGCACACCACTGTGCTCTTCATCACGCGAGAGAATATGGCCGAACTGCTGGTCAAAGCCACGACGATTGAGCAGGCCAGTGGCGATATCCAGATAAGATTCTTCCCTCAGGCGTTCTGTCATTTCTGCCTGTTCCGCAAAAATAGCCTGAAGCTTACGCACCATTTTGTTCATGGCTTCGACGACACGGCGCAGTTCACGCGCGCGCGGAATTTTCTCCTGAATCTGCAGATCGCGTTCTGATATAGCCAGCGCCTGTTTCTCTACCCGCACCAGTGACCGGAACAGCAGACGCAACAACAACTGCAATGCCACCAACGCAATCAACAGCACCCAGGCAAACCAGATCATCTCTGCACGGATCATGCTCCACAGGTCACGATAGGCAAAATCGGCATGGCTGATCACAGTGACCGTTCCCAGACGCTGCCAGCCACGGGTCACGTCCGCTTCGGCAGGTACCAGCTCAAGTGATACCAGCGAGCGGAACCATTCAGGAGCTGCGCCACGGTCAATCGCTTCTCTGGCACGACGATGCAGTGTTTCGCCGTCCACGCGGGTAAAGGTAATGTCCTCAAAGAAACCACGATCAAAAAGTACATCCATTAACCGGGTCTGCTGAACACTGTCTGAAGTATCAATCTGAGACATAGACAAGGCCAGAGATGTGGCCGCATCGTAGGCACGTCCGTTCAGTTGCTGCTCGAAATAGTCACGCCCATTCATCACAGTAACCATCAGGTTGCCTGCGAGTAACACCACCACCAGCAAGCTGGCCAGAAGAGAAAACTGTTGTCTGAGTGTCATGAGCTTATAAATCCATACCGAGGTTATTCATCCGGACCCGCAGGTCCGTCCATAAATCGAGCTTGTTCGGGTTACCCAACAGTATCCCTTTGCCTTTCATTTTGTCGAGCCACATGCCGTCCGCATTGAAGCTGTATACAGGTGCCAGATCCGGGCGTTGATCCGCTGGCCGTATCCGTTTGATAAGATTATCCAGTACCAGTGGTATTGCATCTGGCTCGGGGAAATAAGCCAGAACCATATGTGCCTGATTAAGTTGGATTGCTTTTACATAGGTGATCCGCAACTTACTGACATCAACACCCAGTTTAAGCAGGCTGTAATACTTGGCGATAACATAGTCTTCGCAGTCACCGCCATTGGTGCCAAGAGCTTCATAAGGGGTCGCCCAGTAATCCACTTGCCCCCAGTGAACGTCATCGTTATAAAACGGCAGGCGGGTGTTAAAGAAGTGATTTACCTCTTCAAGCTTACGTTTTTCGGGCAGCCCCGCCGAACGCTCCAACATTCTGCGCCAGTCATCTATGCGGCGGGCAGCGCGATAATCGTAATCTTTTTCCGCTCGTTCGGTCAGTTCAGCAGGCACCCACTCGAAAGCATCAGCAAACAACAGAGCTGATACCATAAGCGGGATCCACAGAAGCCTGCGCGGCGTCGCACTAAAGACGTTAACCAAACTCATCCACTGTTCGAAGAAGCAAAAAAAAGACTCTCTGAACTATAGTCGCTTAGCCAGATTTCGCCTGTCCGTTCGCTAGCCTGATGCCCCCCTCGTCCCTCTAGGCCCCCGGCATAACTGGACGCTGAGCGGCTTTTTCGGCAAACTCGCAGCAGATTTGTACGAATCCGGATTACAACATGTCACGCATACTGCTCCTTCAGGGCCCGAACCTGAATCTGCTCGGCACCCGTGAGCCACATATCTATGGCTCAACAACCATCGCTGATATTGAAAATACGCTCCGTGCACAGGCCCAAAATGCCGGCTTTGACTTTGAACAGCTACAGAGTAATGCAGAGCATGTGTTGATTGACCGTATTCATTCCGCACGGGAAGACGGCACCGACTTTATTCTGATCAATCCGGGGGCGTTCACCCATACCAGCGTGGCTATCCGTGATGCCCTGGCCGGCGTTGCTATTCCATTTATCGAAGTACACATTTCAAACGTGCACGCCCGGGAACCTTTCCGCCAACATTCATATCTTTCTGATATCGCCCAAGGCGTGATCTGTGGCCTGGGAGTTCAGGGCTATGAGCTGGCGATGCAGGCCGCCATCAGAGAAGTACACGACAAAGCCGGCAAGAATAAGTAGGAATTTAACCGATCATGTCCTGGATTCAGATCCGTATTCACACTACCAGTGAACTGGTAGAAAAAACCGAAGAAACCCTGATGGAGTGCGGCTCACTGTCGGTTACTCTGCAGGACGATGCCGACCAGCCGATTCTCGAACCGGAACTGGGCACAACACCAATCTGGGATAACACCGAAGTCGTTGGACTTTTTGAGGCTAACCGCGACGTCGAAGAACTGCGTTCGCAGCTGAGCACCGTTTTCCAACTGAAAGCAAAGACTGAGCTACCAAAGCATCGCATCGAGATCCTTGAAGACAAAGACTGGGTCCGCGCCTGGATGGACGATTACCATCCAATGCAGTTCGGTGAGCGCCTGTGGGTCTGCCC
>JAYNJA010000281.1:0-3727 GCA_038109705.1 Thalassolituus sp. | reverse complement strand
CAATAGTACGTTCGAATACATCTGTACTTCGGATCAACTCCGGGTCACTCCTACGATTTTTAATGCTCGAATTTATAGAGTAGATGATTATCGCCCCGATCCTCGTGGAAACTTGCTTTCTATCGAGGAGGCACGGCGTGTGTTTTTTGGTATGAAGGAGCAACTCAAAGAAATACTAATTAACTCGAACTGTGACATACAATACTTCGTATTTCCTGATGAAGAAGAAGATATCTTTAGCTTGAATACAGACAGCCTGATTTGGCTACATACGCGTGCAGGGTATACCGCTGTTGGTCCGGCAGACATTTCCTTTGCTACGCCGATTTCAAAAAATCACCTACTTATCATTGACTTAAATACCGGCAATTTTAACTACGGCACAGAAGAAGAAAACGCAGCGATGCGTGCTGAAGCCGAAGCCGATCTGTTCGAATTTGTTAAATCCATCCGTATCGACTTCTCTCCCGAAGTTCAGGCTCAGATCGACGAAGCGAGAGCAACAGAGAACGCCTGAACCTCCGGTTCAGGCTCTACTCTCCCTGCAAAGTAAGTACTAACCGACGACTACCACCGTGGTCACGATGTTCGCACAGGTAAATCCCCTGCCAGGTTCCCATATTCAGCCTTCCCTCGGTCACTGGAATCGTAACCGATGGCCCAAGCAGACTGGATTTAATGTGTGCTGGCAAGTCATCATCGCCTTCCAGTGTGTGCTTATAGTAAGGCTGACCTTCAGGCACTAACCTATTAAATACCGATTCAAAATCGGTTCGTACGGTTGGGTCTGCATTTTCGTTAATGGTTAACGAGGCTGAGGTGTGCTGAATAAACACATGCAATAAGCCGACAGACAGACCGTCAAGCTCTGGCAATGCATTTTCAATTTCGTGGGTAATCAAATGAAAGCCGCGGGAGCGGGGTTTTAACTGGAGGGTTTTCTGGGTCCACATAGAAGTATCTCCTGGGGCGGAGGTCTGAAGTCTGAAACGTCAGTGAGGCTTATCTCTGATAGAGAAGCGTTAGCGAGGCCGCAACAGCAAGGCGCAGAGTTTTATGGAAGCGGAGCGTATTGTAATACGTGAGCATTCCAGAAAACTCTGCAACACAGTTGTTGCAACGCAGCTAGCTTCGGGCCAAAACCCTCAGCGCATCATCGGTGGCATACCACCCGGCGGCATACCACCACCGCCAGGGCCACCCATTCCGCCCATGCCACCCATAGCGCGCATCATTTTCTTCATGCCGCCTTTACCGGTGACTTTCTTCATCATTTTCTGCATTTGCTTATGCTGCTTCAGAACGCGGTTCACATCCTGAATCTGGGTACCAGAACCTGCAGCAATACGCTTTTTGCGTGAGCCGTTAATTTTGTCCGGGAAGCGACGCTCATCACGGGTCATAGAGAAGATGATGGATTCCATCTGCTTAAACTGACCTTCGGCTGCAGCAGTCTGCTTTGCCATCGCACCGAGGTTACCCATGCCAGGCAGTTTATCGAGCATGCCGGTCAGACCGCCCATGTTCTTCATCTGCTGAATCTGATCAAGGAAGTCTTCGAGGTCAAAGCCTTTACCTGACTTGAGCTTACTTGCCAGCTTATCGGCTTTGTTCTTGTCGATCTTGCGTTCAGCTTCTTCGATCAGGGTAAGTACGTCACCGAGATCCAGAATACGCGACGCAACACGATCAGGATGGAACGGTTCGAGGGCATCGGTCTTTTCACCCATGCCCATGAACTTGATCGGTTTTCCAGTAACATGACGCACAGACAGCGCAGCACCACCACGTGCATCACCATCTGCTTTGGTCAATACAACACCCGTCAGCGGCAACGCATCATTAAATGCTTTTGCTGTATTAGCCGCGTCCTGACCCGTCATGGCATCAACCACGAACAGGGTTTCGATCGGCTTGATACCGGCGTGGAGGTCTTTGATCTCCTCCATCATATCTTCATCGACGGTCAGACGACCGGCAGTATCGACCAGCAGAACATCAAAACCACCGCGTTTTGCGGCATCGATAGCACTGTTGGCAATAACCAGAGGCTTCTGTTCGGTAGATGATGGATGGAACGTCGCACCCACTTCTGCCGCAAGAGTTTCAAGCTGCTTGATTGCCGCCGGACGATATACGTCGGCAGACACAACCATCACTTTTTTCTTTTCACGCTCAATCAGGAATTTAGCCAGCTTGCCCACTGTGGTGGTTTTACCAGCACCCTGCAGGCCAGCCATCAGAACAACAGCTGGCGGCTGAGTTGTCAGGTTCAGCTTTTCATTCGCCTCCCCCATAACACTCTGCAGTTCTTCATGAACGATTTTGAGGAAGACCTGACCTGGATTCAGGCTCTTCAGAACTTCAGTACCCACTGCGCGCTCTTTAACCTGTGCAGTGAAGTCTTTCACCACAGATAGCGCTACGTCGGCTTCTAACAGCGCCATGCGCACTTCGCGCATGGTGCCTTTAATGTTTTCTTCGGTCAGCTTGGCCTGGCCGCTGATCCCTTTGAGGGCGGCGCCAAGGCGGTCGGTAAGGCTTTCAAACATCGGTGACTCTGCCTGAACTGATAAAATAAATAAGTAGCAAGTATACCCTGTTGCGCCGCAGGTTCCCAACCACCCGGGTAGCACCCGCTATCTGGGGCAATTCCGCTTCCGTGTACCGCCCCCTTGTGCGACACTGACACCATTGTTTTGGGGATCAAAAATGACAGCTATTATCCCGGCAGCAGGTGCTGCTGTATTTTATCTGTTTGCAGCAATACGCCAATTTCTGGTGATTAAGGACAACAAAGCGCCCGCCCGCGGACTTCTTATCGGATCTGCCAGTCTGGGAGCTCTCCTGCATCTGGGTGCGCTTTCGATGACGCTGGTCGGACCAGGAGGTCTTAATCTGGAGATGTTTCAGGTGGGCTCGCTGATCGCCCTGATCATCACCCTGCTTCTTCTGTTTTCTGCATGGCGTAAGCCTGTCGATAATCTGTTCACCGGCCTGCTGCCGATGGGAGCCACAGTCGCAATGCTGGCGGCAGTAATGCCCAATAGTGCGGTCGAAAGTGAACTGAGCTATGCGCTGATCTGGCACATTCTTTTGTCTGTGATCGCGTTTAGTCTGTTTACTATTGCATCGGTACAGGCTGTTCTTGTCATCCTTCAGGATCGCAACCTGCGCAAACATCAGACCCGTGGCCTGATCCGTTCATTACCGCCATTACAAACGATGGATGCCCTGCTTTTCGAGATCATCTGGCTTGGCATGATTCTCTTAACCGTGGCGTTTGCCATAGGCTTTCCGGTAGTGACCGATCTGCAGGAGCAGCATCTGGTTCACAAGGTGGTATTTTCATTGATCGCCTGGTTCGTATTTGCAGTCTTGCTGATCGGTCGTCAACGTGCTGGCTGGCGCGGCCCGGTAGCTGGCAAGTGGACCCTGGCCGGCACGGCCTTCCTGATACTTGCTTATTTCGGCACTCAATTTGTTCTTGAGTACGTCATCGGTCGCTGACAGAGGCCTGGCTTGACAGCCAACGCCCAGTGCCTATGATGGCGAAACCTCAATAGTCATAGGATACCGTCTTGAACGACGTCCCCTTGAGTGTGCTTTTTGGCATTCTCGCTCTTCTCATCGTAATGTCCGGCTTCTTCTCCAGTTCGGAGACCGGCATGATGTCGCTGAACCGTTATCGCCTGCGCCATATGGCGAAAAACAAGCACAAAGCTGC
>JAYNJA010000280.1:0-3730 GCA_038109705.1 Thalassolituus sp. | reverse complement strand
GCAGACAGCAGCACCAGTACGCCTTTACCTTCTTCGGCAATACGTTTCAGGGCTGCAGTAGAAGACCAGCTACCAGACTCGTCCGGGCGCAGGCCCAGAACGTCACGGATCAGGTTATTGGTCTGAACACGAACCAGCGTCGGCTCATCTGGGGTGATATTACCCAGCGTCAGCGCTAAGTGAGTTTCGCCCAGAATAGTATCTTTGAAGGTCACTAGACGGAAATCACCGAACTCAGTGTGAACGTCGTCTTCGGAAACCACTTCAATCGTTTTTTCGTTGGCAATACGGTAGTGGATCAGGTCAGCGATGGTGCCGATTTTAATACCGTGTTTTTCCGCGAATATTTCCAGATCCGGGCGACGTGCCATAGTGCCGTCGGCGTTCATGACTTCAACAATCGCAGACGATGGAATCAGGCCTGCCAGGCGAGCCAGGTCACAGCCGGCTTCGGTGTGGCCGGCACGGCTCAGTACGCCACCGGGGCGGGCTCGCAGAGGGAAAATGTGCCCCGGCTGAACGATGTCTTCTGGTTTACCCATAGGGTTTACTGCGGCCAGAATGGTTTTCGCACGGTCAGCGGCAGAAATACCGGTGGTAACACCTTCGGCGGCTTCAATTGACACGGTAAACGGCGTTGAGAATTTCGCACCGTTACCGGCCACCATAGAAGGCAGGCCAAGGTAGTGACAGCGATCACCAGTCAGGGTCAGACAGATTAGACCGCGTGCTTCGGTCGCCATGAAGTTGATAATTTCCGGCGTTACTTTTTCGGCCGCGACAATGATATCGCCTTCGTTCTCACGGTCTTCATCATCCATCAGGATGACCATCTTACCGGCGCGCATATCTGCGATGATTTCTTCGATACTGTTCAGTGCCATAGTGTTTTCCGGTTATTTCCAGAAGCCGTTTTCTGCAAGAAATGCAGGAGTAAGACGACTTTCTTCTGTGTGTTTGTTACCAGCGCCGCCGAGCAGTTGCTCCAAATAGCGGGCGATAATATCGACCTCAAGGTGTACCTGCGCGCCTGGCTGAAGATCGATCAGGGTCGTCTCTCCGGCGGTGTGCGGTACGATATTCAGCTCAAATCCTGTAGCGGTCAGGGCATTCGTAGTGAGGCTGACGCCATCGACTGTCACTGACCCTTTGGCGGCAATATAGCGCTGCAGTTCCTTTGGTGCGTCAATACTGAAGCGGATTGAACGGGCATCGTTCGTGCGCGATACCACCCGACCAACGCCATCAACATGGCCGCTGACGATATGACCGCCCATGCGGGTGGTCGGTAGCATGGCTTTTTCGAGATTAACCCGGGTGCCTGCACACCATTCACCAATACGGGTGTGTGCGAGTGATTCGCGGGACACATCCGCTTCGAAGCCATCTGCGTGACAAACCACGACGGTCAGGCACACGCCGTTGGTGGCGATGCTATCGCCTAATTTTACATCGCCAAGATCCAGCGTGCCGGTATTTACCCGCAGGCGCACGTCGCCACCCTCGGCACGGGCGCTGACGATGGTTCCAGTTGCTTCGATGATACCGGTGAACACTGTGACTGCCTTATTCGTTTGTTGCGTCAGGACGTAACGTCAGGCGCAGGTCATTGCCTACCATGCGTACGTCGTGCCAGCGCCAGCGTATCTGCTGGCTCATTTCAGTTAATGCCAATGATAGCAGGGGACGTGCCTCACTACCGAGTATCGTCGGCGCGCAATACACTACTATTTCATCGATCAGGCCCTGTGCCGCGAATGCACCGGCCAGGCCTGCTCCGGATTCGAGCAGAATGTCGTTACATCCCTGAGAGCCGAGGTACTCTAACAAACCTTGCAGGTCGGTCTGATGACTTTTGTCGGTTTGTTGTCCGTTCTGCCAGTAACTCACTGTTCCGATGTCAGATCCAGTATTTGCCGGGCGTTCTATTTTCTGTCCTGGGGCTGTCGCCGAAGCAATCAGAATATCGCCCGCCACAGAGAATATCTTTGCTGAGGCCGGCACCCGATGGGAGCCATCAACGATGACGCGCAACGGCTGACGCTGCAGTTCTGCCGGAACATCAATCGCCGCTTCTTTGAAGCGTACATTCATGGACGGATCATCAATCAGAACACTGTCTGCACCGGTAATCACTGCACAGCTGGCAGCACGTAAACGCTGAACATCGCGACGGGCTTCTGGCCCGGTAATCCACTGACTCTCGCCGGAGGCCATTGCTGTGCGGCCATCAAGGCTCATGGCGAGTTTTGCCCGCACCCGAGGACGACCGGTGGTCATGCGCTGCATAAACCCGGCGTTGATCTCGTATGCTTCTGCTTCGAGGCAGCTTTCAATCACTTCGATACCGGCATCGCGCAGCATCTGAAACCCGCGACCGGCGACTTCAGGGTTTGGGTCGCGAATCGCTCCGACGACACGGCTAACGCCTGCATTGATCAGCCCTTCAGCGCAAGGCGGCGTGCGGCCGTAATGACTGCATGGCTCCAACGTGACATAGGCCGTCGCGCCTTTCGCCTGCTCTCCGGCACCACGCAGAGCATGGACTTCTGCGTGGGGGCCACCGGCTTTCTGGTGCCAGCCTGAGCCGACTAAAGCGTCGTCTTTAACAATGACGCAGCCAACCCGAGGGTTTGGGCTGGTAGTGAAGGTGCCTTTGCGGGCGAGCTTAAGCGCTTTTGCCATCCAGTATTCGTGATTCATGCATCACCTTCTGAATCACTGTTATGTTGGCGCTGCTCTGTTTTCAGGGCGATACGCTCAATTTCAGCGCGGAATTCTTCCAGATCTTTAAAACTGCGATACACAGAGGCGAAACGCACAAAGGCAACCTCATCCAGAGAGCGCAGCTCATCCATCACCCACTCACCGATTTCACGGCTGGCAACTTCACGTTCACCGGTAGCACGCAGCTTCTGTTTGATATGCGTCATGGCGGCTTCAACGGACTCGACACTGACCGGGCGTTTTTCCAGCGCACGCTGGATACCGGAGCGGAGTTTGTCTTCGTTGAAGGGTTCGCGGGTGCCGTCCTGTTTGATCACGCGGGGCATGACCAATTCGGCGGTTTCGAAGGTGGTAAAGCGTTCACCACACTGAATGCATTCCCGGCGGCGACGTATCTGTTCGCCGTCAGCGACCAGACGCGAGTCGATCACCTTGGTTTCCTGATGTGCGCAGAATGGGCAATGCATATTAAAGAACGTTCCGTTGAGGAATAAGCAGGGCGCAATGGTACTCAGAAGCGGCCTGTGCAGCAATATTTCAGCGATAAAAAAGGGCCGCCACATAAGCTGTGACGGCCCTGAAGTGCGAACTTTTACCCGTTCGGCAGGCTGCGATTAAGCAGCGCTGGTGCGAACGTGTGAAGGGTTCTTGATCTGGTCTGCCAGCATGCCACCTTCGGTCAGCATTTTTTCACGCCAGTCGTCCAGCAGCTGAACGGTGTCGTGGTCGTTCGGGTGGAAACCAGGACGGAAGTAATCCAGGTACTTGAAGAACAGCTGCGGGAACAGACCCTTCCAGCCCCACAGGAACCACAAACCTTTCAGGTTATCTTTCATCTTGAACAGGCTGCCGTCAGCCCACATCAGACGGATGTGACCCTGACCAACGATAGCGAAGAAGAAGATAGTCGACAGAATCATTGAGAATACACGGGTGAAGTAACCACCACCGATAGTCTCGTACACATCGTATGCAACGATCTTGTGTTCGTTTTCTTCCAGAG
>JAYNJA010000279.1:0-3763 GCA_038109705.1 Thalassolituus sp. | reverse complement strand
CGCTTGATCTGCGGCGGCACCAGCAACTGCAGACGTGCGACAATTGTTAGCTGAAATTCGAACTGGAACAATCATGCAAAAAAAACGCCCCACGCCAACTCGTAGAGAGGCTCTTCGAAATAGTCAGTAAAGAACAGCGTGGCTGCGATCAGAGTGATATTCAGGATCACCGGAGTAATAGCAGGCACAGCAAAACGCCCGTACGCGTTCAACACACTACTGGCGAAAGCCGTCAGAGAGATAAACAGCAGATACGGAAAAGTGATACGCAGCAGATCGCCAGTTAAAGCGAATTTTTCAGGATCACTACGGAAACCCGGTGAGAACAGCCACGGCAGATAATCTGCGCCCAACATTGCGAGACAGGTAACGGCAAGGAGGGCCAGCCCGAGCATCCCAGAGACCCGTGCTACCAACAAGCGAACCTCATCGAATGAACGTTGGGTACGATACTCACTGAGTACAGGCACAAATGCGACGGAGAAGGCTCCCTCAGCGAACAGACGGCGGAAGAAATTTGGAATTTTAAAGGCAACAAAAAACGCGTCCGCACGGGCACCGAAATACTGGGCAACAATCACATCCCGCACCAATCCCAACACGCGACTCACCAGAGTCATCACACTCACAATCGAGGATGAACGCAGCAGACTGCTGCTCTTGGCAACGGGTGCTTTTACTTCAGGCGTATCTGTCATGACGTCTTAGATTCCATATTCCGACCTTATCTGTTTTTCAGCCCCTGAATACAAAAAAACCCGCCATTGGCGGGTTTTTCAGGCGACTGAGAAGGAATTAACCTTTCAGTGCACGAACCTTAGCGTTCAGACGGCTCTTGATGCGGGCAGCAGCATTCTTGTGCATGATACCTTTAGTCACAGACTTGTCGATGTAAGGCTGAGATTGAGTAAACGCAGCTTGTGCCTGATCGTAATCAGCAGTCGCGATAGCAGAGTTAACTTTCTTAACGTAAGTGCGCACCATAGAACGCAGTGCCATAGTACGAGCGCGACGCTTGATAGCCTGACGGGCGCGTTTACGAGAACCAGCGGAATTTGCCACAGTCGGCTCCTCAAAATTCGGTTAATAACTTTATTGGAAACCAACAGGCTATAACGATTGCCCTTGGTTTCTTTAGTTGAGAACCATTAGGTTCCCAGAGAGGGCCGGAATTATCCGGATAATATGTTGCCCTGTCAACAGGGCAACTCACCTCAGTCGATGATGACTTTCTCGAAAGACTTCACCAGATCATCAACCGCTTTCATCTGAGCCAGATACGGCTCCAGCTTATCCAGCGGCAGAGCACACGGGCCATCACATTTTGCTTCAGCAGGGTTCGGGTGCGCTTCGATAAACAGACCAGCAATACCCAACGCCATACCAGAGCGTGCCAGTTCAAACGCCTGCTGACGGCGGCCATCTGCAGAATCCGAACGACCACCCGGGCGCTGCAGAGCATGGGTCGCATCAAAGATGACCGGTGCCTGCTTCTTCATCTCATCCATACCCAGCATATCAACCACCAGGTTGTTGTAGCCAAAGCATGAACCGCGCTCACACAGCATGACCTTGTCATTACCCGCCTCACCGAACTTAGTGATGATATGACGCATTTCATGCGGAGCCAGAAACTGAGGCTTCTTCACATTGATCGCCGCACCAGTTTCAGCCATTGCGACGACCAGGTCTGTCTGGCGCGCCAGAAACGCCGGCAGCTGAATAACATCAACCACTTCAGCAACCGGAGCTGCCTGATAAGGCTCATGAACGTCAGTGATGATAGGCACATTGAAGGTCTTTTTGATTTCTTCAAAAATCTTCAGGCCCTCTTCCATGCCAGGGCCACGGTAAGAATTGACTGACGAGCGGTTCGCCTTATCGAAAGACGCCTTGAAGACGTAAGGAATGCCCAGCTTTTCGGTAACCTTCACGTAGTATTCACAGATGGACATCGCCAGATCGCGACTTTCCAGTACGTTCATACCACCAAACAGGGTGAATGGTGCGTCGTTACGGACGTCCAGCGCGGCAACCTTTACCGACTCAATCATCAATCTATCTCCTGAAATTTGAAAACTGCGCGCAGTATAAACCGCGCTCAGGTGTAAATCACTTCCAGCACCCCGACCAGCGCCCACGCACCGACTCAGACTGCCAACACAAGTTAAAGCACAACCAGATTGTCGCGATGAATCATTTCCGGCTCAGAGACCGTTCCGAGTACGTCTTCAAGCCTGACCGTTGGCGTACGCAGAACTTTCTGTGCTTCTTCCGCGTTGTAGTTCACCAAACCCTTGGCAACTACATGACCCTCTTCATTAAGACAAGCAACAACCTGCCCACGCTCGAAGCGCCCTTTAACAGCAATAACACCGATTGGTAACAGACTACGACCGCCCTCACGCAGAGCTTTAACCGCACCCGCATCCAACACCAGCTCGCCTTTTGTTTGCAGGTGACCGGCAATCCACTGCTTACGGGCAGCTTCCGGTTCTTTATCTGCCAGCAACAGCGTGCCGATCAACTCTCCATCGTAGAGGCGCGAAATCACACCCTGATTGCGTCCTCCGACAATAACGGTATCCGCTCCTGAGCGCGCCGCCAACGTCGCCGCACGCACCTTAGTCACCATACCGCCGCGCCCGAGGGCGCCGCCACCACCAGCCATTGCCGCATACTGCGGGTCAGACGCACGACCTTCGTAGATCAGCGTAGCCTCTGGATTAGAGCGTGGATCAGCAGTAAACAAACCATCCTGATCTGTCAGGATCACCAGAACATCTGCTTCAACGAGGTTTGCAACCAGAGCACCCAGCGTATCGTTGTCACCAAAACAGATTTCATCGGTTACGACGGTATCGTTTTCGTTAATGATAGGAACCACGCCCATCTCCAGCAGAGTACGCAGAGTACTGCGGGCATTCAGATAGCGTTTGCGATCACTCAGATCATCATGAGTCAGCAGAATCTGCGCGGTGCGACGCTCGTGATGAGCAAAAGATGTTTCGTAGGCCTGCACCAGCCCCATCTGGCCTACCGCGGCCGCCGCCTGCAACTGATGCAATTCCGTCGGGCGTGTCGACCAGCCGAGACGGGTCATCCCTTCAGCAACAGAACCTGACGATACCAGCACCACCTCATGACCCGCAGCCAGCAGACCAGCGATCTGGTCCACCCAACTCTGCATCCCACCACGATTGAGACCCGTACCATCATTAGTCAGCAGCGCACTGCCGATTTTAATCACCCAACGCTTGGCTTGCTTAAGCCGCGCCCGGGACGCCTGCCACTGCTCTGTTGTCATATAAGCGGTAATACCTGTCAGTGGTTTAGATAAATAACTTCAACATCGTCATCATCATCGTCTTCACCCATAGCTTTACGGGCCTCACGTTCCTGACGACGACGCTCATTCAACGCTTCGATATGCTCGCGCGCTTCTTCTTCAACCTGCTCACGCTCAGCCAGCAGCTCTTCAGCAAACTCTTCATCTTCAGCGGCACGCAGGCGACGCTCTTCGATGTATTCCATAATGTCACACACTAACTTGTGTGTTCCTTCACGGTTAATAGCAGCAATGCGGTACACAGGGCCATCCCACTGCAAACGCTCAAGCACATCCTGACAACGCTGCTCACGCTCTTCTTCGGGAATCAGATCGAGCTTATTCAGCACCAGCCAGCGATCGCGACGCGCCAGACCCGGCGAGAAATTTTCCAACTCGTTGGAAATAGCCTCTACCTTCGAAGCCGGATCACTC
>JAYNJA010000278.1:0-3780 GCA_038109705.1 Thalassolituus sp. | reverse complement strand
TTCAAGAATTGAACCTTTAAGATTTTTTATTGAATCTTTAATATGTTTTGTTTTCTGTTCGTAATGTCAATGTTTATTCAACTTTTTTTTCTAAATCACTACTGAATTCTTTTACTGCTTTTAAAATTTGGATTTTGAATGTCTCTTTTTCAAATTTAGAATCTGAGGTAATCGCTTTGTTAAGATCTTTTTCAGAGATCCAGCCCTGTCGGACCATGATCTCACCCAGCATGAGCTTGCTGCTGCTTTGCAGCGTCAGTGCTTCATCTAACTGGCGACGGTTGATCAGTCCTTTGTGAAGTAACAAAGTACCAAGACGGGACTTCTGTTGTATTTCCTGACGTTTGCTCATAACTGGACCCTTTTGCGTTAACTTCGACAACACATCTATCCTGTACCATGCTCATTTTTTCGACAACGAAGGCTTTCTGACGAACAGCCATTCATTGAACTTTGGTTTATCTAGAAGATTGATTTCAAAGGGAAATCACAATGTAAGCCAGCAATGTTATTTGTTGTAATCCGGTTTAGCATGCTTTGTATGGCTTTGTATGTGGGGGGTGACGGGGGGTGACTAAGCTGCCTCGCTTTCTCTATAATCCTTGGCCAATAAAATTTTCAAACCTCGGAGATTCCGCATGAGCGAACCCCGTCACGTTAAACTTCTGATTCTTGGCTCTGGCCCAGCTGGATATACCGCTGCGGTATATGGAGCCCGTGCAAACCTGGACCCTGTCATTATCAGTGGCATGCAGATGGGTGGTCAGCTGACCACGACAACAGAAGTTGATAACTGGCCTGGTGACGCACAGGGCGTTCAGGGACCTGAGTTGATGGAGCGCATGAAAGCTCATGCTGAGCGTTTCGAGACAGAAGTTGTATTTGATCAGATCAGTTCGGTAAATCTGTCTCAGCGTCCCTTCCAGTTAAAGGGCGATATGGGCGAATACACATGTGATGCGCTAGTCATTGCTACAGGGGCCAGTGCTAAGTATCTGGGCCTTGAAAGTGAAGAAGCATTCAAAGGCAAGGGCGTCTCTGCCTGTGCGACCTGTGATGGTTTTTTCTATCGTAAGAAGCGTGTAGCCGTGATCGGTGGTGGTAACACGGCTGTTGAAGAGGCACTGTACCTTTCTAACATCGCCTCTGAGGTGGTTGTAGTTCACCGTCGTGACAGCTTCCGTAGTGAAAAGATTCTGGCCGACAAGCTTCTGGACAAAGCAGAGAACGGTAACGTGTCTATCCGCTGGAACAGCGAGCTCGATGAAGTGCTGGGCGATGACATGGGTGTTACTGGTATGCGTATCAAGAATCGCGAAACCGGTGAAACCGAAGAGATCGAACTCGAAGGTATTTTCGTTGCGATCGGTCACTCACCAAACACGGCAATCTTTGAAGGCCAGCTTGAAATGAAAGACGGCTATATCGTGGTTCAGAGTGGTCTGCAGGGTAACGCAACTCAAACCAGCGTTGAAGGTGTGTTTGCGGCAGGGGATGTGTCTGATCACATCTACCGTCAGGCAATTACGTCTGCAGGTACTGGCTGTATGGCTGCGTTGGACGCAGAACGCTTCCTGGATAACCAGTAAGCTTTTGTAGCTTACTCGCTGGAGTTCAGCTCCAGCGTTGTGATCAGCCAGTCTGGCAAGGAGCGGAGGGCATCAGCTTCTCCGCCTTTTTTGTGTCTGTAATCATAGGAAGACTCCAGTCGTTCAATACGTTCCTGAGTATCCGGATGGCTTTGCCATAAGCCCCAGCTGCTTGTTGCTCGACCTTCTTCTACTTCATCTTCCTCTAAAAGATGCCGGAATAACTCACTTGCACCAGCGGTGTGTCCGTAATGCGCTGTCAGCAGATCAGAGGCGCGCAGATCAGCAGCGCGCTCCATATCCCGGCTGAACGACATCAGAGTGGTCATGCCAGTGCTTTGAGCAAATGCGCCTGCGCCATTGTCTCCCAGCCCCAGGAATGCATAAAGCAGTGTGTGTCCAAGTTGCTCCAGCATCAGTATGGCAGGGTGTCTGAGCTCGATGTGTGCATATTCGTGGGCGAGTACCATCGCCAGCCCATTTTCGCTCTCTACGGCCCTCAGAAGCCCTGCTGTGACGTGAATATTGCCACCGGCGGTGGCGAATGCGTTGGCTACATCCACTTCTGGCAGGTAATGAAGGGTGAAGGCGATGGGCTCAGCATTTGTGTCTCCGGAAGGTGTGTCTTGGGCACTAATGTCTCGGGCTGTCAATTGCATCAACAGGTTCTGAAGGTAAGCCTCGATTCGTAAGTCTTCCTCAGAAAGCCCGGTATCTGCCAGTGAAATATCCGGCTCCCAGTTGCGTGGAATCTGCGGCCCGACCCAACTGGCGCTCCAGCCAATAGCGAAGGTCAGGATCAGAATAACACCGAGCAGAACTGCTGCCATCGACAGAAAATCCACCAACGGACTCTCATAGCTGTTGTTGATGTTCTCAGGTAATTTCGGGTTTTCGTTTGGAAAACTCATTTCGATGCTGAAGGTATTAAAGCAGTGCCATATGCCAACACTTCAACAGAGCCTAATCCTTTGCCTGCGTTATCACCTATTCGGGAGGTTTCGTACTTAATGTTATACACGGCATCGGCTCCTAGTGCGTTGGCTTCTTCCTGCATCCGCAGGAGGGCTTCACGGCGCGCCCGGTCGATAAGTGTTTCATAGGCGCCTACGCGGCCGCCAATGAGCTGGCGCAGAGAGGCGGCAACAGTCTTGAAGTAATCGACTGAAATCACGACGCTGCCGGTGACCAGTTGCGACTCGTGTTTCATCAGCTCAGGTGGTGGAATACGGATCGGAACGAGGGGGAGTGAGCGAAGGGCATCTTCCCGTTCGATGATTGACTTATAGTGCCGTGATTCTGCCAGCCGGCCAAACAGGTAGCCTAAGATCAGTAACGTCAGAAAGACCAGAAAACCCATTATCGGTCTTCCACAATAACAGCGGTTCCGTATACGAAGATCTCAGAAGCCCCAGCAGCGATAGAGGAGGTACTGAAGCGTACATTGACCACGGCGTTAGCTCCGAGCGCTGTCGCCTGCTGCTGCAGTCGTTCCAGAGCCTCATCGCGGGATTCACTGAGAAGCTCGGTGTAACCCTTTAACTCACCACCGAATACATTCTTGAAGCTGGCCATCAGATCGCGGCCGGCGTGTTTGGCACGGACGGTACTGCCCTGAACCATACCCAGATGGCGGGTTATGCGTTTACCGGGGACGACTTCCATATTACTGATCAGCATGATGATTTCCTTATTAACAGAAATCTCATAATACCCGAACAACAGGCACAAAAAAGCCCCGCAGGGCGGGGCTTTTTCCGGATTCAGCGATTAAGCTGGCTCTGCATCAGAAGATTTCTTCTTAGCAGCGGCCTTCTTAGGCTGTTCCTTATCGTGGTTTTCTGCCACAGGACCAAAGTGTTCCAGCGGGAAGTGGTCAACGTGAACCATTTCCAGAACATCTTTTTCGTAGGCCAGCATGAACTCGCCTTCGTCTGCAGTCAGAACACCCATCTCTACACCGTCGGTGATACGACCTTCGATAGACAGAGTTGCTTCGTCGTACTTACCAGCTTTGAGAGCTTCGCCAATCTTCTTGTAGATGCCTTCAGCTTTCTCAGCGCGGTCCAGCAGGCTGTCGTATACAGCCAGTGGGTTACGCAGACCGTTGTCGTACGCGGTACCGTAAGTCTCTTCCCGGTAGATACCCTGAATCAGACGCTCACGGGTGTCAGTGTGGTAAGAAACCAGG
>JAYNJA010000277.1:0-3792 GCA_038109705.1 Thalassolituus sp. | reverse complement strand
CGTTTTATTCTGTCGTGGACACCGATGCTGTGCATTATTGCGACCGTCGTCAGCATTATTATGTATCACTATTCACTGGATGTGAGTCTGCTCAAGCAGGCGACGCCGCAGGAATCTGGTATCGAAATTCTGCTGGCAACAGGTACTCTGCGCGGCTGGAACTGGATATTCCAGGCCACTTTCTTTGGCAGCTACTTCGGGATTTTTATTTTCTCGACGCTGGCGTTTTCACTTATGGCCGTGCGCGAATACATGCAGACGGTGCTCGCACTCAGCGATAAGGATCTGGTGCAGAAAAGCGGCGACCCGGCGGTAGAGAAGATTGGGGACTAAGCAGGCAAGGCAAGGCAAGGCAAGGCAAGGCAGGACCATTAAAAAACGCCTCCGGGAGGCGTTTTTTTAATAGCTGCGTTTCTCAATCGAAGATGTGCTTTTAAAGCGGCGTCCCTTCAAACCGCCCAGCCAGATATTCAGTCGCCAGCGCCAGTGCGGCAATCGCCCGGCCTTCGTTGCACTCATCCGAGGCATACAGAGCTGGCAGATCAGCCAGTTTCCACGGCACCAGTTCCAGCGGCTCTGGCTCATCACCTTCAAGCTTGGATGGATACAGGTCACGCGCGAGTACAACATCGATCCCGCCACGCATGTAGCTCGGGGACAGACTCATCTTCTTCAGATACACGAATTCCCGCGCGCCAAAGCCAATTTCTTCCTGCAGCTCACGATTACAGGCATCTCGCATGGATTCACCCATATCAACTGCTCCCTTTGGCAGAGTCAGGGTGTAATCTTCGACGCCACCACCGTACTCCCGGATCAGAGCAATGGTATCGTTATCCAACAAAGCAACCATCATGACAGCACCGTTACCGCCGGGCACCAGACGCTCGTAGGTTCGCTCCACGCCGTTACTGAAACGCAGGTCGATCGACTCGACGCGGAATAGGCGGCTTTCGGCCACTATGTGGCGCTGGAGGATTTCGGGTTTTTTATGCATGAAAGGCCTGCTTTAATATCACTAACGCTGAATTCTTAAGGTATTACCGCATGACAATGCCAGACTGGCAAGAGATAGACACCGTCCTTCTGGATATGGACGGCACCCTGCTCGACCTGCACTTCGACAACTACTTCTGGCTGGATCATGTACCCACTAAGTATGCCGAACATCACGGCCTCAGCGAAGAAGAAGCACTGGCGGAGCTGAACAAAAGTTTCGTTGGTCTGCGTGGCACCCTGAACTGGTATTGTCTTGATTACTGGACCGAACTCACCGGCCTGCCCATCGCCGAACTGAAGCGCGATGTACAGGACAAGATTGGCTTCCGCCCGTTTGTTGAAGACTTCCTCGATACCATGAAAAAGCTGGGCAAGCGCACTGTGATTGTGACCAACGCCCACCGCGACAGTGTGAACCTGAAGATGGAGCGCACCGGCCTGGATAAACTGGTCGACCATGTCATCAGCTCGCATGATTATCAGGAACCAAAAGAAAGTCAGGCATTCTGGGATCACCTGCAGCGAGAAGAACCCTTCGATAAAGACCGTACCCTACTGATTGACGACAGTCAGGCTGTGTTAGAATCTGCGGAGAAATGGGGTATCCACTGGTTGCTGACGATCTACCATCCCGACAGCCAGAAAGCGCCGAATACCGACAGTCGCTTTCCGGGCGTGCATCACTTCAATGAACTGGATTTTCCTGAGTAAGATCGGTCATGGGGGTAGCCGCCAGAGAGATTAACGCCAGCCTCATCCATCAGGATCAGCTCACACATATTGCCAATCAGATGTGGATGGGTTCACTGGGCTCAATCGCGCTGGCAGGTTTTTCAATCGTGCTCTTCTGGGCCGAATCGTTAGCACCCTGGCTCATTGCCTGGGGCCTGACTGTCGGCGTGCTCGCCTGGATGAACTACCGCACTGCAACAGTCTCGACAAGGGATTCAGAGCGAACCGGCTTACAGCACCTGCATACGTTCTTATTTCTCGGAAGCCTCACCGGACTTTGCTGGAGTCTCCCTGCCTGGTGGATTATTTCAGGGGAGCCCGAAGTACTCGCGCCGGGCTTCGGTACGGTGTTCATTATCATCGCGATGATGGGCATGGCCACCTCAGCTATGGGTTCGATAGGTGCCTACCTGCCGTTCTACTATGTGTCCGTATCGCCGTTTATTCTCAGTCTGATTTGTGCCTGCTTCATTGCAGAAGTCGAAGGGCTGACACTACAACCCATCGGGTTCGCGCTGATCATATTCACCGCAGCAATATACTGGTTTGCCTATAGCCACAACCGCAGTTTGTTGCAGTCGTTTCAACGCCAGCACGACAACATGCATTTGGCCGAGCTGTATCGTGCAGCCAAAGACGATGCCGAAGCCAGCAGTCGTGCCAAGTCCCGCTTTCTTGCTGCAGCCAGCCATGATCTTCGCCAACCGCTACATGCACTGGGGTTGTATTCTGAGCTACTGAGTATGGACAGCCCTGCAGCCCAACAAAAGAATATTGTGTCGAAGGTTCGCCATTCAACCGACTCTTTACGAACGATGCTCGACCAGATTCTCGATGTTTCGCAGGTACAGGCTGATGCGATAGATGCAGTGGAAGCACCGGTCGCCATGCGAGAGGTTTTTACAATCTTGCGTAATACCTTCGAGAACAGTGCCGCCGACAATGGCCTCGAACTGGTCTTTTACGGCGGTAACCTCTCAGCCAATACCGATCGGGGAATGCTGATCAGAATACTCTCAAATCTGATCAGCAATTCCATTCGCTATACCGAGCGAGGTAAAGTCCTGGTCGCATGCCGCCCCCACGGCAATGCGCTAAAGATTCAGGTCACCGACAGTGGCCTAGGTATCCCCGCAGAACAGCACTCCCTGATTTTTGAAGAATACCTTCAGCTCAATAACCCACAACGAAACCGTGCTCTGGGGCTAGGGCTGGGGTTATCGATTGTTAAGGGGCTCTGTGACAAACTGAATACCCAAATTGAATTACGCTCAGCACCCGGACGCGGCAGTACCTTCGCATTTGGAATGCCCCGCGCGTCGACCGTCAATACCAGCTCAGAGGCAATCGCATCGTTTCCTGCAATCAATACCACCAGCGATACTGACACAACAGTGCTACTGATCGACGATGACACAGACATACTTCAGGCTGCGACAGCACTGCTCTCACAGTGGGGCGTTTCTATCGCCTCCGCGACCAATGGCAGCGATGCTGAACACCTGCTGATCAATCAGCCGGCGGATATCATCATTAGCGATTACCGTCTGGTCAATGAAGATGGCATAGAGCTCTTATCCCGACTCAGTAAGCACTACCCTGACTGCCGCTGTGTTCTACTGACCGGAGATACGGCGCCTGAGATTCTCAAACGTGCGAATGACAATGGGTTAACCGTCATTCACAAGCCGCTACAACCCGCAAAACTGAAGATGTTACTCCAACAGCGCAGAACTTCCGCCCCAGTGGCCTGATAGGCTCACTGCGTTCCCCCAACTGGGGGATACTCGCTCGTATCGCGACTTTTCCATAATACCCGCCTCATTTTCTATGCAGGTACGGAATCATGAACGTCACCTATTTGTCTCGATGCAGCCTTGTATTCTGCCTACTTATTCTCGGCTACAGTAGCTCGCATGCCGGCCTCGAATACCTTGAGACCCCAATCTACGCCAGCCAATCTTCAACCAGTGATGGCGGAACCGCCATCTATGCGGTAGACCCTACGACGAGTTCAACTTCAAGCAAAACCCGACCAGAAGCTGCTCCATGGTTCCTGCT
>JAYNJA010000276.1:0-3804 GCA_038109705.1 Thalassolituus sp. | reverse complement strand
GTTTTCTGGCCTTCCGTTTTCTGTCCTTCAGCTCTCCCTCTCCCAGCTTCACAACCTCCAGCTATCCCCTTTTCAGAAAAACAAGAACAAACCGCTCAAACGCTCACGACCACACTCATCCGGACAAGTTATACAAAAATTTATTTTCTTGTATAGGTATTATTGACTTGTACAAGTATTTCCCTGCAATATAAATCTTATACAAGATTACCTCAGGGGTTGTACAAAATGATCACTAATCCAGAGTCCAAAATTCCTGTTGGCATCAGTGCCTGCCTCACCGGGCAGGCCGTACGCTTCAATGGTGGTCACAAACGCTCGCGCTTCTGCACTGACGTTCTCAGCCAATACTTCGAACTCAAGACTGTTTGCCCCGAAGTCGCTATTGGCATGGGCACTCCACGAGAGCCCATCCGTCTTGTGAGCGAGACCCCGGAGTCGAACATTATCCGCGCAGTGGGTGTTGATCATCCGGAAAACGACTTCACCGCGCCGTTAAAGGGCTATGCGGCTGACGTCACAGTTACCCATACCGGCCTGTGCGGTTTTATCTTCATGCAGAAAAGCCCAAGCTGCGGCCTGTTCGGTGTGAAACGCTATTTGCCGAATGGCCATCCGGAAGGCAAAGCAGAGGGGATCTTCGCCAGTGAGTACGCCCGCCTGAACCCATTATTGCCGATGGAAGAAGCAGGACGTCTTAACGACGCTGCGCTGCGCGAAAACTTTATGGTGCGGGTATTTACCTATCATGAGTGGCAACTGTTCCGTCAGGAACCAGTTACTGCAGCCCGGCTGATTGACTTCCATTCCCGCTACAAATATCTGGTTATGGCGCATAGTCTCGTGCACTACAAAGAGACCGGCCGCCTGTTGAGTGACCTCAGCGGCGATATCGGGCAGATCGCAGACCAATATTTCGGGTTGCTGATGAAAGCACTGGCAAAACCAGCCAGCCGCAAGATGCATACAAATACCCTGATGCACCTGCAGGGCTACCTGAAGAACCTGATTCAGCCGGAAGACAAGGCCGAACTGGAACGCATTATCCATGAGTACCGTAAGGGAATTATTCCATTAATCGTCCCGTTAACTCTGCTGAAGCACCATCTCAACCATCATGAAGAAGCAAATGCCTACGCACGCCAGCAGGTATATCTGAATCCGCACCCGTATGAGCTCGGCCTGAGGAATGCGCTGTGACTGCAGCAGGTAGCTATCCGATCCGGGAATTTGCACGCTTAACCGGAGTGAATCCTGTGACGCTGCGTGCCTGGGAGCGGCGCTACGGCATTATTCAGCCCCTGCGCACGCCCAAGGGGCACCGTTATTACAGTGACGAACACGTCTCGCAGGTAAAAGACATTCTGTACTGGCTTGATCAAGGCTATCCCATACGCCAGGTGAAACTTCTGTTAACCGAACCGCCGTCAACGGCAGAAGCACCGGCCGACGATTGGTCGAACATGATACAGCGGATGCTCAAGGGTGCGTGCGAACTGAATAGCCGGGCCATCGACGAAGAACTTAACGCGGGGTTAGCGAGTTACCCGATGGCTGTGTTTTACGACCGTTGCCTGATGCCGGTACTCAGTACCCTGCGCCAGGATCCACAGCGACAAATGATTCAGCAAAATTTCAGCTATCTGTTGCAGCGTAAATTAGCGCAACTCATCTGCCTGCAGCAGAAACACGCTGAAGGCCCACTCCTGCTTATTGCAACAAATCATTCCGAAGGCGCCATTCACATGCTGGCGGCCGCCTATGCACTTGGCGCGGCAGGATTCCGCGTTGAATTTTTTGGACCGTCACTGACAACCGAGCAACTGATGATTACCGCACAGATTATTAATGCCTCATGGATATGGGCACACCTGCACCCTAGCGACAGCAATGAACTGCAGCAATGGCAACGTATGGTGACTGAAGCTGGGCTACCCGTGTATTTTTCTGGCGCGACTCCTCAAGGGTTGCCCGACGACCTCCACCTTCAGGATTCCATCGGACGCCAGATTCAGGGCTTCATTCAGACCGCCGGGAGTAAGCTATGACCCGTTTAATGTGGTTTCGTACAGACCTGCGCGTTCACGACAATCCAGCGTTGTTACATTCCCGCCGCGATAACGATGAAGCAACCGTGGCCGTCACTTTTGTGACAGAAGAGCAGTGGCGCCAGCACCACCTTGGCGATCGTCGTATTAACCTGATGCACGAGGCCATCAACCGGTTGCACAAACGTTTGCAGGACCTTGGCATACCTTTGCTGACCATCCGCAAAAATACCTTCAATGATTCAGTTTCGGCATTACACGACCTGATTGATGAATTCGGTTTTTCTGAACTTAATTTCAATATTGAGTACGAAATAAATGAACGCCACCGGGATATCGGCATGGCGAAATGGTGCCGGGAGCGAAACGTCGGGGTGAATAAGTTCCATGATCAGTGCGTCATTCCTCCGGGCAAGCTGAAAACCCAGAATGATGATCCGTATCGTGTGTACTCCCCGTTCAGAAAAGCCTGGCTGAAAGCCATGGCTGACCAGATCGGTGCGCCCTGCCCAGCACCTGAACGTCAGGACATGCGCACGATCTCACACGACATCAAAGAGGTCTGGAAAGCACGTCATTGGCTACCGGAGTGGTATGAGGACGAACACTGGAAAGCTGACGAAGATGTCGCTCATGACAAGCTACATGAGTTCCTGGAGAGCGACGTACTACACTATCACGAGTGGCGGGATATTCCCGATATGGATGCCACCAGCCGCATGTCTTTTTACCTGGCTACAGGCCTGATCAGCCCTCGTCAGTGCATTTACACCGCGTGGCAACGCAATGCATGCATACTCAGTGGCGGCGAACAGGGCATCGACAGCTGGATCAATGAACTGGTCTGGCGTGAATTTTACCGCCATCTGTTGGTGGCTTATCCGGAACTGTGTAAGCACCAGACATTCCGGGAGGACTATGCAAATGTGCCGTGGCGCAGTAGTGAAAAAGACTTTGACCGCTGGTGTAAAGGCGAAACAGGTTATCCCATCATTGATGCTGCGATGCGCCAGCTGCTGGAACAGGGCTGGATGCACAACCGACTGCGAATGATCGTCGCCATGTTCCTGACCAAACATCTATTGATCGACTGGCGTTGGGGCGAGAAATATTTCAGTCAACATCTGGTCGATGCCGATCTTGCATCCAACAATGGCGGCTGGCAGTGGAGTGCGTCAACAGGGGCCGATGGCGCTCCGTACTTCCGTATTTTTAATCCGATTACGCAATCTGAAAAGTTCGACGTAAAGGGCAACTTTATTGCTATGTACATCCCGGAACTTGGCGGACTGAAAGCAAAAGACCGGCACTTCCCATCGCCGGATCAACGCAGCCGTTGTCAGTACCCAAGCCCGATCGTCGAACACAAAACAGCGCGGGAACGCGCACTCAATACATTCAAGAATCTGACGAGCTGATGCTCAGGCCGGTGATACCATGAACACAAGCACACGACGAAATTCCTGGCTGTTAAATATTGTCCGCTGGTTTGATTCGTACGCGGGCCAACAGGACGATATGACCAGCACCCGCTTTAACTGGGTGAGGGTTATTCCTTTCCTGTTACTGCATATCGCCTGTTTCGCCGCGCTCTGGACAGGAGTCAGCACTACTGCAATTGTGGTCGCACTGGCATTGTTCTGGCTGCGCATGTTCGCTATCACTGCGTTTTATCACCGCTATTTTGCCCATCGTAGTTATAAAACAAATCGCTTCTGGCAATTCATCTTCGCCCTGCTGGGAAATATGTCAGCGC
>JAYNJA010000275.1:0-3871 GCA_038109705.1 Thalassolituus sp. | reverse complement strand
TAATGATTTGCATCTACATTAGCATTGCCACCCTATTCATTCAGGGGGGCTTTTGCTATGTATCTGATCACCGATCTTCTCGCGGTAACCGAATCTATTGGTGGGCCTGTTGTCGCCATTCTGTTGCTCTTATCTGCCGGCGCTTTATCCATTGTCATAGCCCGACTTACCTATAGCCTGCGCCTCGCCTCGTCTGCGCGTTACCCGGCTGATGCCCTGATACGTGCTCTGCATAAATCTCCGCACTTCCCTGAAAAACTAATATCCAGCCAGTCACCACGCATAGCTAACATCCGTGATGCCTGGGAGGCTCAGAAACTCCCTGATCCCGCACAAGCCCGAACCGAAGCTCTGCGAGTGCTACGTAACCGCATGCAGGCAATGAGTTTCGGCCTGCGTCCACTCGAAGTGATTGCGACCGTCAGCCCTCTGCTGGGTTTGTTCGGTACGGTACTCGGCATGATCGAAGCTTTTCAGGCGATGGAAGCTGCTGGTAGCCAGGTTGATCCGGCGGTTTTGTCGGGCGGTATCTGGGGTGCCCTGCTGACGACTGCGGTAGGCCTTGGAGTCGCAATCCCTGTTACGCTGATTCATAGCTGGTTCGAGCGACGCCAGGAAAACCTTGGTCTGCACCTGCTGAGCGATACCGAACAAGTACTGACTATTCGCGTTCGTCCGTCGGCCACCGGAAACGCAACCGCAAATGAACACACTGTCCGTGCACTGAGCGCCTGAGGTTAAGTCATGAGCGACACTCTGCACATGGCATTTTCTGAAGCTGAAATCGCTGCACTTCCGCAACGCTCAGGTCAGAAAATAAGCCTGACGGCACTGATTGATGTGGTCTTTATTCTGCTGATGTTTTTCATGCTGACTTCTACCTTCAGCCATTGGCAGAGCCTGCCACTCAGCAGTGCAACGGCGACAACGGAAAGCTCAGACGCAGAACCTGCGGTTATCCTGCTTTATCAGGATGGCTCAGTCCGCTTACTCACAGACCAGATCTCCCCGATTATCGAGGACATAAGCACAATTCCTGCATTGGCCAACGGCCGCACTCTGGTGATCAGCAGTGAAGAAACAACCTCTCTGGACGCTATCGTCAGCCTGATGCAGTCACTCAGACGGGCAAACATTACTGCACCTCTGGGGCAGCCGTTTTCCGTGCCAGCAGGTTCTGAAGGCTCGGAAAGTTCTAAAGCTTCACAGAACATGGGAGTGAACTGAAATGTGGCAACCAAAGCGTAAAAATTCCAGCGACGACAATATGATTCCGCTGATTAATATTGTGTTTCTGCTGCTGATTTTCTTCATGGTCGCGGGCCAGATTCAGAAGCGTCCGGATGCCTCTATTAATCTGCCAGCTCTGCACATCGATGATACTCAGGCACCGGCAGTGCAACAGATGATCGAGATGTTTGCCGACGGCCGGATAGCCATTAATCAAATCCCTGTTAATCAAAATGGTAGTCAGGAAATCGAAACAGGCTCCAGCGAACTTGCTGACGCGCTGTCGCAGCTTCATGGTTCAGTCACTCTGGTTGCCGACAGTGCCATTACCGCCGCCGATCTGGAAAATATTCTCTCCGAGCTACGCAACCGCCCCGTGGGCGATGAAGTTTCGGTGAATTTACTGCTGGAGCCGAATATCAATGAATAAAGGTTATCTGGCTCTGGGAATTTCATTTTCTTTGCTTGCACATGCAGTAATGCTGCATGCGCTGACAGGCTCTCAACAGGAAAGCAGTGGCAATGCAGTGAGCACTGGTGACATTGGCGTGGATACCGGTCTCGGCCAGATTGGCTCTTACGCCAACACCACAGAACGCCTGCAGCAGCTGCAAAAGAAGGTAGAGATTAAGCCTGAAATGGTTGAGCCCCCGGTGAAACCAGACATCAAAACTGAACCGGTAAAAGTAGCAGTTGCTGAAAACACCTATCGGCTGCAAGAAACTACACCGGAAACTACACCAGAAAAGCCACCGAAAAAAATACAAGAGCCACCACCGGAGCCAGTTGAAGCTTCCGCCATTGAGACTCCTGTAGTTGAAGAACAGAAGGAGCCAGAGCCAGATCAGGCTCCTACCGACGACATACCAGAACAAGCTGCCTCTGATGCCATGGTGAAAGCCACCGGCAACGCAGACCAGCAAACCAGCGGAGGCGCAGCCGGAAATCAAAGAACCTATATCCAGGATCTTTATCAATGGCTGGCCAGACATCGGACGTATCCGCCAATAGCAAAAAAGAGCAAACAGGAAGGAACCGTATTGCTCGCCTTTACCGTGAACCGCCATGGCGATATTTCAGAGAGCTCAATTAAGAAAAGCTCCGGATATCCGCTACTTGATGAAGCAGCGATCAGGATGCTGGAAAAAGCGTCGCCATTACCGCCTGTGCCCGACGATTTCTACCCAAGCAGAAATCATTTGCCACTGGTAATGCCGATTGAATTCAGCCTGATAACAAACTCTTCATTTGGGGAATAACATGAACACAAAACGATCCGGCAGCTCCCAACTCAGCCTGCGTAAACCTTTTGCCCAGAAATCACGTATGGCTTCTGGTGCAACAGCACTGACCCTCGGTATTCCATCACTGCTGATGGCAACGAGTCAGGTACACGCGGAAGAGGCCATCGTGCTCGATACCATGCAGGTTGAAGAGCGTACTCTAGACACTAACCCATATGCCGAACCGGGTGCGCCCTATAAGGCAAAAGTCTCTGGTGACAGCCGCCATGTAAAAGACATCGCTGAAACTCCACAAACTATTACTGTACTGACCCAGACTCAGATTCAGGAATCCGGCCGCAGTGATCTGAAAGAGATACTCGACGCTCAGCCAGGTATTTCTCTGGGCACTGGTGAAAATGGTAACGCCTTCGGTGACCGCTACGTTATCCGTGGTCACGAAGCCCGCTCTGACGTTTTTGTTGATGGCCTGCGTGATCCGGGTATGACCACCCGTGAAAGCTTTGCTGTTGAACAGGTAGAAATTACCAAGGGCCCAAGCTCAACATTTGCTGGCCGCGGCTCGACCGGTGGTGCAGTTAACAGCATTAGCAAACAGGCGAGCACTGAATACGATTTTAATAAAGTCGAAGCTGGCGTTGGTACTGATGACTATCGCCGCATCACACTGGATGCAAACAAAGGCATCAGCGATACCGTGGCTGTGCGCGCAAACCTTCTGCACGGATACGAAGGTGTGCCTGATCGTGAAGAAAACGATCGTGAACGCAACGGCGCAGCCCTGTCTGCAACCTGGGATGCCTCCGATAAACTCAGCCTGACTGCTGATTATTACCACCTCGACGCATTCGACCGGGTTGACCTGGGTAGCTTTGTGAACCGCGATACTGGTGTGGTCTATAAAGATATGCCGTCGTATGTACAGGATCAGGACTTTGTGAAATCCACCGTAAACAGCGCGACTGTCACGGCAAAATACGCATTTTCTGACAACATGCGTCTTGAAAATGCCATCCGTTATGGCACTACCAGCAACGGCTATGTCGTAACGGGCGCACGCGGAACTACCACCGATGTTTCTGACCCTAACGGTGAATATTCCACTATTTCACTGAGTACTCACCAGGGCTGGCAGGAAGTCGATTATCTCGTTAATCAGCTGAACCTGTTTGTGAATACTGAACTGGCAGGCATGAAACATCAGTTCGTTGTCGGTGCTGAATATTCACAGCAGAACGTTCTGAACGGTACCTATACCGTCGACAATACTGGCACCAGCAACTGTATGACTGTGGGTCGTCGCGGTGTATCTGAAGGCTACTGTATCCTGACTCCAGAAGGTAACACGGTACCCAACGTGCATAACCTGATGGGCCGCGATATTACCAAAGGTGATT
>JAYNJA010000274.1:0-3885 GCA_038109705.1 Thalassolituus sp. | reverse complement strand
CTTCAGCCCTGCACACATTATGAAACTGCTTGAGATTGTTCGTGGCGACAAAACGCTGCCTGCTGTTGTCGATATGGCAGAAGCGCTGGGTCAGCGCATCGGTAAGGTGGCGGTTGTATCGGGTAACTGCCACGGCTTTATCGGTAACCGTATGCTTGAACCTTATGTCTTCCAGGCACGTCGCCTGCTGCTTGAAGGTGCGCTGCCGGCGCAGGTCGATAACGCCTTGCAGGCTTGGGGCATGGCCATGGGACCATTCCGTATGTACGACGTTGTGGGTATTGATCTTGAGTGGCGTTCACGTCAGTTGGCAGGCACTGTGCTGGAAGAAGGTTCAGATGCCGAGTTGAACGTACGTATTGATAACCGCCTGTGCGAAATGGAGCGCTTTGGTCAGAAGTCTGGTCAGGGCTATTACCGTTATGAAGCGGGTAGCCGTGAGGCGCTTGTTGATGACTCAGTAGAAGCATTAGTCACAGAAATATCCGAGGCTGCAGGCTTTGAGCGCCGCGCTATCAGTGACGACGAAATTACCACGCGAGCTATTCTGGCACTGGTAAACGAAGGCGCAAAAATCCTCGAAGAAGGCATTGCCCGTTCCAGCGCTGATATCGACAAGGTCTACCTGAACGGCTATGGCTTCCCGAAAGAACGCGGCGGCCCGATGAGCTATGCCGACGAACTGGGTGCAGCCGCGGTTCTCGCTGAGCTGGAAGCGTTAGAAAAAGCCCACGGTGAACGCTGGGCGCCTGCGCAACTGATTCGTAAGCTGGCGGCAGAAAATGGCAAGTTTTCTGACCTGTAAAAATTATTTCTGAAAATAATAATAAATAGAAACGGAGACATATTATGACAGCCTATAAAGCCCCTCTGCGCGATATGCGTTTTGTAATGCACGAAGTACTGAATCTGACCGGCCATTATCAACGTATGGGGCGTGATGATCTCACCGCAGAGATCATTGATGCAGTGCTCGAAGAAGGCGCGAAATTTAACGAGGGCGTATTGGCTCCGTTAAACCGCAGCGGTGATGAAGAAGGCGTCACGTTTTCTGATGGCGAAGTAAAAACGCCAGAAGGTTTTCCTGAAGCGTACCGTCAGTTCTGTGAAAACGGTTGGGCGTCTATGACGGGTAGCGAAGACTTTGGTGGTCAGGGGCTGCCGCTGTCGATGGCGACCCCATTTCAGGAAATGATGATGAGCGCCAACCTGTCGTTCCGGGTATATACCGGCCTGACCGATGGCGCTGTATTTGCACTGACCACGCACGGCAGTGACGAACTGAAAAACAAATACCTGCCAAATCTGATCTCGGGTGAGTGGACCGGCACTATGTGCCTGACTGAGCCTCATGCCGGTACTGATCTTGCTCTGCTGCGCACTAAGGCTGAGCCGCAGGCTGATGGCTCTTACGCTATTTCGGGTACCAAGATTTTTATCAGTGGTGGCGAGCAGGATATGTCGGACAACATTATCCATCTGGTGCTTGCCCGCCTACCGGATGCGCCGGCAGGCGTAAAAGGTATTTCACTGTTTTTAGTGCCTAAAATTCTCGACGACGGCAGCCGTAATCCTGCGGTATGTGGTTCGGTTGAGCACAAAATGGGTATTAAAGCCGCAGCAACCTGCGTAATGAACTTTGACAATGCTAAAGGGTGGTTAATTGGTGCAGAAAACCGCGGCCTTGCCTGCATGTTCACCATGATGAACGACGCGCGTTTCCAGGTTGGTTTACAGGGCTTAGGTATTGGCGAAATGGCATATCAGGGTGCGGTGGAATACGCCATCGATCGTCTGCAGTCGCGCTCGCTTACCGGGCCTAAAAATCCTGATAAACCGGCTGACCCGATTATTGTTCATCCGGATGTCCGCCGTATGCTGCTGACTCAGAAAACTCTGGTCGAAGGTTGCCGTATGCTGGCCTACGAAGCGGCGCAGTATCTGGACCTGGAACAGCATCACCCGGATCATGAAGCCCGTGAAACCGCTGCGGTGCGTGCAGCGCTGTTGATTCCGATTGTTAAATCCTTCCTGACGGACATGAGCGCTGAAGCGGCAAACTTAGGTATGCAGGTCTACGGTGGCCATGGATTTATCCGTGAATGGGGCATGGAACAACTGGTGCGGGATGGCCGTATTACCCAGATTTACGAGGGTACTAACGGTATTCAGGCGCTTGATCTGATGCGCCGTAAAGTGATGGGGGATCAGGGGTCTGAGCTTTCAAAACTGCAGGACGAAATCGACGCATTCTGCGAAGCCAATGATCTGAATGAAAGTCTGCGTGCGCATATTGCCGCGCTGACATCGGTGAATGCTCACTGGCGTAAGCTGGCTCAGGACATTATTAAGCGCGCTGCTGGCAACCCAGAAGAAATCGGAGCCTGCGCAACCGACTTCCTGAATTTCTCATCTTATGTGTTGCTCGCATACGGTTGGGCGCGAATGGCTCTCACAGCGAAGCAAGCGCTGGATGCTGGCTCAGAAGACAGTGCGTTTTATCAGGCGAAAATGGAATCGGCGCGCTTCTATTTTGAGCGCATTCTGCCACGTGCAGAGCTGCACCGTCAGATACTGCAGACGTCGGCAGACAACCTGTTTGGCTTAAGCGCCGAGCAGTTTGTGCGTCAGTAATTCAGAATAATAAGGATAGTTTTTTATGCAGCCTTTTACCTTTACGACAACGCGCACGATTATCAATGAACCGGGGTCAGCGCGTCGGCTAGCTGCGATTTGCGAAGAGCAGGGCGCACGCAGTGTGATGCTGGTGACTGATCCCGGCATTATCAGCGTTGGTCTGCTTGAGGATGTTTTACCCGCGTTTAACGATGCCGGTTTAACGCTCACATTGTTTAAAGACGTTGAAGCGGACCCGGCGGATAGTACGGTTGAAGAAGCTGCCCGCCAGGCGCGCGCTGCAAAGACTGATTTTGTTGTTGGTTTTGGTGGTGGCAGCTCGATGGATGTGGCCAAGCTGGTGGCTTTACTGGCTCATCCGGACTGCAAACAGCCTCTAACGCAGATGTATGGTGTGGGCAATGCCCGCGGTGTACGCCTGCCACTGCTACAGGTGCCGACAACTGCAGGAACCGGTTCTGAAGTCACGCCGATTGCGATTGTCACCACAGGCGCAACGACTAAGGCTGGCGTTGTATCGCCAGTACTGCAGCCAGATATTGCATTGCTCGATGCTGAACTGACTCGTGGTTTACCTGCACATGTGACAGCCGCGACCGGTATTGATGCCATGGTTCATGCCATTGAGGCTTATACGTCTGTGCATAAAAAGAACCCGGTTTCAGATCTTTTAGCCAAAGAAGCGCTGCGCTTATTGGCAAGTAACCTTATGACGGCAGTTACCGACGGCAACAACCTTGAAGCCCGCAGTAATATGCTTTTAGGAGCGCTGTATGCCGGGCAGGCATTTGCCAACGCACCGGTTGCTGCGGTTCATGCACTGGCCTATCCGCTGGGCGGACATTTTCATATTCCCCATGGCCTGAGCAATTCGTTGGTTCTGCCGCATGTGATGCGCTTTAACGCGGCAAACGAGATCGCAGCAGCCCAGTATGCAGAGCTTGCGCCTGTAATTATGGGAAATGAGGCGATTGAAGGCGATGCCGCCACGGTGACAAATGCACTGATTCAGTGGCTGGAAGACAAAATCAAAGCGACTGGTTTACCGATGCAACTGCGTGATTGCAAAATCAGCGATGGTGATCTGGCGATGTTGGCAAGCGAAGCCATGTTGCAGCAGCGTCTGTTAATTAATAACCCGCGTGAAGTCACCGAAGCGGATGCGCTGGCGATTTACACCGCTGCGTTTTAACTCAGGGAATTTAGAAAATGAGCACAGAAAAGCCAACCTCGCGTAGCGACTATAAG
>JAYNJA010000273.1:0-3900 GCA_038109705.1 Thalassolituus sp. | reverse complement strand
TCTCAAAACCGTGGGATAACGACCAGCTGCGCAAAATGGTGTCTGAGGCTCTGGAAGCTCGAGAACTCAAGTCCGCCAACGTCCGCCTGAGCGCGCACATTACTGAACAGAATGAAGAGCTCGCTCGTCTGAACCGAGAGTTGCAGGCTAAATTTCAGGCCTCATCAGACGCAGTAGGCGAGGCTGAAGCCAAGCTGCAGGAGGCCTACAAAACCCTGCGGTATGAATTTGATGCCATGGTGCATATTCTGGTTGGCACCATGGAAGACCGGCTCGGTGAAGAGAAGGGATCTACGGAGCGCTTTGCCGCACTGGTGCGCTCCTTTTCTGAGAACGCCAATCTCGACGCCGGCCAGATTAACGACACCTACTACGCCGCGCTGTTGCGTAATCTTGGCAAAATGTCGCTACCTGATGCTGTGCTTACGAAAGCTATACCGCAGATGAGTAATCTTGAGAAATCGGAGTACGCACGGTTTACGATCACGGGGCAGACATCGCTGATGCTACTTGAACCACTCCAGAATGCTGCCAATATTATCCGTTCTCACATGGAACTCTATAACGGTAAGGGCTTTCCTGAACGCCTGGCCGCAGACGCTATCCCTAAGCCTGCACGGGTTCTGCGAATAGTCTGCGACTATGTTGAACTTCAGCGTGAACACAACTTCCTCGGTGAGCCTTTGATCGAGAAAGATGCCCGAACCTATCTGGTGAAACTGGCTGGCCAGCGCTATGACCGTGAGCTGGTGGACATCTTTATCGAAACACTCGAAAGCTACGACGGTGAAGCCGTATCCAGCACAGAGCGCATTAACATTTCAGATGCGAAAGAAGGGATGATTCTGGCGGGTAACCTGGTCAGCCCCGGTGGCGCAGTGTTGCTGCCAAGTGGTACTCAGTTAACCGAGCGCCATGTAGACAAGCTACAGATGCTACTGCGCCAGTTTGAAGGCCACGAGATATTTATTCAGGTGAAACGGCCCCCGGCACCAGAAGATGACGAAGGCTGATTGAGCTGGCTAACTGTCAGCTCTGAAGATATCTGTCAGCCCTGAGGTTCGTCGTCCTGGTGTGACAGGTAATGGCCCAGTTTGCTGGCCTTAGTATTCAGATAGCCGTTGTTGTGAGGGTTGCGGCCGACTTCGATGGCGACACGCTCAGTAACGGTCACGCCAGCGTCAGACAGAGCCTTCACTTTACGCGGATTGTTTGTCATCAGGCGGATAGAACTGATGCCGAGATGTTTCAGCATAGGCTCGCACATGCCGTAATCGCGCATGTCGGCACCAAAGCCCAGTTTCTCATTGGCTTCTACCGTATCGGCGCCCTGGTCCTGCAGATTATAGGCTTTCACCTTATTCAGCAGGCCAATGCCACGCCCTTCCTGACGCAGGTATAACACCACGCCACGGCCAGCTTCAGATACTGAACGCAGAGCTTCTTCCAGTTGATAGCCGCAATCACAGCGCATGCTGTACAACGCATCGCCGGTCAGACATTCAGAATGTGCGCGCAGCAGAACCGGAGCGCCATCATCAATGTCACCCATGGTCAGTGCGACGTGTTCTTTCCCTGTCTCAGCTTCCTCAAAGCCATGCATAGTGAAGATGCCAAACGGCGTAGGCAGCTTGCATGAGGCAATGTAGTTGATCTTCAAGGGATCAGCCCTCTGAGTAAAACAGGGCGCGTATTCTATCAGCAGGTACTGATATTGCCTAATTTAGCGGTGCGATTACGGCCTGTCTGAGCAATAGACAGTGTGTTCCATGGCCAATCTCGGGCAGAATCAGAACTGTCTAAAATGACTTCGTTCTGTCAGCATTAGTGCATAAGTAAAAAGGGACTCCGAAATCTATGCCACAGGCCTTACGCCTTCTTATTTTGATCGTCTCCACAGCATGCCCGCTGGTTGCCTTCGCTGCCCTGCCTGATACTCAGGGCATCGTGCGTCTGTTTGAAAACGAATGGCAGCAGCTACTGGGGTTAGCTGGCGATATTGTTCAGGCTTGGGGGCAGCTGCTGCAAGGGCCTGCCGTGGCAGAGCGAACCAGTGTGATTATGCGTACTGGCCTGCCGTTGCTACTGCTGTTTCCTGCTCGCTGGATACTCCGTTACTTCGCCGATTATATGATGGGTAAGCTCAGTGAGCTCCATAACAACCTGGTTGCCGGTAACATCCGCCATCGAGGGTTGCGTGCCCTGGCTCGCTTCGTGACTGCGATTACGCCGCTTGTACCCTGGTTGCTGCTGCTCTGGCTATCCTTGCTGTTGCCCGCACTGGACGCCGGCATCTATGGCCCCGGCGGTGCCTTGCCGCTGCTGCTTACCGTGTACGTGGTCTACCGGCTCGTCAATTTATCGCTCGAATGGTTCCTGTTAAGTGTGTGTCAGGGGGCTGGACAGTATCTGAACGCAGACAGCACCCAGTTACTGGCAAAGCGGGCGCACTCGGCGACGTCCTGGTTACTCTTTCCTTGGGTCGTTATCACGCTGTCGGAATATCTGCTGAAAAGCAGCATCATCAGTCAGCTGATTGGTGCTGTAGTGTGGCTGTTCAGCTGGCTGATGCTCAGTTATCTGCTGAATCAGTATCGGGAGTCCATCGTTGTTAACGTAAAGCGTCTGACTCCGGAGCGGTTCGACCCGATTGTCGAGCCGCTTACAAAAGGCAAGCTGACGGTATTGCTGTTGCCTTTGATGATTCCGCTGAACCTGCTGTTGTTTACTCAGGCGTTTGCTGATCAATTGCTTGGTGAGTTTGACTGGTATCAGCGCCTAAGCGCTCGTTGGTTCCGCATGAAAAGTCAGGCATTAGAAGGTGACGGCGCAGATGTCGGTGATGAATGTACAGACGACAACTATCTGCGCTGGTTTGAATGCTATGGCGAAGAAAACTTTCCGATTATTAATACGGGTTTAAGTGATGCGGTAACCCGCTACTTCACCGAATGGAAGGCCGACTATAACGACGATAATGTGTTGCTGATGGCCGGTGAGCCGGGAATAGGTAAAAAGTCTGCGGTCCGGCGCTTCTGCAAAGAGGCTGCACAGGCGGATGAATCACTGCGCGTTAAGATGCTTGATATTCCTGCCAGAACGCTCGATGTGACTACGCTTTATCAACTACTCGGTGCTGAGCTTGAGGTTGATCTGGGCGCAGGGCCGGCGGCTCTGGTCGCAGCGAATGAAACCTTAACTCCCACGCTGATGGTCATTAATAACGCTGAAAATCTGTTTCTCGCCGATGTTGGTTGTCTTGATGCCTGGCAGGCACTGTTGAGCCTGACCAATGCCCGCGCTGGTAAGGTATTCTGGCTCATAGTGATTAATAATCAGAGCTGGGCCTACCTCTGTAATGTCTTTGGCCGAGATTATCAGATGCGCAATGTGATCCGCGTGAAACGTTGGACGCAGGCTGAAATTCGCTCGCTGATATTGTCCCGTAACCAACAGAGTGGCTACCGCCTGCGCTATGACGACGTGCTGATGGACAGTCGCGCACCTGCGGCTAATGCGCTGCGCAATGCCGAACAGCGCTATTTCAGCCTGTTGTGGGATGCCAGTCGTGGTGTGCCGGTGACGGCGTTGACGCTCTGGCATGAGTCGGTGACAACCCGTCGTGGTGAAGTGACGGTACGGGTACCGCGCATGCCGTCAGGAGTGCGCATTGAAAAGTCCGGGCCGAACCAGTTATTTGTGTTCGCCGCCATCGTGACTCACGGCAGCCTGAATACCTCCGAAATCATGAGGGTGACTAATATGCAGGAAAACGTCATTCGTTTTGCCCTGAAGTCGGCCCTCGAAGACGAAGTCATCGAAAAATTTGCCGATGGCCGTTACCGGATTACCGCGCTCTGGTATCACACCGTGGTGAATATTCTGAACAGGATGAACATG
>JAYNJA010000272.1:1757-3908 GCA_038109705.1 Thalassolituus sp. | reverse complement strand
GTCCAGTGCCGCTTGTTTGGCTCCGTCTTCAGATAAGGTGCCATCCTGATACAGCCGGTAGTAGCGTTCAAGAAGCGCATGGCCGCTGTTCACCAGCGAGCGGGCGGTGTCTTCTTTGGCGACGTACTCCGCTTCGAACATGGTGTTGTAGGTTGAATGCAGCGCTTTGAACTCAATAATCAGGATACAGGCGAGGGCAGTCGCCATAATCAGCATGAGACGTCGGCGAATACTGATAGTGCGCAGGAATGACATAGTGATACTTCCCGAGAGAATTTAATCAGGGTAAGACATGAGAGTCAGTTTTTTTTGAGTATAGTAAGGCTTTCAGAATCTGCTCATTCTGAGAGTGAGGAAATCGAGCCATGATCCCTGATTCAATCAAGGTAAAGAAAAACAGCCGCTGTGTGGCTTTGACCTACGGCGAAGACAGTTTTGAGCTGAGTTATGAGATGCTGCGGGTGCTTTCGCCGTCGGCGGAAGTGCGGGGCCATGGTGTTGGTAATGAAGTGCTTCAGTTTGGTAAGAAAGACGTGGGCCTTATGCGTATGGAGCCTGCGGGTAACTATGCCCTGAAGCTGGTGTTTGATGATGGTCACGACTCAGGCCTCTACGACTGGAAGTATCTGCACCATCTTTGTGTGAATAAAGACGAGCTCTGGAACGATTATCTGGAGCGACTGGAAGCCGCCGGCAAGAGCCGGGATTCGGCCCAGATTAACTTCCGCGCACTCTGAGCACTCGCGGAGGCAGTGCTGCCGGGCATCCGGTATACTGCAGACATATTTGACGACAGGAGTCATCGCTTGAGCGATTCCAGCAAGAACATTCCGTCTATTAAAGACCCGAATGCCGCCCTTGAGGCAGAGAAGTACGACAACCCGGTAGCCAGCCGTGAAGCATTGCTGATGCTGCTGGAGAAAGCTCCGAGCCCACTGACGCATCCGGAAGTTTGTGAAGCCTTTGGTGAGACAGATGAAGAGCGTGTTGAAGCCCTGCGTCGCCGCCTGATCGCCATGTGCCGGGACGGCCAGTTGCTGAGCAACCGCCGCAATCAGTACATGCCGATGAAAAAGGTCAACCTCGTACGCGGCACTGTGATGGGCCACCGAGACGGTTTCGGTTTTGTGTTGCGTGACGACGGTGATGATGTGTACCTGTCGAATCGTCAGATGCGCAAAGTTTTCCACGGCGACAAGGTCGCGGTGCAGATCCTTGGTCTTGATCGTCGTGGTCGCCCGGAAGGCAAGATTGTTGAAGTGCTCGAGCGTAATACGACTCAGGTTGTCGGCCGATATTTTGAAGAGTCTGGCGTAGGTATTGTTCAGCCGGACAATAAGCGCATTCCGATGGAAGTGCTGATCCCGCCCGAGGGCCGCAAAGGCGCTGAGCACGGTCAGTTTGTCGTCGCCATGATTACCCGCCAGCCAACGCCAAACAACCTGCCGATGGGCGAGGTGATTGAAGTGTTGGGTGAGCACCTGGCACCGGGCATGGAAATCGACGTGGCGATACGTAGCCACAATATTCCGCACGAGTGGCCAGAAGAGGTTGTCGCTGAGACGAAAAAAATCTCTGATGAAGTACGCGAAGCGGATAAGAAAAACCGTATCGATCTGCGTCACCTGCCGTTCGTTACCATCGATGGTGAAGACGCCCGTGACTTTGACGATGCAGTCTATTGTGAACGCAACAGGAGCACTGGTGGCTGGCGTTTATGGGTGGCGATTGCCGATGTTTCACATTATGTGAAAGTGAAATCGCCGCTGGATAACGAAGCACACCAGCGTGCAACCTCGGTATATTTTCCGGGCTTTGTGGTACCTATGCTGCCTGAAAAGCTCTCCAACGGTCTGTGCTCTCTGAACCCACATGTCGACCGCCTGACCATGGTCTGTGAAATGACCATCTCCAAGGCCGGACGTATTTCTGGGTATAAGTTTATGGAAGGCGTGATTCATTCTCATGCTCGCCTGACCTATAACAAAGTCTGGGACATGATTAACCCGGACGCTGATAAAGAAGTGCAGGCGCAATGGCGCGAGCACTATGCCGATGTCGTGCCTCACGTTGACGAGCTTTACCGCCTCTTTCATATCCTGCGTGAACAGCGTGAGAACCGCGGCGCGATGGACTTCGATTCTGTTGAAA
>JAYNJA010000272.1:0-1747 GCA_038109705.1 Thalassolituus sp. | reverse complement strand
GTTGAAACCCGCATCGTATTCGACAGCGAGCGTAAGATTCAGGAGATTGTTCCGGTTCAGCGTCATCACGCGCATATGCTGATTGAAGAATGCATGCTTGCTGCGAACGTGTGTGCGGCCGACTTCTTCACCCGCTACGATATTCCTGCCCTGTACCGGGTGCATAAAGGCCCGAGTGCTGAGAAGCTGGAAAACCTCGGCGCGTTCCTGGGAGAGATGGGTCTCACTATGCCGAATGGCAAAGATCCTTCGCCGAAAGATTACCAGTCGCTGCTCAGCCAGATTGAAAAGCGCCCGGATTCGCATCTTATTCAGACAGTACTGCTGCGTTCATTAAGCCAGGCGGTATACGACCCAGAAAATGAAGGTCACTTCGGTCTGGCGTTTAAAGCCTACACTCACTTCACATCGCCGATCCGTCGCTACCCGGACCTGCTGGTGCATCGCGGTATCCGCAGCGTCATCCGTAGTGAGCGCGAGTGTAAGCATGTTCAGCGTGCTGACGGTGCGAAGAACATGACGGCGCGTACGATTTATCCGTACGACCTGCAGGCGATGGTGGTCATGGGCGAACACTGCTCTATGGCCGAGCGCCGTGCTGATGACGCGACCCGTGACGTCACCGATTTCCTGAAGTGTGAATACATCCGCGATAAAGTCGGTGAAGACTTTGAAGGCGTAATTTCTGCAGTGACTGGATTCGGTCTCTTTGTAGAACTTAAAGATGTTTATGTAGAAGGTCTGGTACATGTCAGTACTCTGCAGAACGACTACTACCAGTTTGATGCGGTAAAGCATCGCCTTATCGGTGAGCGCACCCGTCGCAGTTTCCGTTTAGGTGACAGCATCTGGGTTCGCGTTACCGGTGTGGATCTGGATGATCGCAAAGTTGACTTTGAACTGACGACCGCGCCTATGAATACTGAGCGCCGCAGCATGGTCGATGCTCCAACACCTGCGCGTCTGCCGCGCAAGCGTGCCGCCGGTGAATCTTCTAAAGGCGGTGCCAAAAAAGGCATGACCAAAGAAGAATTTATGAAGCCGGGCAAGAATAAGCCGGCGGGTAATTCTTCTGGTCGAACGGCTGGCAAGTCTTCTGCTGCCAAGTCGTCAGAAGGCACATCAGATAATGCCAAAGGCCCAAAAGCTGCAGCAAAGAAAAAGCCCAGCAAACGCCAGAAACTGAATGCTAAAAAGAGCGCGGGCACAGTAAAAAAATCCGCCGCGAAAAAGAAATCAGGTAAGAAAAAATAAATGAAGCTCGAAAGTGTTTACGGCTTGCACGCCGTTACCACGCTACTGCAACGCTCGCCAGAACAAGTCGTTGAACTCTGGGTTCAGAAAGGTCGTGTCGATGCGCGTATGCAGAAGGTTCTGGATCTCGCTGAAAAGATCGGCTTGCCGGTTATGGAGGCTGATAAGGGCCTGCTGAACCAGAAAGCCGATGGTAATCATCAAGGCATTATTGCGCTGCGCAAGCCGGTACAGGGTAAAAACGAAAAGCACTTGCCAGAGATTCTCGATGGAATTTCAGGAGACCCTTTTGTACTGATCCTTGATGGCGTGACTGACCCCCATAACCTGGGTGCTGTATTACGTACGGCAGACGCTGCAGGTGTGCATCTGGTCATTGCTCCGAAGGATAAGTCCGCGCCGCTGACAGCGGTTGCTGCCAAAGTTGCGTGTGGTGCGGCGGAAGCCATTCCTTATATTCAGGTCACGAATCTGGCCCGTACCATGAAAGAGC
>JAYNJA010000271.1:0-3913 GCA_038109705.1 Thalassolituus sp. | reverse complement strand
TCGCCAGCACTGGTCGTCCGGGTCCGGTTGTTATTGATATTCCGAAAGACATGACTATGCCGAATGAGCGCTATGAGTATGTCTATCCGAAGAAAATTAAAATGCGTTCTTACACGCCGCCGCAGCGTGGTCACTCCGGCCAGATTAAAAAGGCTGTTGAGTTGCTGCTGGCTGCGAAGCGCCCGATTATTTACGCCGGTGGTGGTGTAATTATCGACGGTAGCTCTGACAAGCTGCGCGCACTGGTTGATCGCCTGAACTTCCCATGTACCAACACCCTGATGGGCCTGGGTTGTTACCCGGGTACCGGTGAACGTTTTGTTGGCATGCTGGGTATGCACGGCTCTTACGAAGCGAACATGACCATGCACAACGCAGACGTGATTCTGGCTGTCGGTGCACGATTCGATGACCGTGTAACCAACGCGACCAGTAAGTTCTGTCCAGACGCTAAGATTATCCACATTGATATCGACCCATCGTCTATCTCTAAAACCATCATGGCTGACGTGCCGATTGTTGGTCCGGTAGGCGCGGTTCTGGATGAAATGATGGCGCTGCTCGACGAAGCAGATGAAGTTCCGGATGCAGAAGCGCTGGAATCCTGGTGGAAGCAGATCAACGAATGGCGCGAGCGTCATGGTGGCCGTTACGAGAAGAACGACAGCCAGCTGATGAAGCCTCAGGAAGTGATCGAAGCCATGTGGGCTGCGACCAAAGGTGATGCTTTCGTTACCTCGGACGTAGGTCAGCACCAGATGTTCGCTGCACAGTATTACAAGTTTGCTAAGCCACACCGCTGGATCAATTCCGGTGGTCTGGGCACCATGGGCTTCGGTTTCCCGGCGGCCATGGGTATCAAAATGAACTTCCCGGATGACATGGTGGTATGTGTTACCGGTGAAGGTTCTATCCAGATGAATATTCAGGAACTGTCGACCTGTCTGCAGTACGGCATTCCTGTGAAAATTCTGTGTCTGAACAACGGCTCACTGGGCATGGTTCGCCAGTGGCAGGACATGAACTACGAAGGTCGTCACTCTCATTCCTACATGGAGTCACTGCCTGACTTCGTGAAGCTGGTAGAAGCATACGGACACGTGGGTATCCGCGTTGAAGGCCGTGATGAACTGCCACAGGCACTGGAAGACACCTTTGGTAAGTACAACGACCGTCTGGTATTCCTCGACGTAGCAGTTGATGAAACCGAACACGTATATCCAATGCAGGTACCAACCGGTTCCATGCGCGATATGTGGCTGAGCAAGACGGAGCGTACCTGATCATGAGACACATTATTTCAATCCTGCTTGAAAACGAGCCGGGTGCACTGTCCCGCGTTGTCGGCCTGTTCGCCCAGCGTGGATACAACATCGAAACCTTAACGGTGGCACCTACCGAAGACGAGACGCTGTCCCGTCTGACCATGACCACTACAGGTGATGAGCGCAAGATCGAACAGATCACCAAACAGCTGAATAAGCTGATCGAAGTGGTGAAGCTGGTCGACCTGTCAGAAGGCCCACACATCGAACGTGAGCTGATGCTGATTAAGGTTAAAGCGATTGGTGCACAGCGCGCTGAAATCAAACGCACCGCGGACATCTTCCGTGGCCAGATCGTTGATGTCAGCCCAAGCGTTTACACCATCCAGCTGACCGGCACCAGCGACAAGCTGGAAGCCTTCATCGAAGCGATCGGCACAGGCTGCGTACTCGAAACTGTACGTACCGGTGTATCAGGTATTGCGCGCGGTGAGAAAGTACTGAGTCTGTAATGTAGGGGGAGATTACCCTACTTAAGCATCGACTTACATAAAGGGCCTAAGGGCCCTTTTTTGTTGGCTGCATTCCTAGTAATTATCATTGAGTGGATACTGCTCACCACTGCTTTCATATATAGGTGAATGCTTTTCACTCGAATGAACAGAAGGTATCCTGTGAACAAACATTAAATGGACGCTTGGTAGTTATCTTACTGAGCAGATACAAAGGATTGCTTGATGAACCTCGTAAAAACTCCTGACGGCCTGCAACTTAATACCCCAGGAATTGGTAAGTCAGTTGTATTCACAGCAAATACAGAAGAGGATGCTCTGATTCTGCAGAAGGCTGCGAAAGAAGGATACTATTACCCATTACTTGCACTGAAACATCTTGCGGCTTTATCAACAGGGCTGACAGGCAAAAACAACGTCTTTATTCCTAATATCAACGATTTTAAAACGAATAGTCTCCAGCAGGTTGTTGTGTATGTTCCTGGTATTGCAGCCATGGTTGAACGTCGTCCGAATGACGTGCTGGCAATTACTCGTCTGGACTTGAGTGATGAGTATAAGGCTATAGAAAAAGGTAGCCGTCAAAAGCCAGGTGTCTACAGCGTTTCTCGAGAGGGAGGCACTGTCGAGGCTAGGTACAGACAAAACCGTCGTATTCAGGCTCAAAGTGATCGCAGGGTCGTTATTTCTGATACTACTTTTGTTTTGCCAAAAGATGCTGCTGAGAGGGCAGCAAGTGAATTAGATCAGTTGTTTGGTGGTAGTGCAGCTTTAAAATGTGATTTCGACCTATTCTATTCCCCGCTTGGATGTGATCTGAAAGGTATGCGAAATTACAATGCTGTGATGGTTCGGCAGACATATGGGTATGCAGGATTACTCGCGGACGTTATCGAGAAATCAAAAGACCAGAAAGGGGTGGAGTGGACATCCCAACGCGGAGGTTCGGTTATACTGACCCAAGCATTGACGACTCTAGCGGGTAAAGGTGTGACCTTTAATGAGCAGAATCATATAGTCAAAATGTGTTGGGCAACCTCTGATCCTAAGCAAACATTGAGTGCAGTGAATAAGCTGGGCATGATTGCGGATAAAGAACTATTAAGAAGTAATAGCCATATCCGCGCAGCATTGAGCGCAACAATAGGTAATGCTCAACGAGCAGCAGATAGAACTGATCCTTATAGTTGGGATGATTATGGTCGAGAGTTAGCGAATGGCACTATGACTGCGAATACAGTGATAGGTATTGGGGCGCTGGGTGGTGGCCTGGCTACAGGTTCACCGCTTTTAGCGACTGTCGGTACGATTACAGGTGGGATAGGTGCATTGCAGTTTGCCTATACGACCATTAAAGAGCGACTGGGACGAGGATGAATCTCATGCTTGGTTGGTTGAAATTCTTTCCGTTTGCTTACACTAATGGTGCAGTTAGAAAAGCAAAAGAGATTCGTGGGCCATATTTTTCTAAGCCAAGGCCTAATAATTGGAAATTTGGAGATTTGAATTTCCACTTTGATGCGCCATGGGCTAACCCTGTATTCGGTTTCGGTGGTGATGCTTGGTCTGTAGGTTCTATTAAGCCTGGTGCTCGTGATATATCGAAAATTCAGTATCTCGAAAGAGTATATCGTAGCGGTCCTGGCCCTGTTGATGCTTGGACTAAGGAACGATTTTACGACAATACCTGGCACTTCGTCGGGCAGTGGTTTTCTGGTCGAAAATCACGGTTAATAATGCGAGGTATTCTGAATACGCTTCAGGATGACTCACAATTCAAAGGACTAAGCCTTTTTCATCCACGGGTGTTTGAATCTGCGATCGCAGACTACTTTGATCATAGCTACGGCTACAAACGCACTGGCAAGCGCCCTGATTGCCGTGCTCCCTTAAATTGGAGAGTATTACAGCTATCGGAGAGCATTCAGGGAGCGCAGTTTGATTTACATTACATTGCTAATGGCGGTAGAGATAATCCAGAGCTAGTCAGGGTGGTAGCATTCCCGATTACTTCAAGTCAGTTTGTTATTATCTATTTTGATATGACAGTGCTGCTTCTTCACGATGAAATTACGACTAAACCAACAATGGCACTGTGTGATTCTATCATTGATTCGATGAGCCTGAAGGTGGGAG
>JAYNJA010000270.1:2461-3936 GCA_038109705.1 Thalassolituus sp. | reverse complement strand
GACAACCGGGAATTCGATATCTACATTGCCGGCCCTCTTGGCCAGGGCGCAACACGCTTAAGCGGTGACAGATCGCAGTCTCAGATCACCCTGCCCGGCTGGGAAGAACCGCGATACGCTGAATCTCCAGAAGAACTCATGCTGTTATATCTTGGCTGGAACTTTCCGGTATCCGATATACGTTACTGGGTTAAAGGCCAGGCGAGCCCAAACGGCGAAGCAACTACCGAGTACGATGAATCCGGTCTCCTGAGCAGAATGCAGCAATACGGTTGGGACATCACCTATAAACGGTATTCAAATCAGAATGGCTACTGGCTTCCGGGTCTGGTAAAAGTCAGCGGACATGATTTCCGATTCACTTTTTCCATTCAGGAGTGGACTCTTCGTGACTGAACACCTGCCCGATTCAACGGCTGACAGCAGTAGCGGCTGGCTGACATTACCTGCCCCTGCAAAGCTCAATCTTTTTTTGCATATTACCGGCCAACGCGAAAACGGCTATCACGATCTGCAGACGATTTTTCAGTTTGTTGATTACGGCGATGAACTGTCATTCCGTAACCGCGACGATGGCAACCTGACCCTTTCGCCAGAAATCAGCGGCGTTCCTCAGGAAGAAAATCTGATCATCCGCGCAGCACGCTTGTTGCAGAATGAAACGGATAAAGTCTGCGGTGCAGACATCCAACTCAAAAAAAATCTGCCAATGGGCGGGGGTTTAGGAGGAGGTAGCTCCGACGCAGCCACAACCCTACTGGCCCTGAACGAACTCTGGCAGCTGGGCTTAAGCATCGACGCATTGGCAGAGATCGGGCTCACTCTGGGAGCCGATGTGCCAGTGTTTGTAAGGGGTGAGGCCGCATTTGCTGAAGGCGTGGGAGAGGTTCTCACTCCTGTGCCAGAGCTCGAAGAACCCTGGTTCCTGGTCGTGTGTCCGCAAGTCCATGTTAATACAGGAAAAATTTTTCAACATGAGGGGTTGACCCGGAACACAGACCCCATTAATATTCGCACCGCGTTGAGGCAAGGGGGCAGAAATGACTGCCAGCAAGTTGTCACAATGCTTTACCCAGAAGTTGGTAACGCATTGAATTTGCTAAATAAATTTTCTTTTGCTAAGATGACGGGCACTGGAGCTTGCATATTTTCAAGCTTCGGTTCTGAGGCAGAAGCCCAACGGGTTTCTGACCAGTTACCGGCTGATTATGTGACCTTTGTTGCGAAAGGATCTAACCTTTCAAAAACGCATAAGGTATTATTCAGACCGTCTTAAATACTGGGGTGTCGCCAAGCGGTAAGGCAACGGGTTTTGATCCCGTCATGCGCAGGTTCGAATCCTGCCACCTCAGCCAATTCTATTTTTCCATCATTGAAATTACTGCATCAAGGGGACAACTCTGTGTCTAAGTTGATGGTATTTACCGGCAATGCAAACCCGGAACTCGCCAAGCTCGTTGTAGAGCGTCTCGATC
>JAYNJA010000270.1:0-2451 GCA_038109705.1 Thalassolituus sp. | reverse complement strand
GGCTAAACTCGTCGTTGAACGTCTGGACATTCCCCTCGGTGAAGCCACCGTCGGTAAATTCAGTGATGGTGAAATCACCGTCGAAATCAATGAAAACGTACGTGGTAAAGACTGCTTTATTCTGCAGCCTACCTGCGCGCCGACCAACGATAACCTGATGGAAATCCTGCTGATGGCTGACGGCCTGCGCCGTGCCTCTGCAGCCCGTATTACTGCGGTGGTTCCATATTTCGGTTACGCCCGCCAGGACCGTCGCCCACGTAGCGCCCGCGTGCCTATCTCTGCTCGCGCCGTTGCCGATATGATGTCAGGTGCTGGCATTGACCGTGTACTGACTGTTGACCTGCACGCTGACCAGATTCAGGGCTTCTTTGATATTCCGGTAGATAACGTTTACGGCTCACCTATCCTGCTCGACGATATCGAGCGTCAGAACTTCGATGACCTGATCGTTGTTTCTCCAGACATCGGTGGTGTTGTCCGCGCCCGCGCAATCGCTAAGCAACTGAACGTTGACCTGGCGATCATCGACAAACGTCGTCCAAAAGCTAACGTATCTGAAGTGATGCACATCATCGGTGACGTGACTGACCGTACCTGTGTACTGGTTGATGACATGGTCGATACCGCTGGCACTCTGTGTCAGGCAGCCAAAGCTCTGAAAGAATTCGGTGCGAAAAAGGTTGTCGCTTACTGTACACATCCTGTACTATCCGGCCCCGCGATTGAGCGCCTTGCTAATGCAGAGCTCGACGAGCTGGTAGTGACTGACACTATCCCGCTGTCTGAAGCCGCACGAGCTACTGGCACCATCCGTCAGCTGACTATCGCTGGTCTGATGGCTGAATCAATTCGCCGTGTAAATAACGAAGAATCCATCAGCGCGATGTTCCGTTGAGTTAAAGCTCGACAGACAACGTACTGATATCAAGACGCAGGCATAAGCCGCGTCTCAACGACCGCCGGCGTTGGTCGCAAACTCCGGCGGTTTTTTAATATGAAATGAGGAAGACACAATGTCAGAATTTACTATTGCTGCTGAACTGCGTACTGACGAAGGGAAAGGTGCGAGCCGCCGCCTGCGTCGTGCGAATGGCGTTCCTGCAGTTGTTTACGGTGGTAAAGCTGGTGGTAACGACCGCAAGCCAGTTTCTATCACTCTGAAAGCTAACGAACTGAACAAAGCTCTGGAAAACGAAGCTTTCTACAGCTCTATCATCACTCTGTCTGTTGATGGTAAAGAAGAGCAGGTAATCCTGAAGGATCTGCAGCGTCACCCGGCAAAAGCGCTGATCTGGCACGCTGACTTCCTGCGCGTTAGCAAGAGCACTAAAATCAAGGCTCACGTTCCACTGCACTTCCTGAACGAAGAAACCTGCACTGGCGTTAAGATCGGCGGTGGTAAGATCATGCACCAGCTGACCAGCCTGGACATCATCTGTAGCGCTGGTGACCTGCCAGAATTCATCGAAGTAGATGTTGCTGCACTGGAAGTTGGTGGCGTTATCCACCTGTCTGACCTGAAACTGCCTAAAGGCGTTGAGTCTCTGGCTCTGTCTCACGGTCCTGAGCACGACACTTCTGTTGTTACTGTTATCGCTCCAAAAGGTGGCGACGCAGAAGCTGAAGAAGCTGCCGAGTAATCATTACTCGATAGAAGAAGCGGGGCTGGTCCCCGCTTTTTTATTGCCTGTAACAACGCCTAAAAGTAAGTTTTTCTGTTCAGGAAGTCTGCATGGCTGATTCAATCCGACTGATTGTCGGCCTGGGTAACCCCGGAGCCGAATACGAACAGACCCGCCATAATGCGGGCGCCTGGGTGATCGAGCGTCTTGCCCGTCAGGAAGGCATTACTCTCTCCCCCGATAAAAAATTTTTTGGTCTGAGCGGTAAAGGTCGGATCAATGGTCAGGAGTGCTACCTGCTCTTTCCGACCACGTTTATGAATCGCAGTGGTCAGGCCGTTGCCGCACTGGCGAATTTCTACAAAATATCTCCAACCGAAATTCTCGTCGTGCATGACGAGCTGGACCTGCCAGCGGGTATTGCCAAGTTTAAAACCGGCGGCGGCCACGGTGGCCAGAATGGCCTGCGGGATATCATTGCCCGCATGGGTAACAACAATGGGTTTCACCGTCTGCGTATTGGTATTGGCCATCCGGGAGACAAAAGCCAGGTAACAGGTCACGTACTCGGCCGCGCCAGCAAATCGGAACAACAAAGCATCGATGCAGCGATTGATGAAGCCATTCGGGTCCTGCCAGATGCCATTGGCGGTGATTTACCGAAAGCCATGAATCGACTTCACAGCTTTAAAGGGTAAAATACCCGGCAATAAAATTCAGGGGACTAACCCCAACGTGTTTCAGATCAGAACTTCAGGATACAGAAATGGGCTTTAAATGCGGCATCGTTGGTCTGCCCAACGTAGGTAAATCGACTCTCTTCAAC
>JAYNJA010000269.1:1722-3941 GCA_038109705.1 Thalassolituus sp. | reverse complement strand
CGGAACCCACGGCATTAGCATAGTTCTGAGTCGCAACGCCGGTAGCAATGGTCGCCAGACTTGGACCAGCGTTATCAAAGTTAGTACCAGCAACCGGAGCATCAAGGTCACCACGAGCCCACTGGACACCTAATGCATCGCTTACATCACCAGTGACTTCAACAATTGCAGATTCAATCAGAACCTGGGCACGACGGACATCCAGCGAGGCAACGAGATCCTGCACTTCTTTCAGCAGGGACGGCTCAGCACGAACGACCAGAGCGTTCAGGTCTTCATCGGCGTGGATACCGATATCACCCTTAACTTTGGCTTCATCACCATTGCCAGAAGAGCCGCCCATCAGGTTCTTCAGCATCTCAGCCAGCTTGGTCGCATCCGCATACTGCAGGCGGATGACCTGTGCACTGCCACTGAAATAAGATGGCTGATCGAGTTGTTCAATAAGGCGACGAATACGCTCACGCGCAGTTTTCTCGCCTTTGATAATCAGACGGTTGCTGCGCTCATCGGCAACCACGCGGATGCTACCTGCGGTGTTATTGTTGTCCGCATTCCCCTGAGATACCTTGGATGGATCAAGGCTCTGCAGCATAGTTACAACGTTACCCACCCAGGCTTCTTTCAGCTGAACCACTTCCAGCTCTTCAGAACCTGAACGGTCGAGACGATCGATAATTTCTTCAATACGATTAATGTTGATGGCGTGGTCAGAAATGATCAGAGCATTAGCAGATTTCACACCCGCCAGATGACCATACTTAGCAACCAAAGGACGCAGAATCGGCACCAGGTCTAACGCTGGCGTGTTCTTAATCATGATGACCTTGGTCAGCAGCTCCTGACTGTCTACCGCAGCACGTTCATCCAGGCTGCGACCAGCCTGCTTAACGTCGTTCTGCTGAATCACCAGAGTAACATCACCTGCTGGCACTGCAGCCAGACCGTGAATCTGCAATACCGACAGGAACAGTTCATAGACCCCTTCCTGATTCATCGGCTCGCTGGAAAGCACGCTCACTTTCCCTTTCACACGAGGATCAAGCACGAAGCTCTTACCGGTAATGTCAGCCACCTGACTGATAAATGCCTCGATGTCGGCATCCTTCAGGTTAATCTGCCAGCTTTCCTCTGCCTGCAGCGGCATTGCCACGCTGACCATCAATACCATGGCCAGTAGCCAACGTCTGAACAACATCAGTTCTGAGCTCCAAAACTCTGATTAATCATAAAACGACTATTACCGCGCTGAACTTCGATCTGTGCGCGACCTTCCTGCATTACCTGATCAAGCAGCGCCTGATCTGAGCCAGCATCACCAAGCTGCTGACCGTTAATAGACAGAAGAACGTCTCCCTGTTTCATTCCTGCCTTCAGCAGGATTGAGCTATCAGTGACCCGATACCCCTCACCAACGCCAATCGGATCAAGACCCAGGCCTTCGATCACCGCCTCTGGCGATTCCGTAGCCGCCTCACTCGCGATACCCATAAAATCTGATGGGCGACGAATACGGCTGAACCGATCACGTAACGACGACACCTGGCTTTCCTGTACTTCACGGGGATCAGGCTCGTCGGCCGCAGCAGACACTCCAACGCCACGACTGGAAAACTCTTCAAACTTAAGGGTCTCAAGCTTACCCGCAGTATCCAGAATTACTTTATCCGGGAATACACTCGCGAGCTTAGTGCGCCCCTGCACCACAGCACCAACGCGGTAGAAATCACCTTTGCCACCCTTCTGGGCAATAATGGCGCTGGACTGCTCAGGAATACTCGCCTGCATCACCCCAAGCAGCTCAAGGCGCAGACGCGTGTCTGGCGCGTCCACATTTTTAACTTCAGCAACAGGCGCAAGACCCACTTCACCAAACAGGTGCACAGGAGCCGCGCTCAACTGTGGGGCTTCTGCCTGATTAGTGTTACCCACTACCGGCGACCGCAGTACCAGTGGCTCAGGTGCCACCAGCATCCAGAAAATTTTCGACAACAGCCACGCCAGAGCGAGTGTCAGCGCCACGTAGGATAATCGCTTAACCCAGCGCTGCCATGGCATGATCTGTTCTGTCTGATTCACGTTTGTAGCCATCATCAAATCGGGCGCTCAGGTTATAGAAACTTCTGTGACACTTCAAAAATAACCGTGTCAGGCGTGGCTTCTTTGTCAGGCCATTGCTGTCCGGCGATATCCACAGCCCGACGCAGCACAGTGACACC
>JAYNJA010000269.1:0-1622 GCA_038109705.1 Thalassolituus sp. | reverse complement strand
TGAGAAGGCCAGCAAACCAAGCAGGATGTACCACTTAGCTGACCAAACGGCTCGAAGCATAATAATTCTGTCTGTCCTTGTATTAAGCCGGACATTCTACATAGAGGGATACGAAAGTTTAATCAGGGAATGCCTGATCGGCGTAAATATTAGTCAACCAAGCTGCATCGTGCCTCAAATTACGACAAATTCGTGACATATTTGTGACATCACAGGCCAGAAGTACGCAAACCCACCCGGACTTCGATATCGGCGGAGCCACTTATCAGAGCCAATTTATCCCTCTTTGAAAGCTGCTTCACCCGGTACTCCGCTTTGAGAGCCGCACTGCGATCACCGGCCCTGACCTGATAACGCAATGTCAGCGGACCTTTGCCTTTCAGCGCTCTCGCTCCTCGCACTCCACCGGCAGAGTGCTCTTTGAAACGCCGTTCAACATCTGTGGTGACACCGCAATATAGAGCCCCCTTCGAGGTTTCAATCAGGTACAGAAACCAGGATTCATCAGACTCTTTCCGGGCGGTCATGTTTTCACTGCTCTCGCTTTGCCGTATCGTGAAGGCACATGATAACTCGTCAGGCAGTAGAGAATAATGCATTCGGTCTTCCGTGATCCGATCAGTGGCCTCACCCACCTTGCAGGAGCGGTGTTTGCCATCGTCGCGCTTTGCGTTCTGGTTGCTCAGGCAGCCTTACATGGCGGCGCCTGGCATATGGTGTCGTTCGTGATTTTCGGAACCACCCTGATACTGATGTTCAGCTCCAGTGCTCTGTACCACCTACTTCACGCGCCCGAGCACGTCATCCTGTGGTTGAAACGCATCGACCATATGGCGATCTTTTTGCTGATTGCAGGAACATACACTCCATTCTGCCTGATCCCCTTGCATGGTGACGTTGGCTGGCTGTTGTTCACCGCCGTCTGGGCGCTGGCGATATCGGGGTTAGCCCTGAAGCTTTTCTGGATTACCGCCCCTCGCTGGCTCTCAACCCTGATTTATCTGGGCATGGGCTGGCTGGTTGTCTTTGCTGCTAAGCCAGCTCTGGCGACTATTCCGGCAGAAGGATTGTGGTGGTTACTGTACGGTGGGATCGCCTATTCGCTCGGCGCTGTCGTTTATGCACTGCGTTGGCCAGATCCATGGCCACGTTGGGTAGGTTTTCATGAAATCTGGCATCTTTTCGTTATGGCAGGGGCGTTCTGCCATTTCTGGGCGATCGCTTTTCATCTTGCAGATCTGCCATTAGGAGGTATCTGATGGACTCAAATGGCCTCTACTCAAGTGGGCTCTATATTAATGCTCGTCTGACTATTCCGTGGTCGGAGTTGGAGCTGAAAGCAATCCGCGCCCAGGGGGCCGGCGGACAGAACGTGAATAAGGTATCGTCAGCGATACATCTGCGTTTTGACGTACGCCGCTCGTCACTTCCGGATGATGTAAAAGAAGCGATTCTGGACATTGATGATCAACGCCTGAGTTCAGCCGGTGAACTGATTATTAAAGCGCAGCGTTTCCGCACTCAGGAGAAAAACCGTGAAGATGCTTTGATGCGTCTGCGCCAGGTGCTGCTGGACGCGCTTCACAAAGATAAACCCCGCGTTGCGACACGTCCGACACGGG
>JAYNJA010000268.1:0-3945 GCA_038109705.1 Thalassolituus sp. | reverse complement strand
CAGATCCGTATTACCGATAACACCGGTTTGTTAATCGCTGCCGGCTTGTTGGTCGGCTTTGGTACCTACGTCAGTAATGGCTGCACCAGTGGTCATGGCGTTTGCGGTATGGGGCGTCTGTCGGTGCGATCTTTGGTTGCGACCATTACCTTCATGGCTGCGGGTATTGTGACCGTGGCGGTGATGAATGCTATGGGAGTCAGCTTGTGAATGCGGTGATTGCCTTGCTTTCGGGCCTGTTATTCGGCCTTGGTTTACTGCTCTCCGGTATGAATGACCCTCAGAAGGTTCGTGCATTTCTGGACATCTTTGGTAACTGGCAGCCAGAGCTGATCGCAGTGATGGGATCTGCGGTAGTGGTGTTTTTCATTGCCTATCGCTTCAGCGAGGGCCGCACTAAACCCTTATTTTCTGCAACTTTTCATCGCCCGGTACTGACTGCTATTGATGCCCGTTTACTGATCGGAGCCGCGATGTTTGGTACCGGCTGGGGGCTGGTTGGTTTGTGTCCGGGACCTGCGTTAGTGGATTTATTGTCTGGTCACGAGAGTATTCTCTGGTTTGTTGCGGCCCTGCTGGCAGGTAATCGTTTAGCGCATTATCTGGTTGGTCCGGCCCGTACGGGTAATGGATAACTAATAGCTATCTATTGGTTAGTGATAATCAATTTAAACTATCTCTCTCCCTGCGTTTTACTGAAAAGGTAAATCACAGGTCGAGGGATAGTGTTATGAAACAATTGATTCAGGCGGGCAGTGCGTATGTTTTTAATGCACTGGCGTGGCCATACGCTACCGAAGGTAGCGCATCGCCGTCTGGCGGGGATTGCTGATTCTGATCCCAGTTCTGATTCTTGTTCTGATCAGAGCACGCGGGCGAGAAATTCCAGCGCATCATTGGCGGACTGCTCCGGAATTTCTTCCATTGGTACGTGGCCAACCCCCGGATACATGATGACTTCTGACTCGCCCAGCTCGCGATGGAAGTTTGCCGCATTTTCAGGCTGAATCCAGATATCTTTCTCACCCCATTGAATCAGCGTTGGCGCGGTGACTTTTTTCACGCCGTCGGTGCTGAGGTTATCCAGCTCTTCGAAGATACGTAGCAATGACAGCGGATTGCCGCGATGCATCATCATGTCCTGATAAATCGGAATCCGGTGTGGCTCAATGCGATGTTTATCGCCATACACTTCGTTGAGAATATATTTCACAACAAAGCGTGGTGAGCCAATGCGCACCAGATGACGCAGGTATGGCGTGGTGAACAGCTTCATAATCAGCGGTAATTTCATTGGGTAGCCCGCTGCGTCGAGCAGGATCATGGCGCTGACTTTTTCCGGATAAGTCGCTGCGAAATTCCAGGAAATATAACCGCCCAGTGAATTTCCCACCAATACGACTTTGTCCAGCCCCAGGTATTCCGTCAGAGCATGCACGCGGTCGACGATGGCTTCAATCGACGTGTCACCATCAGAAATAGCCCCCGTCAGACCAAAGCCCGGTACGTCGATACGGACAATCCGGTATTTGTCTTTCATACGTTCTACCCAACCGTCCCAGGTCTGCAGCGAGGCCATGATGCCATGCAGCATGACGAGTACAGGAGCCTCTTCGTCCTGACGCCCTTCGATGCGGTAATGAATATTGTCACCACGATACTGAAAGAAACGGGAATCATCATTGGCGTATGTTTCAGCGAGCTCGGCAGTGCTGAGCTTTAACAGGCCCATATAGCGGATCATTTCTTTTGGTGACAGCATTCTCTTCTCCTTTAGTTCTGGGTCTGGAGAATGCCCTGCAGGGATAAGCTTGCACAGGTGAAATAGAGACACGTTCCGGTGCCTGTCACAGTATTGTCAGAGAGCGGCCATGCCGTTGTCATTTTTTGTCGTTTAACTATGCCTGTCGATCCAACACTGCCAACACTGAGAGGGGCGTATGCCACTGTCTCGACGGGAATTTCTGATTGATGGTCTGGCGACCGGTGCTTTTTCGCCTGTTCTTGGAAGCACCGGCCACCGTGGACGTGGTGGAAAACACTCCGGGTATCCGTTTCAACACGGTGTTGCCAGTGGTGACCCTCTCACCGATGCCATCATTCTCTGGACCCGGGTAACGCCGGCCCGGACGTCCTCTGTTTCGGGATATTCCTCTGTTACGGGGTACCCCTCAGTTATGGGTTATCAATGGTTGGTCGCTACTGATCGTAGCCTTAAAGATGTTGTTGCCTCTGGCGAGGGCCTGACTGACGCCAGTCGCGATTTTACCGTAAAGATTGATGTACGCGGCCTGAGCCCGGGCCGGGAATATTTTTATGCGTTCTATTCCCGTGGTCACTGGTCTGATACTGGGCGATTTAAAACCCTGCCAGAAGACGATGTTGAACATCTGCGTATCGCGTTTACTTCCTGTTCTAACTACGCTGCTGGCTATTTTAATGTGTATCGTGAGCTGGCGTTGCAGAGCGACCTGGATGTGATTCTTCATCTGGGGGATTACATCTATGAGTACGCCAGCATTGATGAGTCTTTGCAGACCGGCCGTTTGCATGAGCCGTTAAAAGAGACGGTTACACTTGCCGATTATCGGGCCCGACATGCTTGTTATAAAGCCGATAAAGATTCTCAGGCGGTGCATCGTCAGCATGCTTTTATTGCCATTTGGGATGATCACGAAGTTGCAAATAATGCCTGGCAGGGCGGTGCAGCCAACCATCAGGATTATCAGGGTGACTGGAGTGAACGCCTGAATGCGGCAGTGCAGGCGTACTACGAGTGGATGCCGGTGCGTGAGATTACGCATACGGGGCGCCTTGCGCTGTACCGCGGTTACCGCTTTGGTAACCTGCTGGATTTATCTGTATTGGATACCCGTCTCGCTGGGCGGGATGCTCCAGAGACGGCACCTGATCTCGTTGCTGATGACCAGCGCACTTTGCTGGGTTTTGAACAGGAGGCCTGGTTGGAAAGTCGCTTGATCAATGCTCAGCAGGAAGACGTGACCTGGAAGCTGCTGGGGCAGCAAGTGATGATGGGGCAGTTCGGATTTCAGGATCAGCCGTTTAATTACGATCAATGGGACGGCTATCCAGCAGCTCGCCAGCGCCTGTTTGATGTGATCCGCGATAACGATATTACTGGCTGGGGGGTGCTTACTGGCGATATTCACTCCAGTTGGGCGATGACCTTACACGATGACCCATTTGAATCTCTGCAACAGCCGTTAGGTTTTGAATTAGTAACACCTGCTGTCACCTCAAAAGGTATCGGCAGCCGGGCAGCGGGGGAGTTTGCAGGCGCATCTCTGATGCAGGTATTGCCGCATCTGAATTTTGTCGATTTCTATTATCGTGGCTATGTATTACTGGATATTACTCATGAGCGCTTGCAGGCTCAGTGGTGGGTGGTGGACCGGGTCGACTCACCGCGTTATGAAACCGCTTGTCTGCGAACCTTAGAAGTCACGCCTGATTCGCCAGAATTTAGTGAAGCTGAACCGATGATCGCGGATTCATCTGGCGCAGACGCGCCTGTCGCTTCTCTCAGAGCCTTCTCGGATGAACTCGCTTATTTGCGCGAATGGAGTGCGGGTGGCGAGGTTATTCCGGAAGGGATGGTGGCGTTGCACCATCCCTGATTCCTGATTTTCGGGGCCAGTTTTTTTAGGGCAGGTTTTTAGACTCAAGTTTGTAGAGTCAGGTTCTCAGAGCCAGCTTTTCAGAGCTTCGGGATCAATCCCGAAGCAAAAACTCGCGGGCGTGCTCGGCAGTAATTTCTGGCGTTTCTTCCATCGGCATATGGCCCACACCCGGGTAGGTTTTCGCCTCTGAATTACGGATGTTTTTCAGGAAAGATTTAACGTGGCGGATCGGAATCCAGCGATCTTTTTCGCCCCACATAATCAACGTCGGTTGAGTCATTTTTTTCCTGGACCCCGCCGGGAA
>JAYNJA010000267.1:0-4002 GCA_038109705.1 Thalassolituus sp. | reverse complement strand
ACCCTGATGCAACCGGTGTGTAGATTCTTTAAGGTACGAAAGAGCCCATCGCGGCAGAAACGATCCAGCCATGGCATTTGTTCAGCATTCACAGTTAACGTTTTCATACTAGCTCCTGCCGGTCTTCAGCCGGTTTTTGATATCTTCGTTCAGGTCGTTTTCGAGATCGAGTTGAGGATCATTGTTCGGATGATCGTAAAAAGGTGATTTTTTAAACCACAGCTTTGCAGCGTTGGCATATATGCCCCATAAAACCTTTAAGGTCATAAAGGGATAACGCCATAACATGTTTCTGATAGTCCCCGCTGTCAGCGGCTCGCGTCTCATCTTCATGGTGGCGTCGAAATCGAGAGTCTGGGAACCTCTCTCTGATTGACCGTCAGCGATGGATTCCGGGCCCGACGGATTTAAGGTCTGCATATGAATCAGGCACACATCCGTGACCTCGGGCATGCTCCAGACATAGGTCATGTTCAAAGGGTTGAATGGTGATACATGGAAGACTTTCTGGAACTGGTAACGGTAGCGGCGGCTGCCATCGCTGTGCTGTTGGCAATGCTCCGCAGTAATGGCTCGTGTCGCTGATGTAACTGATGTAGTAAGTGCGAACTCCGGCGTTACCAGGGTGTAATGAAAGCGCTCATTCCATGGCGTATTAGTGATTTCTGCCAGAATTCCGATCAGCTCGCCAGATGGGCTGTAACCGTAGTAAAAGGTCACGGGATTAATCAGATAACCAAAGTATCTGAGATTCGTCATCATGCAGACGTAAGCAGGGCGCACACCTGCGTCGCTTTCGAACGCCGTGCAGACATGGAATTTCAGGTTTTCAGGCGAGTTTTCTATCGGCAGATCCGCCAGCGAAAAATAGTCGCTACGCTGAAACCTGGCTAATGCAAAGCGATGACTACCCAAGAGTTTACTACGAGCGAAAACGTCCGTTGCCTCATCCAGATTGAGCCACACCATAAATGCTTCATAAGAAAGCTGGTGGCTGACCGGATGAAAACGTCGATGACGCACAGTCCCGCAGAATAGTGCGCTCTGTAGTGATGTTTGCTCTGTACGATCACTACTCAGAGTTTTCATGGCAGCGGGACTCCCAGTGCTTCAGTAACCCTCAGTGCACTGCAGACGCCATCTTCGTGGAAGCCGTTAAACCAATATGCGCCGCAGAAATGGGTATGGTTGTGCCCGCTGATTTCATGGTGGCGGCGCTGCGCTGCCATGCCTTCAAGGGTGAATACCGGGTGGGCGTAATTAAACTGGCGGATGATCTTTTCAGGATCAATTGCATCGGTTTTATTCAGCGTGACACAGAACTGTACCGGTGCATCATCAAAGTTCTGCAGTCGGTTCATGTAGTAAGTAACGGCTACGGAGTCCTGATTCTTCTGACCAATGTGGTAGTTCCATGCAGCCCAGGCGAGCTTTCGCTTCGGAAGAATAGTTTCGTCGGTGTGCAGAACGACATCGTTCATTTTGTACGGAATCGCACCGAGAATTTCCTGCTCTTTGTCGGTCGCATCGTTCAGCATTTTCAGAGCCTGGTCGCTATGACAGGCAAAGATGACCTCATCATAAACAAAAGTTCCACGCGCGCTGGTAACGGATACGTGATCGGGATGACGCGTGACTGCTTTTACCGGAGTATGCAGAAATACCTGATCTGCTGGCAGATCTTCGAGAATACGTGTGACGTAACTGCGGGAGCCATTGGAGATCACCCGCCATTGAGGGCGTTCATCAACACTCAGCATGCCGTGGTTATTAAAGAAACGCAGGAAGAAATACACAGGGAATTCCATCATCATTTCTTCACTGGCAGACCATACTGCCGCCCCCATCGGGATGATGTAATGATGGCGGAACGCATCGCCGTAGTTATTGCGGCTAAGATAGCTGCCCAGAGTTTCTGTCTCACTCACTGTTCCGGCCTGTAACTCGGCACGGGTTTCTTTATTGAAGCGCAGAATATCCCGCACCATGCCCCAGAACGATGGGCGCAGAATATTTCGGCGTTGGGCAAATAGGGTATTCAGCGTATGTCCGTTGTACTCCAGCCCAGTGCGCTCTGACTTCACGCTGAAGCTCATGTCTGAGTCTTCGCTTTTTACGCCAAGCAGCTCCATCAGACGAATGAAGTTCGGATAGGTCCAGTCGTTAAATACAATAAACCCCGTGTTTACTGGCCAGGTACGGCCACCGACCTCAACATCGGTTGTTTGTGTGTGGCCTCCGGCATAATCGTTTTCTTCGTACAGAGAAACTTCATACTTTTCCCTTAACAGCCAGGCGCATGTCAGACCGGAAATTCCTGAGCCAATCACGGCGATACGTTTCTTCATGAGTTGGACTCCTTAGGGGTTTCTGTCCGTGACATTGCTGCAGTAATTCGGTGGCGTAGAAATGCGGGTAAATGGCCAATCGCCCACAAAATAAGGGTGAATCGTTTCGGGAAGTGAATATGCCAGTGACGCTTTTCTATCCCATTAATGATCTCGCTGGCGGCTATCTCTGCCGAAATCCGCATCGGCATCGGGAAATCGTTAGCGTCTGTCAGTGGTGTTTTAACAAAGCCGGGGCTGACGACAGATACATCAATATCCATACTTTTAAGATCAGCTTTCATACTTTCGAGAAAGTGCGTGATGGCGGCTTTACTGCTGCCGTAGGCCTGAGCCCTCGGCATGGCTAGCATAGCAACGCTGCTGCTGACACCGACGAGATAACCGCGCTGACTTTTCTGTAGCAGTGGAAGTGCTGCAGCAGTGGTATTCACCAGCCCCATAACATTGGTGTCGAATACCCGGCGGAATAAGGCCGTGTCAAAATCGTTCACGTCGACGTATTCGCAGGTGCCTGCGTTGGCGATCAGCGTATCCAGTCGGCCCTCGTTGGCTTCGATAATGGCAGCGGCTTCTTTCATGCTCTGCTCGTCGGTGATGTCGCAGGGTAGAGCAATGACGTTGCTGAATTTTTCAGCCAGAGGCTTGAGCTTATCTTCGGAACGGGCACTGATGTAGAGTTGCTCACAGCGTGGTGCGAGTTCGCTGACGATTGCTTCACCGATACCTGATGAAGCTCCGGTCAGCCACACAATCTGTTTATTTAAGTCAGGTGCTGCTGTCATGCTCATGCCATACGCTCCTTCAGTTTGCGGATAACCCAGCCAATCACTGGCAGGTGCTCGTATAACAGGCTGCCGGCATCAAAAATGTCCTGATGGCTGACGATATGATCGCCTTCCCAGGCCAGTAGACTGACTCCCTCAACCGCGATGTCCTGCTTGCCACCGTATAATTTGGGGTGACGGTAAGTCATGGTCCAGTGCAGGCTGGCTTCACTGCCGTTCCCTAAGGCGTTATGAAATTCAAAACGGATTTGTGTAATGTTTTCATACAGTCCTGAAAAATAACGGGTCAGGCTTTCAAGGCCAGAAATGCAGTGGACAGGATCACTGAAAATAATGTCCTGGCAATAAACCTCTGACATACGTTGGTGTGAAACGGAGCCTGGTCCCAGATCCTTATAGAGCTGAATAAATGCCTGTATTTTTGGATCATTGAGCGTCATTGTTGCTGCTCCCTGATACTGCTTTTTTTCGCACCGCATCGGCTACCTTGCCTTCAGCCAGAACGTGTTTGGGTACCGGATTCAGGCTGTGGACAATGCCGACCCAGCTCATGGCTTTTAAAATCATGTAACTGATATCAATTTCCCACCAGTAGAAGCCTTGTCGGGCAGAGACCGCCCAACGGTGGTGGTTGTTGTGCCAGCCCTCTCCTAAGGTCAGTAAGGCGAGAAAACCATTATTGCGGCTGTGGTCGTCGGTGTTGTACCTGCGCCAACCCCAGATATGACCGAGCGAATTAATAGTGACAGTCGAGTGAAATAGTACGACGGTTGAAATTACGAAGCCCCAGACCACCAGCTGTGCACCATTGGTCTGCAGTTGCGGCGCGTACGTCGCGAGTAATTCACCCGACACATAAAGAATGG
>JAYNJA010000266.1:0-4024 GCA_038109705.1 Thalassolituus sp. | reverse complement strand
ATATACAAGCAATAATAGCATTTTACGCAACGGCGCTCATCACCTATCATTCGCCCCGAATTTTTATATCAACCACTAGCTTGGCATAGCAAAGCAAAACAAGTGGTTTAACTTAACTGCGAAAGCGTCGGCGAAGATGGCCTGACAAGGCGGCGGTTCAGTGGGAGCGCGGAGCTTATTGTAATAAGTGAGCACTCACAGTGAACCGGCAACACAGTCAGGGTGATGCAGCCAGCTTTCATTACAGGAGAATTGTGATGGGTCAGAACTACTTTAACACTCTGAATCTTCAGCAGAAGCTGGATCAACTCGGCCGTTGCCGTTTCATGGACCGTTCTGAATTCGCTTCTGAAGCTGAATTCCTGAAAGGTAAGAAAATCGTCATCATCGGCTGTGGTGCTCAGGGTCTGAACCAGGGCATGAACATGCGTGATTCTGGTCTGGATGTTTCTTACACCCTGCGTGCTGAAGCCATCGCTGAAAAGCGTCAGTCATGGAAAAACGCTACTGAGAACGGTTTCACCGTTGGTACTTACGAAGAGCTGATCCCACAGGCTGACCTGCTGATCAACCTGACTCCAGACAAGCAGCACACTGCAGTTGTTACTGCCGTTATGCCTCTGATGAAGAAAGATGCTTGCCTGGGTTTCTCCCACGGATTCAACATCGTTGAAGAAGGCATGCAGATTCGTCCAGACCTGACCGTTGTTATGGTTGCTCCGAAGTGCCCAGGTTCTGAAGTACGTGAAGAATACAAGCGTGGTTTCGGTGTTCCGACTCTGATCGCTGTTCACCCAGAAAACGATCCTAAAGGCGAAGGCTGGGACATCGCTAAAGCTTGGGCGGCTGGTACTGGCGGTCACCGCGCTGGCTGTCTGGAATCTTCTTTCGTTGCTGAAGTTAAGTCTGACCTGATGGGCGAGCAGACCATTCTGTGCGGTATGCTGCAGACTGGTGCGATCCTGGGCTTCGAGAAAATGGTTGAAGACGGTATCGACGAAGGCTACGCAGCTAAGCTGATCCAGTACGGTTGGGAAACTGTGACTGAAGCTCTGAAGTACGGCGGCATCACTAACATGATGGACCGTCTGTCTAACCCAGCGAAAATCGTTGCGTTTGACATGGCTGAAGAACTGAAAGAACTGATGCGTCCTCTGTTCCGCAAGCACCAGGCTGACATCATGGAAGGCGAATTCTCTTCCACTATGATGGCTGACTGGGCAAACGACGATGCGAACCTGCTGAAATGGCGTGAAGAAACTGCAGAAACTGGCTTCGAAAAAGCACCAGCGTCTGACGTTCAGATCGACGAGCAGGAATACTTCGACCACGGCATCATGCTGGTTGCTATGATCAAAGCTGGTGTTGAGCTGGCGTTCGAATCTATGGTTGAAAGCGGTATCGTTGAAGAGTCTGCTTACTACGAGTCTCTGCACGAAACTCCACTGATCGCGAACACTATTGCACGTCGTAAGCTGTACGAGATGAACGTTGTTATCTCTGACACTGCTGAATACGGTAACTACCTGTTCTCTCACGCTGCAGTACCTCTGCTGCGCGAGAAGTTCATGCCACACATCAGCACTGACGTGATCGGTAAAGGCCTGAACCTGAAGTCTAACTCTGTGGACAACGCTCGTCTGATCGAAGTTAACGAAGCTATCCGTAACCACCCAGTTGAGTGGGTTGGCGCTGAGCTGCGTGGCTACATGACTGACATGAAGCGTATCGTTGAAGCGTCTGCATAAGACCTGCTTTAGCTAGCGCATAAAAAGCCCCGTCAGTGCAGACTGACGGGGCTTTTCTTATACCTGCAGTTCAATACCTGTCAGGCTTTCGCCAAGGACACCGGCGTATACTTGTGCGACGGCGTGCGCGAGAACGGATCGCAATGGGTCGATGGCATCAGCCGGTTTAATGCCGGGCCGACCTGCTCGCCATTGTTGTAGGTAATGGCATAGCCGTGAGGCAGTGACACTACGCTGCGACGCATGGTGTCATCAATCATGATGTCGACCCTGATACTGGCGTAACCCGAGTCGCAGATCAGTTGATCGCCAGCCACCAGCCCGAGATCTTCAGCATCGTCAGGATGAATGCGCATAGCACCGGTTTTATCTATTTTGCGCCATTGCGGATCGCGGAAAATCTGGTTGGCGTTATAGGCGCGACGTTCACCAGCAATTAACGTGAACGGCTTGTCATGCTCCACCGGATCGTTCAGCAGCGCCCGCGCTTCATCGAGCATTTCGGGACTGCGCAGGTGGATTTTCTGATCTTTATTGGCCACCAGTGACCAGACGTCATCGTAATTCTGACGGATATACACCAGTCCTGAGCGCTCACGCAGAATCGCCCGGAACAGACGCACACCGGAAGTAAAACGATTCCCCTTAAAGCCGGCACGCTTTACTCCGTCGTGGTAGCGCATCGAAGTTACGATCGACAGCGGTAACATAATGGCAGCGGCCGCCCCATCGTCCGGCAATGCAGAACCTAACGTGCGATAGAGAATAGACGCCGCGTATGGCTGCAGCTTCTTGTCAGTCATTAACTTCGCCGCCAGCGAGATCAGGAACCCCAGGTGAAAAGTCTGCTGTGGCTCATGTTCAGCGATGGCTTTCATCACCGGGAAGTCTTTAGGGATTTTGCCCATGGCTTCGAGTATGCGGGTGTAGATTTCAGGCTCCGGGAGCGTGTTTCCGTGCGCCGGAAATAATGGGTGACGCAGGTGAAAGCCATTCACCGGGAACTCAAGGTTGAATCCAGTGAACTCCCACTTTTCGAACTGCGACGCCGCTGGCAGAACGTAGTGTGCAAGGCGGGCTGTTTCGGTTAACGCAACATCCGTCACCACCAGCAGTTCCAGTGACTTAAACGCTTCCGTCATGCGGTCACTGTCAGCCCAGGTGTTAATCGGGTTACAGCTGTCGACAAAAATGGAGCGGATTCTTTTCTCTCCCGCCAGCAGAATTTCATCCGCGAGAATGTTCGGCGGCAGAATGCCCGAGACTGCAAACATCTTGTGATAGACACTGCGGCGATACTTGGGGTTGCGCTCATCAGTATCGGTAAGAATCGGAATAATCGTGGTGTGCAGATTGTTGCCTCCGCGTTTACCGAACTGTCCGGTGACCAGATAGAGCAGCTTCTCGAAGTAGCCATTCAATGTGGTGCGGATCGAATGCTGAATACCCAAATCAGCGCGCACACAACCGGAGTTTGCCGTCGCCAACCCGCGGGCGACTGCATACACATCATTGGCATTCACATCGGCACGACGGATAAATTCTTCGACAGGCACCGACTTCAGATACCGCTCCACACTGGCGAAACCGGTACAGTGCTCTGCCAGAAATTCTTTCGCCTGAAGGCCTTCCTTGACGATGATCGCCAGAATGGCACTGAGCAGATAGGCATCGGTACCAGGCTTCAGTTGCAGATGGATGTCTGCCATTTTCGCGGTTTCAGTACGACGCGGATCAATCACCACCATAGTCCGCGCTGGATCTTTGCTGATTTCCTTCAGAGTGTGACGGGCGTTAGGAATACCATGGGCCTGAAACGGATTGCAGCCCAGAAAAATTACAAAATCAGAGTGCTCGATATCTTCGGTAATATGACAGGTCTGACTACCGAACAGGCGGCCATTCAACCAGAAATCTCCGGTCTTCTCCTGTCCCAGCGAGTTGTAATTGAAGTAGCTTTTCATGGCCGCTCGCATCTGCCCGAGATAGCCACCACCCAGGTGATTGCCCTGCCCGCCACCCCCGCAGGTCGCGAAAGCTTCGCCACCGTGCGTGTCACGGATAGAGGTCATCTTTGCGGCAATTTCGTTGATCGCCTGATCCCATGAAATTTCTTCAAAAGTGCCATCTTCTCTGCGCTTTAACGGCTGGCTCAGACGGTCGGCGTTGTTCTGGTAGTACTCCAACCGTGCGGCTTTCTGACAGATATAACCTTGTGACATCGGGTGCGCGTCGTCGCCGCGGATCTTCTTGAAACCCGTGGCATCAACTTCGAC
>JAYNJA010000265.1:0-4038 GCA_038109705.1 Thalassolituus sp. | reverse complement strand
GACCGGAGCGAGCCTTACACCGCAAAGCTGAACGCTGAAATAGCGAAGGCCTTGAATGCCGATGTGCTGCTGGTCGCCACAGCCGAAAACAAAAGCACTCATGAAATTCAGTCGGATCTTAAAATTCAGGTCGGTCTTTTCGGTGGAGCGAAAGCCAGTCTGATGGGCTGCATTATCAATAAAGCCGGTGCCCCGGATCTGCGCGGTGCGCTGCCGACATCAGAAGAAGCGCCCGCTCAGTTACCTCCGGCGGGCTGTGCTGCGAGTGAATGCGAAACCATCAAAATCGATAACTGTCCTGTTATTGGCGTTATTCCGTGGCAGGCAGATCTGCTCAGCCCCCGGACATTGGATATTGCCCGTGCTCTGAATGCAGAAGTTATCAACGAAGGCGACCTCAACGGCCGCCGCGTTTCACGTATCACCCTTTGCGCGCGCACCCTGACCAACATGATTGATCATCTGCGCCCTGGCACTCTGGTCGTCACCCCTGGTGACCGTGACGATATTATCGTTGCCAGCGCTATGGCTGCCGTGAATGGCACCCCGCTGGCAGGTCTGTTGCTGACCAGCGGCTATACCCCAAGTGACGCAATGCAAGCCCTGTGCGAACGCGCATGGCAAACAGGGCTGCCTGTTCTCAGCGTGCCTGGCGACAGCTACGGTACGGCTCGTGCGCTGACTCACATGGACACACACGTGCCCATGGATGATATCGAACGTGCACGGCGGATTATGAATACAGTGGCTCAACACCTGAATACAGAAATCCTGCTCGAACGTATCGGCTCGCCCCATACTCCTCGTCTCAGCCCGGCTGCTTTCCGCCATCAACTGGTGGCCAAGGCACGGGCTGATAAGCGCCGCATTGTATTGCCCGAGGGCGAAGAACCCCGCACCGTTCAGGCTGCAGCTATCTGCCAATCCCGTGGCATCGCCGACTGCATTCTTCTCGGGAACGAAGACACCATCCGTCAGGTAGCCCGCGCGCAGGAGATCGAACTACCGGATGATCTGACCATCATGAACCCTGAAGATGTGCGCGAAAATTACGTCGACGGCATGGTTGAGTTGCGTAAACACAAGAACCTGACCGAGCCTATGGCACTGGCTCAGCTGGAAGACAACGTGGTGCTGGGCACTATGATGCTGGCACAGGATGAAGTTGATGGCCTGGTGTCCGGTGCGATTCACACCACGGCAAACACCATCCGCCCTGCTCTGCAGCTGATCAAGACAGCCAAAGAAGCGCGACTGGTGTCCTCAGTGCTCTTTATGGGCCTGCCGGATCAGGTACTGGTGTACGGTGACTGTGCAGTAAACCCAGACCCGAACCCGGAAGAACTGGCCGATATTGCGATTCAGAGTGCTGACTCCGCGAAGATGATGGAAATCCCGGCCCGTATTGCCATGCTCAGTTATTCCACCGGCGAATCCGGCTCCGGAGCCGACGTTGAAAAGGTGCGGGCCGCCACCGCCATTGTGCGTGAGCGCCGACCTGATCTGGTAGTCGATGGGCCTTTACAATATGATGCCGCCATCACAGCCAGTGTCGCGCGCAGTAAAGCGCCTGACAGCCCGGTTGCAGGCCAGGCAACAGTGCTTGTGTTCCCGGATCTGAATACCGGTAACACGACCTATAAAGCCGTACAGCGCAGCGCGAATGTCATCAGCATTGGTCCTATGCTGCAGGGCCTGGCCAAGCCTGTGAACGACCTGTCACGCGGTGCTCTGGTCGAAGATATTGTTTACACCATCGCCCTGACGGCGATTCAGTCTCAAAATCAGAAATAAGGTATTACTCAATGCCACCGATTGTTACCGGCATCATTGCCAGCCTGTTACTCCTGATTAACACCCTGTTCTGGGCGACACTGCTGTTTCCGCTGACCTTCCTCAAGGTCATCATTCCGATAGCCCCTGTGCGTAAGGTACTTACCAGCATTCTGGCTGCCATTGCCAATGCTTGGATCAGCTGTAATTCGGGCTGGATGATGCTCACCCAGAAAATGAACTGGACTATTGAGCGCCCTGACTCACTGAACCGTAAAGGCTGGTACTTTGTACTGAGCAATCATCAGAGCTGGGTGGATATTCTGGTGCTGCAGCACACGCTGAATGGTCGTATTCCTCTGCTGAAGTTCTTCCTCAAACAGGAATTAATCAAAGTGCCGATTATGGGAGCCGCCTGGTGGGCCCTCGACTTCCCATTTATGAAGCGCTACAGCAAATCCTATCTGGAAAAACATCCGGAAATGAAAGGTAAGGACCTGGAAACGACCCGTGCCGCCTGTGAAAAATTCAAAGACATGCCGACGAGCGTCATGAACTTCCTTGAAGGCACCCGTCACACTCCGGCCAAGCACGCTGAAACTAACTCGCCTTTCCGTCACCTGCTGAAACCCAAAGCCGGTGGTATGGCCTTTGCCATGAGTGCAATGGGCGAGCAGTTCCAGTCCATTCTCGATGTCACCATCCACTACCCGGATTCAGTTCCGAGTTTCTGGGACTTTATGCAGGGCAAGATGCCGCGCTGTACTGTGGTTGTTGAAGAGAAGCCAATCCCTGCAGAACTGTTAGGTGGAGATTACGAAACCGACGAAGCCTACCGCCTGCACTTCCAGCAGTGGGTTCAGAAGCTATGGGAAGACAAGGACGCCATGCTCGAAGAACTGAAGCAAAAGAACTGAAGCAAAAGAACTGAAGCAAAAAAGTTGAGCCTCAGGCGGACATATAAAAGGCGTGGGCATAACCACGCCTTTTTCGTATTCAGATAGCCTGAATCTGCTTACTGGACTGAAGCCTCTGAAGCAGGATCGAAACACACCACCTGATTACGGCCACGCTCTTTTGCATCGTATAAGGCAACGTCTGCATCGCGCAGTAAACGTTCGTAATCTCGCCCTGCACCGGGTACCTGAGCGGCGACACCAATACTGACCGTTGCAACCTTATGCGGCGACTCCAGATGCGGCAACTGCATGGCGGCAATCGCCTTACAAACATCATCAGCCAGCTCGCAGGCACGCTCCTGCGTAGTTTCAGGCAAGACAATCACAAATTCTTCACCACCATAGCGGGCACAAACGTCCCCTGGGCGACGGCAGAAGCCCGCCATCTTGGTTGCAATCGCGCGCAGACAGGAGTCCCCCTGCTGATGCCCATAGTTGTCGTTGTACTTTTTGAAGAAATCGACATCGATCATCATCACCGCCAACGGCAAAGCGCTGCGCGCACACCGACGCCATTCATCGACCAGCTGATCTTCTACATAACGACGGTTGGCAATACCCGTCAGGCTGTCAGTGGTCGACAGTTGCTGCAAACGACGACCCAGATACTGAAGGCGATCTGCCTCCAGCGCCAGCAGACGATTTTTGATGTAATCGGTCCGTGCGCCAGCCTCAATGATGTACGACAGATATGAAGCCATCACGATAAGAATGGCCCAGAAGAGCAGATAAAAGGGAGCCATTGCAGCAGCCAGTTTATCTATCTCACTCGGCTGGTCTGGTGGTCCCATGAGGCTGATAAAGCCAGCATAGGTCAGGAGCATAGCAACCGAACAGGTCAGCATCGCACGGTAATTACTGCGCAGGCCCAGTAAAGCAAACACCTGCATGGGGATCATCCCGAGATGATAAAAATACGCCATAGGCAGATCGACTACTGCGATATTCCATATCACCGACGCAAAACATAGATACACACCGAGGACGAGTGCCTGAATGGCGTATTGAGCAAGAAAACTACGTGGAATCCAGAACACGGCCATTAACAACATAACCGCAATCAGCAGACGCACGCTGAAGAGTGTGACGGAATGATGCCCGCCAAAATAGAAGTCCGCCCAGCCAAAGACCACAAACACCAACAGGCCGGACATGATGATTCTCAGATCCAGAGTGAAAAACTGACTCAGGCGATACGCTTTATATTCGTCTTCTAATCCCTGCGGAAAGCGTTTACTCGCTCTCCCGCGCTCAATCATACCGGTAAGCTGGTTGATCTGGCTCTCTAGGGGCCTTAAGGTATCGC
>JAYNJA010000264.1:0-4102 GCA_038109705.1 Thalassolituus sp. | reverse complement strand
ATGCCACGTCGCTCCACTTCTGCTGCGATGTAGTGCAGATAGCGCTGCGCTCGTTCAGATACCTTTTCAAGGTGACGGGGGTGGCGGATATACCAGTCCATATGGCGTTTCACGCGAGGATGCATGGTTTCGCTATCGAGTGAGAAGTTCTTTACGACCCGGTCCCAGGCTGTGGCCGGCGGTGGAGGCGTCAGTTCTTCCTCAGGGTTGGGATCTGTCGTCGAGCCGGGTACTGGTATTTCGTCGCCCGGCATAATGGCTGATTGATCATCAGCGAGTGGCGTGCCCGGGATGGAATTTTGTGGTGATAATGTGCTGCACGCTGACAGGGGCAGTATCAGCAGGCATACTTGTAACAACTTCATATAACAACAGTCTGGTTACTCATCTACTCAGGGTATCAGGATATCAGCATAATTCATGCCCGCAAGGTGAATAGCGTCACATGAAACACGGACATCGCATTAAAGTTCAGACTCAGCAGCGCTGGCTCGATCGTAACGATACTCAGAGACTGATGGCCCTGGAAGGAAGCTGGATCTCTGAGCGTCTTTCGCATCTCAGGGGGCGGCACATGCTTTACGCTGGTACAGATAACGATCCTAAGTTTCTTACTGGTACACGCACACAGCACACCTTCCGGGTTGGTATGCCGTGGCAGAAAGGTCTGGTCGATGTTGCTGCTCGCATCCAGGACAGTCACTGGCCGTTTGCAGATGAATCGATTGATGTTGTTGTGCTTCAGCATGCTTTGGATATGTCAAACCGCCCGCATCAACTTATCCGTGAGGCCACCCGTAGTCTGGTCAGTGGCGGATATATTGTGATTGTAGGATTTAATCCCAACAGCCTCTGGGGAGGGGCGCGCTGGTTGCGTACAATGTCAACCGAGTTGCCTTGGGTGTCGAATCCAGTTGGGGCAGCCCGCCTGGCAGACTGGCTTACCCTGTTGGATTTTCGCGTTGAAGATACGTCGACGGCGGCGCATATCTGGCCCGTAAAAATCGGCTCCGAAGCAGTCAGCAGGCGGGTCGACAGAGTGCTTGCCGGAAATCGCTGGGTCCCCGGAAACGTATATATTATGGTTGCCCGAAAGACGGTGGCTGGTATGACAACGATACGCGCCGGGCGAAGAATTCGTCGTGAAGCAAACGTTGGCTTCGCAATACCGGCGGTGCGGGAAACCGGCCACCTGATAAGAAATACGGAAAAAGTATTGAATGAAAGTTGAGCTATACACTGATGGCGCCTGTAAGGGAAATCCTGGTCCTGGTGGCTGGGGTGCGCTGTTACGCTACGGTAAAAATGAGAAAGAATTGTTCGGTGGCGAAGCCGGGACAACAAATAACCGCATGGAGCTGATGGCCGCCATTGAAGGTCTTAAAGCTCTGACGCGGCCTTGTGAGGTAGTACTGACGACCGACTCTCAGTACGTTAAGCAGGGAATTAACAGCTGGCTCGCTGGCTGGAAACGCAACGGCTGGAAAACCGCAGCGAAACAACCGGTGAAGAATCAGGATCTGTGGCAGGCGCTGGATAAAGAGTGCGGGCGTCATAAGGTTGAGTGGCGCTGGGTAAAAGGTCATGCCGGTCACGAAGGCAATGAGCGGGCTGATCAATTGGCGAATCGTGGTGCAGAGGAGTTTGGTGGGTGAGACAGATCGTACTGGATACTGAAACCACGGGTATTGGTGAAGGGCACCGGATTATCGAGATCGGCTGCGTTGAGGTGATTAAGCGTAAGCTTACGGGCCGACATTACCATGTGTACATCAACCCTGAGCGTGAGATTGATGCAGAAGCGGAAGAGGTCCACGGAATCAGTAATCAATGGCTGATTGAACAGGGTGCGCCGGTCTTCTCGCAGGTCGCTGATGACTTCCGTAATTTTATCGCTGGTGCGGAGCTGGTGATTCACAATGCGGCGTTTGACGTCGGCATGATGGATGCCGAGTTTAAGCGTCTGAATATGTCGCCGACACGAGAGTTCTGCGGAATTCTGGATACCCTGGCAATGGCTCGCCAGATGCACCCTGGCGCCCGGGCGAGCCTGGATGCTCTCTGTAAGCGTTATGGCATCGATAATAGCCATCGTGAGCTGCACGGGGCATTGTTGGATGCTGAAATTCTGGCCGATGTCTATCTGATGATGACCGGTGGGCAGACAGACCTGGCGCTGGCCGTTGAGGACGGTGATTCGAATCAGGTCGTGGATCTGGACCTCGGTGATGTGATGGTTGATGCAGCCGCGTTGCGAGTTATCCGTGCTTCAGACGAGGAACTTAAATCCCATGAGGCGATTTTGGATATGATCGATAAGAAAAGTGAAGGGGCACTCTGGCGTCAGTCGTGATCATGTATATCTAAAAATAGAAAAGGCGCTCAGTGAGCGCCTTTTTGTTGCCAGTAAACCTCAGCCCGGCGGGCTGAGGTTTGCAATGTAGTTTTACAGCCAATGCGTTACGGCGAAGTAACCTACAGTAGTCATAACGATGGTATACGGCAGAGCCATGATGACCATTTTTCCGTACGACAGGCGGATCAGCGGAGCGATCGCAGAGGTTAACAGGAACAGGAACGCCGCCTGTCCGTTTGGTGTCGCAACGCTTGGCAGGTTGGTACCTGTGTTGATCGCTGTAGCAAGCAGGTCAAACTGTTCGCGGCTGATTGCACCAGACGTCAGGGCGGCCTTCACTTCAGAGATATAGACCGTCGCAACAAACACGTTGTCAGAGATCATAGACAGGATGCCATTGGCCAGGAAGAACACACCAGGCTGATTCTCCGGTGAAACGTTATCTGTATTCAGAATCCAGTCGATGATGGGTGTGAACAGGTGTTGAGTGTGGATCACACCAACGATCGCGAAAAATACGACGAGAAGAGCAGTGAATGGCAGGGCTTCTTCGAAGGCTTTACCTATCTGATGTTCTTCGGTAATACCATTGAAGGCTGTCAGGAAAACGATAACGGCCAGACCGATCAGGCCGACTTCTGCCAGGTGCAGTGCCAGGCCGATAATCAGAAAGATGGCTACAGCACCCTGAACCCAAAGCTGTGCTTTACGCTTTGCCGTCATTCCTTTGTTTTCATTTTCATTAAAATCGCGCAGGATCTGGCGAACTTCATCCGGCAGTGTTGCGCCATAATCGAAGGCTTTGGTTTTTTCCAGTAGTGCACAGGTCAGCAGGCCTGCTGCCAGAACAGGCATGCTGACAGGTGCCATCTGAGTAAAGAATTCGATGAATTCCCAGCCGGCCACTTTGGCGATAAGCAGGTTCTGCGGCTCGCCTACTAAGGTGCAGACGCCGCCGAGTGCAGTACCAACAGCACCGTGCATGAGCAGACTGCGAAGGAACGCACGGAAGTTCTCGAGATCTTCTCTATGATGAGCTTTTAAATCGGCGTCATTGCTGTGGTCGTGGCCGGTGTTGAAGGCTTTGTCACTGGCTACATGGTGGTACACGCTGTAGAAGCCGACACCAACACTGATCAGAACTGCTGTTACAGTCAGTGCATCAAGGAATGCCGACAGAAACGCCGATACGATAGAGAACAGCAGTGCGAGCATAGTCTTTGAGCGCACGCCAAGCAGGATCTTGGTGAAAAGAAACAGGAGCAGGTCCTTCATAAAGAAGATACCTGCCACCATAAACATAAGTGGCAATATGACCGGGAAGTTGGTGATAGCTTCGTGGTAGATCACTTCTGGGGTTACAAGCCCGAGGAGTACCGCTTCGATGGCGAGCAGGCCGCCGGGTTGCAGTGGGTAACACTTGAGCGCCATCGCAAGAGTGAAAATGAACTCAATAATTAACAGCCAGCCGGTGATTGCAGGCCCTGCGGTGTACACCAGAACTATGTTGGCAAGGAGGAATCCTAGGATTGTCTTTTTGTACCAGACGGGCGCATTACCTAAGAAATTAGTAACAAATGCGTTAGATATCGTCGTTGGCATAACGGTCTTCCTGTAGTGGTTAGGCAACGGGCCAGCACAATAGTCCCTTTGTCATGAAATGCAAATAGATATGTGACTAATGTAGCGCTCCCTGCCTTTTGGGGGTCAAATCGTGACGTTTGTCAGGTTTGCTCTGTTTGGGCC
>JAYNJA010000263.1:2593-4115 GCA_038109705.1 Thalassolituus sp. | reverse complement strand
GCCCGAAGGCGGCAGATATTCTGCTCCCTTTGAGTGAACGATTAGCTGAGCTCAGCGATACCGAGCTGATGTGCCTGTGGGCAAGAACTGCCGCCACCGATGATCTTAAGTGCGTGACCTACAAACCCGTCGCTGATTGCTTTTTTCAGGGTGATGATCCGCTACACATTGCTCGTGTAACACCCGGCTTGTTATGCGGCCATCTGAGTATGGATTTTTCTGATGCCAGAATTGCCGAGCTGGACCCCTATCAGTGTGTGACTGAACTTAAAATATTCTCAAACGCTGATGTTGAAGAAATTGAAGAACACTTCCGCTATACACCGGAGCAGATCAGCATCACTGATATCGATCTGGCACAGGCATTTATGCTCCGGGGTAGTGAGCAGAAAGATGCCCTGGCACCTGAAACTGTCGATGAGTTGTGCGCTTTGGCGGGTGACGGCGAATTCAAGAAAATGGCTGAATCGGCACAGGCTGCGCTTGAACTACTTAATGAAAAGCTGACCGCCGCCTCAGCATTACGCTGGTTAATATACATTTCGGCGGAAACCAACAAAGGCGTCTCGTCGCGGCACAAAGCGGCTCAACATATTCTTCAGCGACTGCGTAATGATCAATACCTGACAGCTTATGAGTTCCCTGAGCTCGTAGCATCAGACGACGAGACTGCAGCTCCGTTAACTGAATCTGACAATGAAACAGACAGTACTGAAGATAATACCGGAGATGTTACCGAAACTCCTGATGCAGAAGAGCCAGAAGAAAGCGATACCGAATCAGGCATCAGTGATGAAGAACGCGCAACCCTCGAACATATTCTGACAGTTCAGCGCCGTATTCTGGAGATGTCACCGGAAGATGAATGGGCGTCGGGTCGTATTTCTGCAGTAACTAATGTTCTGTTGAATTGCTGTAAGAACCTCGAACTGCATGAGGATATCGAAAAACTTCAGCCAATTATTGGCGATGCTCTTCGTGGCCATACCACTGACCTGATCGACTGGATCGACTCTCATCTTTCTTCAAACGAAGAAGATAACGATACAGATCATGTAGAAGATGACACAGTTTCCGACGAAGACACTGAAGAAACTGCGGACACCAGTGCTGCAGAGGCGACAGACAGCGAGGCTGAAGACGAAGCGGAAAATACCGACTCCAGTGAAGCGAAAAAGAGCGTTTCAGATACCGGCAGCGCTGACTCAGAGACTATTTCGTCGACTGAAGTAGCAGCAGCCGAGCCTGCGATTAACGAACTTCAGAGCGCCGTTGCGGCTGAAGATAAATCGACGCAATCGGTGGGGGTTTCCCGCAGCGTAAAAGTCGACCAGGAGAAGATCGATCGTCTGATGAACCTGATTGGCGAAATGACTGTCGCTAAAAACGCTCTGCCCTATCTGGCGAAACGGGCTGAAGAACAACACGGTTTGCGTGAGCTGGCCAGAGAAATTAAAGAGCAATACGCCGTCGTTAACCGTATTGCCGAAGAAATGCAGGACTCCATCATGCAGATCCGTAT
>JAYNJA010000263.1:0-2583 GCA_038109705.1 Thalassolituus sp. | reverse complement strand
TATGATGCCTTTCTCCTTCATTTCTATGCGTTTCCCACGTCTGGTGCGCGATATATCCCGTCGTCTGAATAAAGAAGTTCAGCTCATTATCGAAGGGGAAGATACCGAGGCCGACAAGAATATTATCGAATCTCTGGCAGAGCCTCTGATCCACATCGTACGTAACAGTCTGGATCATGGAATTGAATTACCAGAAGTACGCTGTAAGGCGGGTAAAGGTTCAACCGGTACTTTGTCTATCCGTGCATCACAGGAAGCCGATCGGGTCATGATTGAAATTCATGATGACGGTAAAGGCATTGATGCCGAAGTCGTCCGGCAGAAAGCCTTTGAGAAAGGTCTTATCGATGAGGCCACACGCCAACGCCTGACTGAACGTGAAGCGCTCAATCTGGTGTTGTTACCGGGGTTCTCAACCGCCGAAGCCATCTCGGACCTGTCCGGCCGGGGTGTGGGTATGGATGCCGTGCGCAGTGCCGTTGAAAAAGTAAACGGTACCATGACCTTAGACAGCGAAGTCGGCAAAGGCACCCGCATCCGTATCTCACTGCCGATGTCTATCGCGGTTACCCGCGTCATGATCGTTGAATCAGATCATCAGCTGATGGGCATACCGATGGATCAGGTACTGGAAACAGTCCGTGTACCACGCTCTGAAATCTATACCGTGAAGCATGTTCAGACCACGGTACTGAGAGACCGCATCGTGCCTCTGAAATCGCTGAATCAGATGCTGGCGCTAGGCCAGCCACAACTGCTGAATGAAGAAGATGAACACGCGGTTCTCGTGGCCCGTGTTGGCGCCGATGTCGTGGGTATTATCGTCGATGATTTCCGAGGCTCCGTCGACATTATCCAGAAGCCGATGACGGGTGTTCTGTCTGGTATCCAGGCCTATTCAGGCGCCGCATTGATCGGCGACGGTTCAGTACTGATGGTTCTTAATCTTAAGGAGGTACTCTGATGGCCATAGACTACACTGATAAAGAGGCCGCATTAACCGGTATTGTGACCATCCAGGAAGTAGACGGCCTACAGGAGTGGTTAACAGATCATCCTGACGCCAGCATCAGTATGGCTGGCTGTGAACATATGCATATGGCCGTATTACAGACCCTGGCCTGTGCCGGTAATCAGGTAACTGAATGGCCCGGTGACCCAAGGTTCCGTCAATGGCTGGAGTCTCTACTTAACCGAGAGGGAGCACGCCGATGAGCAAGACCATTTTCGTCGTCGATGATTCTGCCACTATGATCATGAGTGTTAAGGCATCGCTGGAAATGCATGGTTTCAAAGTGGAGACCGCTTCCGATGGTGTGCAGGCACTTGATCGCCTGAACACAATGACACCTGACCTGATTATTACTGACATGAACATGCCACGCATGGGCGGCATGGAGCTGATCCAGGCGCTGCGTGCCATGTCAAAATTCCGCTTTACTCCCATTCTGACCCTGACCACCGAAAGTGAATCCTCCAAGAGGGATCAGGCAAAGCGCCTTGGTGCAACGGGTTGGTTGGTAAAGCCAGTGCCGGCATCCGATCTGATTAAAATCATAAAACAGGTTTTACCGGGCGCCTGAGGCTGGGGAGGTGATAATGAAACGTGATACAGACCTTCAGGAACTGCGGATAAAACGAAACCGCTATGCGCTGATAGCCAACATGATATTGCCAAGCGCACTCTTCCTGATTCTATTGGCTGGGTTCAATTACATCGAATTTTTCATGCATAACATGCATGAGGCCAGCCACGTCGGTAGCGCTGCATTTCTGGCATTTGTGCTGTTTTCAATGGTCCACTTTAACCGCCTTTGGGTTAAATGGTTTGTTGCCTATGCTACAGGAGATGAAGCCCCCTCTAAGCAGAGCAAATTTGATGAGGCTGAACCCGTTATGGTCATGTCCGCTGCAGAGAAGCAGATGCTGGCAGACCTGCGGGAAGTATTATTAAGTTTCAGCCCTGCTGCCGCTCTGTTTAATGCGCATCTGGACAAAACCAATGAACTGACAGAGAGCGCAGCAACTCAGATCATGACGCGGCTACTGGCGATCAATGAACGCTCGCAAAGCTTTCTCCATGCGCTGGATGAGGGCAAAAGTGAAGCCGATTCCATCAGTGACAATGCCCATGACATTATTTCACGTAGCCAGAAACTGCTGCATGAAATGACCCGCTACCGTGAAATTCATGAAGAACAACGGGCTCGCGAAGAGCAGGCAATCCGCGATGTTGTGTCACAGGTAGAAAGCTTCAAGCCCTTGATCGGTCTGATCCGTGACGTCACCAAACAAACGAACCTTCTGGCGCTTAACGCCGCCATTGAGGCTGCCAGAGCGGGTGAAGCAGGCCGGGGTTTTGCTGTCGTCGCTGATGAAGTAAGAAACCTGTCGATGCAGATTGAAGAAGCCGCAGGAAAAATTGAAGACAGTGTGCTTCAGGTCTCCGACACCGTTGACCACCAGCTGAAAGCGATGGCTCAGAGCAGCGAGCACAGCGCCGATGAAATGAACTGGCTGGGTAACATTACCGACGCCGTATCCTCTATTTCTGGTGATTTCGAGCACGCCGTTGGTGCTCTG
>JAYNJA010000262.1:3143-4123 GCA_038109705.1 Thalassolituus sp. | reverse complement strand
CAGGAAACGACACTACAAGCTATCACCCCACACACAAATGAATGGTATGACGAGCGTAAAATCTCTGTTCGTCTGGGCGATGCAGTAGTCAGTATTGATAAAGACAACAAAACTGTTCTTACTGCTTCCGGGTTCAGCCACGGCTACGATGATCTGATCTTTGCCACTGGCAGTCGTTCATTCATCCCTTCGGTTCCTGGTGCAGAGCACCCTGATGTCATCGGTTTCCGCACGATGACAGATATCGATGTGATGGAAGAAAAGCTCAGTACTATCAAACACGCCACGGTTATCGGCGCAGGTCTTCTGGGTGTTGAGGCTGCAGTTGGCCTGAAACTTCGAGGCATCAATGTCACCCTCATGCACCGGAACCCGGTACTGATGAATCGACAGCTCGATGCGACCGCTTCCGCGCTTCTGGAAGATGCTCTCAACGCTCGCCACATTGATATCAAAACCGGCGTAAATCCGGTGAGTATCAATAGCAATGGTTCCGAAATAGAGTCCATTACCTTCAATGAAGGCGGTATTGATAAAACGATCGCAACTGATCTGGTTATTTTTGCAACAGGCATTACCCCAAACAAAGAACTTGCCGAAGCGGCGGGCTTTGACTGCAACCGTGGTATCTGTGTTAACGACATGATGCAGACTTCTGAAAATGGCGTGTACTCTCTCGGCGAATGCTGCGAATTTTCGGGTTTGACGTATGGACTGGTTGCACCGATCTGGGATCAGGCAGCCGTCATTGTTAATCAGCTACTGAACATCACCGACGCACCGAGATACATTGAACGTAGTCACCTTACGAAACTCAAAGTATCGGGTCTCGATATTCACAGTATAGGTGAGTTCAACGCGCCAGAAGGTTGCGAAGTACTGAGCCTTGAAGATCGTGAGGCGGGTGTATATAAAAAAGTGATTTTGGATAACGACCATATTATTGGTGCATTATGCGTAGGCGACGTTACCGATAGCTT
>JAYNJA010000262.1:492-3111 GCA_038109705.1 Thalassolituus sp. | reverse complement strand
ACGATCTGATGCAAAGCGGGGTAAACGTTGCAGATATCCGTGACATGCTATTGTTTGGTCAGGCCTACTGCGGTGATGCTGCCTGATAAGAATCAGACAGCACTATAATCAGATTATTCGACTGAAGATAAATGCGGCTTCTGCTATTGCAATAACCAACAGTATTGCACTCGCCCCCTTCCAGAAATCTTTCCCCGCACGGGATAGAAGTGGACGCTCCTGATATTTTCTCAGCAACGACGTATTAGGCTTGTTAAGGTCAGCCCAAAATTCAGAGAAAGCTTCATAACGATCAGTGATAGCCGGCGCACAGCCTTTTTCTATCGCCAGATCCACCCACTTAGGAATATCTGGTCGATGCTCTGATAATGCTGAATACTTCCATTCAGATGCAGACTTCGCCCCACGCCGATAGACCTTCTCCATTCTGAATGGCAATGCACCACTCAGCATTTCATAAACCATCACAGATACTGAGAATAAATCACTGCGGCTATCGGCAACTTTATCAATGACATACTCCGGAGCAATATAGTTAACCGTCCCCTGAGGAACGTCCTCTTCAACTGCCGACACAACCTCAGCCAGGCCCCGGACAGACACCGTTCCGAAATCAATGATTTTTATCTGACCTTTGCGCGTAATCATAACGTTTTCGGGCTTCATATCCCGGTGAACCATGCCCATGCGCTGCATTGCCCGCAAGCCATGAATAACCTGCTCTATAATTTCCCGGACTACCTCCAGTTCAGGCTGAGGGTTATCATCAATCCATTGCCGTAATGACTGACCTTCAATTAACTCACACACGTGATACATAAAACGGCCGCCCTGCAACGGGGGCTCAACACGCATCACATTTGGATGAGCGACACGGTTCCCGATCCACTGCTCACGGACAAAACCTTCAAGGTACACGAGATCTTCTTCAAAATTCAGTGATGGTGCTTTTAATGCGTAACGTTTCTGATCGCGATGGTTAAGCACGCGATACAGGTGACTACGGGTGCCTGAAAAAATAACTTTTTCCACTTCGTAATGGTCGATCTTATCACCTGGCTGTAAGACAGGAGGTATGACTCTGGAAGTTAGTTCGCGATGCGCTTCTTCGATATCCGGTTTGGGAATATCGTTAACCCGTATAAGTAATGCAGTAAGGTTATCAGTGGACTGATTCTCAAGCGCCTGGCTCACTAATGCCGCCGCTTTCTTCTCCATCTCGTGTTGATTAACTGGCTCATCAGCGATATCCGATAACGCATCCTTAAGCAGTTTATCCTGCAGAAATCCGTGTACGCCATCGGATGTGAGTAACAGCACATCCCCCGGCATCAGTTCATCCATGAAGTAATCCATTTCAACACGGACATCCATCCCCAGAGCACGACTGAGATACTCATTCTTACCCATTCGATGTGTATGATCCCGGGTAAGGCATTCAAATTCGCCTGCTCGCAGACGATAAACACGGCTGTCGCCAACATGGAACAAATGCATACTACGGGATTTGAATACAACCGCAGAAAAAGTTGTAACCAATGAATTATGTTTGGCTGTCGCCTGCTGTCCCTGATGATATAGCCAGGAGTTCAATGAACTCAGCACTTTGCCCGCTGCGGTTTTTACATCCCAGGAATCGGGGGTACTGTAATAATCATTCAGAAAGTGCGTCACAGCAGTGACACTGGCTTGCTGAGCATTTTCGCTACAACTCACCCCGTCTGCGAGACAACAACCCACGCCTTTATAAGCCGCAATCGAAGACGTCGGCTGCCATACAGCAAAGGCATCCTGATTTTCTGATTTGATCCCCGCGCTGCTGTGCCCACCAAAGGTTAAGTCAAGTTTTTCGGCCATGCTGAGTTCCTGAACGTTCGGTTTTCACTGTGCACAAAAAAAGTGGCCGTAGCCACTTTTTTATTGGTTTGTGAGATTTCAGCTAACGCTGATCATCTCTACGGAACCATCTTCGTTAACTTCAACGATATGGCCTTTTGGCTCTTCCATAAACAGCAGAGCAACAAAACCAAACACTGCCGTACCTGCTATAACCTTAAAGAAAGTTGTATAATCAACAAACGAAAGTACAGTCAGATAAGTTACAGCACCAACGTTACCGTATGCACCTGTCATACCGGCGATCTGGCCAGTCAGACGGCGCTTGATCAGTGGAACTACAGCAAATACTGCACCTTCACCCGCCTGAACAAAGAAAGAACAAGCCATCGCGACGACTACCGCCAGCCACAGCGGCCATGAGCCTTCAACCAGAGACATAGCGAAGTAACCCACTGCCAGACCTGCGGTCAGAATCAGCAGCGTTGATTTACGGCCGAAGCGGTCAGAAATCCAGCCGCCTCCAGGACGGGACATCAGATTCATAAAGGCGTATGCAGAAGCCACCATACCGGCCATCACAGGATCAAGCGTGAAGGTTTCAGCGAAGAACAGAGGCAGCATAGATACCACCGCCAGCTCAGAACCGAATGTTGCGAAGTACAGAACATTCAGCACAGCAACCTGCTTGAATTTGTACTGGTGCATTTCTGGCACTGGCTTTTCGAAAATGCCTTTGTTGACTTTCCATACGTGGCTGACTTCATAGACAAACAGCAGTGC
>JAYNJA010000262.1:0-482 GCA_038109705.1 Thalassolituus sp. | reverse complement strand
TAAGAGCGGTGGTTTCTGAAAGCAGTTTCACGCCTTCTGGCGACAGCTTCCAGGTAAGAAGTGCCAGGGCCGCATACATAGGGACTTTCATCAGCAGCAGGAAGAAGAAATCACCCTTAGACGTCACTTCCATCGCGCCGATGTGCTTAGGCTTGAAGTAAGTAGAACCTTTAGGTGTATCTCGCACATTCAAATAGAAAACGATACTGAACATCAGGCTTAACGCACCGGTCACACCGATGGCATAGCGCCAGCCATCATCTCCACCGAACCAGAGTGCAACTACGGGCAGTGAGAATGCTGCAGCGGCAGAGCCAAAGTTGCCCCAACCACCGTAAATACCTTCGGCGGTCCCCAGTTCGTTCGCAGGGAACCATTCACTGACTAAACGAATACCAATCACGAAGCCCGCACCGATAAAGCCCAGCATAAAGCGCGCGATCGCAGCCTGTTCGAAAGTATCCGCTGCCGCGAACATAAAA
>JAYNJA010000261.1:0-4141 GCA_038109705.1 Thalassolituus sp. | reverse complement strand
CACTCATTACGCTGGTATTGTGAAGAGTGGTAGCTTGCGGCCAGAGTCTGATCCTGACGGTAAATACAGCCACGTACGATGGCGCCGTCTGACTGCAGGGTATTCAGATTGCTCTCAAGAAGTGCTCTGTCGTTGAAGGTCAGTGCTGCGGTACTGCGGTCGGAGATAACTTCCCCCAACACCTGTAGTTTGTTTTCAGTGTCTTTACGGGCGAGGTAATACTCCAGCGAGATGTAAGCAAAGTTCGCCAGCAGCAGTGTCAGGCCTGTGGTAATCAGGGATATCAGCACCAGGCGTCGGCGCAGAGACTGAGTCTTGAATAACGTCATTTAAGTGGCTCCTGGACAGAGGCAATCAGTACCGTCGGGAAGCCTTCCTCACAGCTCGAAAACATATTTACTCTGTTCTGCATAATACGTGTCTGAGGGATGTAAATAACCCCCGCTTGCCAGTTCGTCCCGCTAGGGTGGAGTCGCGATATCGCCCATTGATGGAATTGCGGGCAGACTTCTCGCCTTGGCGTAATCTGTCTCATATTTCGCAGGAATAACGACAACAAAAACTCATTGAGTTTAGTCGCTATTTGTTGGGGCTTCCGGGGATTGGTCACAAAAAAAGTCGCCGGATGGCGACTTTGTTCGATATTTTTCGGTAATCGTCAGCGAAATGGTTATTGGCTGCCTGATACCCCTACAGAGTATCAGGACTCTGCTGCGGGTTTGTATTCTTCAACCGGTTCATTTTCCAGTTCTGTGATCAGCTCACCGATACTGATGCTCTGCAGGCGGTCACTTAATTGAGTACGGTAGGTTTTAACCATGCTCAGGCCAGCAATTACAGCATCGTATACCAACCAGCTGTCGTTCTCTTTACTGAAGTACAATTTGAAATCGACCGGTACCATGTTACCACTGGTCTGAGTGAACTCGCCTTTTACAACGGCAAAGCGACCATCATCACTGAAACGTGTATCTGAGAATGCCAGAGTTTCACCGCTGAACGCTTTAAAGGCGCCGCCGTAAGTACGCAGCTGGCGGTCACGGAAAATGCTGATGAAGCGTTGGCGCTCTTCCGGGCTGGCACGGCGCCAGTATTTGCCCAAGGCGCCCATGGCGATTTTTTCCTGGTCGATTGCAGGCAGGATGAATTCTTCCACCAGGCGCTCAACCATCTGGGCATCGCGCTCTTCTACGGGCGTCTTCTTCAGTTCATTGATGACGCCGTTGGTTGCTGCTTCTACAACCAGCAGTGGGGCGTCTTCAGCTTGCGCCCAGACAGACGAAATACTCAGGGCGATCATCAGGGAGAATGCTTTAAACAGGGTACGCATCAGGCAATATCCTTAATTATTTTCTTCCAGTATCTACAGACTAGCGGGGTTTGCCTAGTGAGCAGATCACAATTATTTGTTACACCAGTGCAACAGTCACCGCTTCTTAGTTTGGTTTGTAGACCAGAAGTTCACCATCAGCCTCAAAGCCGCGACGCTGAAGAGCGTCTGATAGTGAGTCTTTACTATCGCTGATGGTTAGGGTCAGCGCCTCTTCATTCGCCCAGCGGCAGACAAAGTGGAGTAACTGATGCATCACTCCGCGGCGCTGAGTGATCTGGCGAACACCAGCCGCGCTGAGATGAACTGTGTTGTCGGTACGCTCAGCCAGCATGGCCCCAATGATGCGATCGTTAAAGCGGCCGCCGATAAACCAGTGGGTCTCGTCACACCAGTCCTTTAGAGCTGCAGGCGTAGCCAACCCGTGAGGGGCGGTTTCGTTGTGGATCTTCTCGAGATCAGCCCAGTCAGCGGGTGTTGGTTGGGTGAGGTGTTCCAGTCTTACCGGCACATCAGACTCCTGTTGTTCGAAATTAATGCAGAAAGGGCCAGAAATCACTGAAAGCCTCGTATCTGGCCTACTTTCTCATGCGCTTTGCTTTATAATGCTTTCCTTTCTGATTTGCGAGAGTCCGGAGACAATCTCACTATGGCACGCACGGCATCGGTTGAGCGTAACACGCTCGAAACCCAGATCACCGTTAAGATCAATCTTGATGGAACTGGCCAGTCTAAATTCGACACAGGTGTTCCTTTCCTGGAGCACATGATGGACCAGATCGCGCGCCACGGCCTGATTGATCTTGATATCACCTGTAAAGGCGATACGCACATCGACGACCACCACAGTGTCGAGGACATTGGCATTACCCTGGGTCAGGCATTCGCAGAAGCGATTGGTGATAAAAAAGGCATCGTTCGTTACGGCCACTCTTACGTGCCATTAGACGAAGCTCTGTCCCGCGTCGTGATCGACTTCTCGGGCCGTCCGGGTCTGGATATGAAAGTCGACTTCACCCGCGCCAGCATTGGTCGTTTGGATACTCAGCTGTTCTGGGAGTTCTTCCAGGGCTTCGTGAATCACGCCAAAGTGACGCTGCACATCGACAACCTGAAAGGGTTCAATGCCCACCACCAGGCGGAAACTATTTTCAAAGCCTTCGGTCGCGCGCTGCGCATGGCAGTTGAGCAGGATCCTCGCATGGCGGGTGTTATGCCATCTACCAAGGGCAGCCTGTAAGAGGTCGGCACAGTGACAGTAAACAGTAAGATTTGTGCCGTTATCGACTACGGCATGGGCAACCTGCACTCAGCACACGGCGCATTGCAGACAGTCGCGCCTGACACTCAGGTTCTGGTTACCGGTGATCCGGAAGTTATCCGCAAGGCCGACCACGTTGTTCTGCCGGGTGTGGGTGCGATCCGTGATTGTATGGCCGAGATCCTGAATCAGGGCATCGACGAAGTTGTGCGCGAAGTTGCACAGACCAAGCCGCTGCTTGGTATCTGTGTTGGCCTGCAGGCCATGATGGACCGCAGCGAAGAAAACGGCGGTGTTGATTGCCTCGGCCTGTTTCCAGGCCAGGTTCGTTACTTCGGTGATGATCTGGTTGAAAACGGCGAGCGTTTAAAAGTGCCGCACATGGGCTGGAATACCGTGTCTCAGGTGAAGCACCCGCTGTGGAATGGTATCGCTGATGACACCCGTTTCTACTTCGTGCATTCCTACTTTGTTCAGGCAACGAATGAAGATCAGGTAAAAGGTCGCGGTCATTACGGCGTCGATTTTGCAGCAGCGATGGGCCAGGACAACGTCTTCGCGGTGCAATTCCATCCGGAAAAAAGCCATAACGCCGGTCTCGCACTACTCAAGAACTTTCTGAACTGGGACGGTCAGGCCTGACCTGGCGCCCGGTTAACGATACATACTTAAGGTTATTCAAATGCTCGTTATTCCTGCTATTGATCTCAAAGATGGCCAGTGCGTTCGCCTGCGTCAGGGCCGTATGGATGATTCCACTGTATTTGGTGATGATCCGGTATCTATGGCTAAGCGCTGGGTAGATGCCGGTTGTCGTCGTCTGCACCTGGTTGATCTTAACGGTGCATTTGCTGGTGAGCCTGTAAACGGCGAAGCAGTAACCTCGATTGCGAAAGCTTTCCCGAACCTGCCGATTCAGATCGGTGGCGGTATCCGCTCTCTGGAAACTATCGAGCACTACATCAAAGCAGGCGTTAACTACGTCATTATCGGCACCAAAGCGGTTAAAGAGCCGGCGTTCGTAAAAGAAGCGTGCGATGCATTCCCGGGCCACGTCATTGTCGGTCTGGATGCGCAGGACGGCTACGTTGCTACCGATGGCTGGGCTGAAGTATCTGAAGTGAAAGCGGTCGATCTGGCTAAGCAATTCCGTAACGATGGGGTATCAGCCATCGTTTACACCGACATCGCCCGTGACGGCATGATGCAGGGCGTAAACGTTGAAGCTACTGTGCAGCTGGCTGAAGAAGGTGGCATTCCTGTGATCGCTTCTGGCGGTGTGACTAACATTGAAGATATCCGCGTGCTGTCGAAAATGGCATCCCGCGGCATTCTCGGTGCGATTACCGGTCGTGCGATTTACGAAGGCACGCTGGACGTTGCCGAAGCTCAGACTCTTGCTGACCAACTGACAGGTAAATAAGTATGGCTCTGGCGAAGCGCATTATTCCGTGTCTCGATGTTGATAAAGGCCGCGTCGTAAAAGGCGTGAACTTTGTTGGTATCCGTGATGCTGGTGATCCGGTTGAAATCGCTAAGCGATACAATGA
>JAYNJA010000260.1:2459-4173 GCA_038109705.1 Thalassolituus sp. | reverse complement strand
GAGTAGTTTTACCGTGGTCAACGTGACCGATAGTACCCACGTTTACGTGGGGTTTAGAACGTTCAAACGTTTCCTTTGCCACCGTCTATGCCCTCAATTAGTAAGACGTTTAAATAAGTACCATCAGCCGAAGCTGATGAATAAGGTGCCGTCATCATACGCCCGACTCACACCCTGTCAACCGTTGCACCATGCGGCCTGCACCCAGTTCTGCATGGTAATAAAACTGTAAGATGGACACCAGACATCGCCTTTTCTTCATTTAAAGCAAAAAGTGGGGGGAAATCCGTACAGAAACCGTGTAAAGTGTCGCGCGAAATTTCAACTCTGCTAACCGAGTAACGTTATGACAGATCTTTCTAAGTACAGAAACATTGGTATCTTCGCCCACGTAGATGCGGGTAAGACCACCACCACTGAGCGTATCCTCAAGCTGACCGGTAAAATCCACAAGACCGGTGAGGTTCACGACGGCGAATCAACTACTGACTTCATGGAACAGGAAGCTGAGCGTGGTATTACCATTCAATCAGCAGCTGTTACCTGTGAATGGAATGGCCACCGCCTGAACGTTATTGACACCCCTGGACACGTTGACTTCACCGTAGAAGTATACCGCTCCCTGAAAGTACTGGACGGCGGTATCGGCGTATTCTGTGGTTCTGGTGGCGTTGAGCCTCAGTCAGAAACCAACTGGCGTTACGCGAACGATTCAGAAGTATCCCGTCTGATCTTCGTAAACAAGCTGGACCGTCTGGGTGCAGACTTCTACCGCGTTGTTGACCAGGTTAAGAACGTACTGGGCGCTCGCCCTCTGATTATGGTTCTGCCTATCGGTACTGAAGATCAGTTCGTTGGTGTAGTCGACCTGCTGAGCCGCAAAGCGTACGTATGGGATGACTCTGGCCTGCCAGAAAACTACGAAATCCAGGACATCCCAGCTGACATGGCTGACGATGTAGAGATGTACCGTCAGGAACTGATCGAAACTGCTCTGGAAGTCGACGAAGACCTGCTGATGGAATACCTGGAAGAAGGTACAGAGCCATCAATGGAAGACATCAAGCGCTGCATCCGTGAAGGTACCCGTACCCTGCAGTTCTTCCCGACTTACTGTGGTTCTGCATTTAAGAACAAAGGTGTTCTGCTGGTTCTGGACGCTGTTGTTGACTACCTGCCAGATCCAACTGAAGTTGATCCACAGGATCTGACCGACGAAGAAGGTAACCCAACTGGCGAAAAAGCTCTCGTAAATGCTGACGAGCCATTCCGCGCACTGGCGTTCAAGATCATGGACGACCGTTTCGGCGCCCTGACCTTCGTACGTATCTACTCCGGTAAGATCAACAAGGGTGACACCATCCTGAACAGCTTCACCGGTAAGACCGAGCGTGTTGGCCGTATGGTTGAGATGCAGGCAGACGACAAGAGCGAACTGACATCAGCACAGGCTGGTGACATCATCGCGATCGTGGGTATGAAGAACGTTCAGACCGGTCACACTCTGTGTGATCCTAAGCACGAATGTACTCTGGAAGCCATGGTGTTCCCAGAGCCAGTAATCTCTATCGCGGTTAAGCCGAAAGACAAAGGCGCTGTTGATAAGATGGGTATCGCGATCGGTAAGCTGGTTGCAGAAGATCCAACGTTCCAGGTTGAAACTGACGAAGATTCTGGTGAAACCATCCTGAAAGGTATGGGCGAACTGCACCTG
>JAYNJA010000260.1:0-2449 GCA_038109705.1 Thalassolituus sp. | reverse complement strand
TGGATATTAAAGTCGACATTCTGAAGCGTACTTACGGCGTTGAGCTGGAAGTAGGTGCTCCACAGGTGTCTTACCGTGAGACCATCACGAAAGGCATCGAAGATAGCTACACCCACAAGAAGCAGTCTGGTGGTTCTGGTCAGTACGGTAAGATCGATTACCGCATGAAGCCAGGTGAGCCAGGTACTGGTTTCGTGTTCAAGACCTCTGTTGTTGGTGGTAACGTTCCTAAGGAATTCTTCCCAGCAATCGAGAAAGGCTTCAAGACCATGATGGACGAAGGTCCTCTGGCTGGCTTCCCGGTACTGGACGTAGAAATCGACGTATTCGACGGTGGCTACCACGCCGTTGACTCCTCTGCGATCGCGTTTGAAATCGCAGCTAAAGGTGCATTCCGTCAGTCTATGCCTAAAGCCGGCGCTCAGCTGCTCGAGCCAATCATGAAGGTTGACGTCTTCACTCCAGAAGACAACGTAGGTGACGTAATTGGTGACCTTAACCGTCGTCGCGGCATGATCAAAGATCAGGAGCCAGGCGTAAGTGGCGTTCGTATCAAGGCAGACGTTCCACTGTCTGAAATGTTCGGCTACATCGGCCACCTGCGTACCATCACTTCTGGTCGTGGTCAGTTCTCTATGGAGTTCAGCCACTACCTGCCTTGCCCACAGCAGATCGCTGACAAGGTAATGGAAGAAGCGAAAGCGCGTAAAGCAGAGAAGTAATCTGCCATACTGCTAACGCAGAAAAGCCCCGCCCGGTTCGCCGCGCGGGGTTTTTTATTGCCTGGTTTATTGCCTGGTTTATTGCCTCGTTTATTGTCTGCTTCATTGCCGTGCTCCAGCGCCCAATCGGACTAAAGGTGCCACTCCTGCCCTGACGCTGAATTCCGCCCGATAGTCGGGTAAACTCCCGCAACAAAGGGAGGATGTCGCCAATGAACATAAAAAACTTAAGCTTCGCAGCACTGATGTCTGTGAGCTACACCGCTATCGCCTGTGACCCACAATTCGATCAAGGCTGTGAACAGCAGGAACCTATCCTGATCGACTGTGGCATGGATATGCCATGTGACGGCCCAATAGACGAAGCTCCATCACAGCAGAATTACTATCCGCTCTTCACCACCGCCAGCGTTGACGCTGGCAGCTCAGTGACCATCGATGCATCGACCATGTACGAAGGTAACGCAGATACTATGCCCGGCATCGAAATTGCGACTGCACCAGCACAAGGTAGCGCGACTATTAACGCCAATGGCGACCTGGTGTACAGCACTGGGGAAGATTTCGCCGCACTCACCGAAGGTAATACAGCCACAGTCACCTTTACCTTCTACGTGACCGAAAACGGCGTTGCCTATACCGAAGAGTCCGGCACCGTCGACATCACTGTTACAGGTACCACCGTTGTCGGCCAACCTCCAGTCCCAGAAGAGGAAGTGAGTGAACCAATCACTGAAGAGCTATCCGCAGGCAACATCATTCACGATACCCTCTCTCGCAACGGCGTACTGAACAACGGTGAGCTAGTAACATTATGGGTGAACGCTCCTGCCCTCGCCGCCGGTGAAACACTGACACTCAGTGCCATTCCCGAGAACCTTGAATTTATCGAAGCATTCTCAAGCAATCTTAGCGGCAGCGACATTCCTTCAGGCGTTATCCGCAGCACCGTTCTGACCTCATCGTACAACCAGGACGATCACAGCGTTACTTTCGTCGCAGCATCTGATGCAGCAACCGCCTCCGTGGTTGCTCAAGCGATCTTCCGTGCAACAGCATCTGAAAGCAGCAGCGAAGAGTCTGTTATTGCCACGGCAACCCACCTGGACGCCGAGCAACTGGAAAACGGATCTGCCGACATAGAGATTCCACCAGTCATGGCGAAGGATGCATACCTGGAAATAGCAACAATGCAGAACGGTGCAGTATTTATCGCCTGGCCTGCTGACAATCAGGAAAGTGATATTGTTCAGCTCAGCATCACTGCGGCAACAGAAGAAGGAAGCCTGACCTGCGCCGATACCACCATGTCCGGCGATGGCCTGCTGCATGGAAACGGCACTCCAACCGCATCATGCGAAGAGAGCTCGCTGTCAGCAGATATTGGTGACGCAACGCTTAATGAAGCACCGCTAAGCTTCCCCGTAAACTTCACTGCCACAGAAACCGTCAGCCTTGCGGCGAGCGCCTCTGTCACCGGCAGCGTTACCGACTACAGCCTGAGCGCTTCAAGCAGTCTTGCGAACGGCCTGTCTGTTGTACCCGTAATTACCAAACCAAAGGGAGAGTCATCCACTGTACCCCTGCGACTTGAACTCCCTGCTGGATTAACCGAAGCCTCTAATCTGACTGTCGACCTGCTACTTGACCCTGACTCCGACAACGAGTTTCCTGCATCATTCGACTGTGAATTCATCATCGTAGCCAACGCCTATAAAACATCGACT
>JAYNJA010000259.1:0-4197 GCA_038109705.1 Thalassolituus sp. | reverse complement strand
ACTCACGCTGATATATTCAACCTGATAAACTGTGACGCTACATTTCGACAAATACTGCCACCAGTAAGCTGCCAACATGACAACAGAAAAGACTCACCTAGAACTATGTAACCTGTCGCTGGTGCAATATGACCAGATTAAAGTCCTGATGGATGAAGCCTACCCGGAACTGGGTGGCGCCTGGCCACAACACACCATTGAGCGCCTGATCGACGAGTTTCCTGAAGGTCAGATCGGGGTAATTGATGGCGAAGTTCTGGTCGGTATCGCTCTGTCTGTGCAGGTTGACTACAAACGCTTCTCGAACCCACACACCTACGAGGACATTGTTGGCCCTAACGATGTGATCTCCAGCAATGGCGAAGGGGATGCCCTTTATGGCCTGGATGTGGTGATTAAGAAATCTCACCGCGGTATGCGTATTGGTCGTCGTTTGTACGACGCTCGAAAAGAGCTGTGTCGTCAGTACAACCTGCGTGCGATCCTGGCGGGTGGCCGTATCCCGAGCTACCAGCACCACCGCGATGAAATGACTCCCGCTGAGTTCATTCAGAAAGTCGACGCGAAAGAGATTTACGATCCTATCCTGTCATTCCAGTTATCGAACGACTTCCAGGTGACGCGTCTTTTAAAGAAATATCTGCCTGAAGATGCGGAGTCTTCGGGCTACGCGACTCTGCTGGAGTGGAACAACATTTTCTATGAGCCCACAGATACGGTTCTGGAGTTCCGCAAAACCACTGTCCGAGTTGGTGCCGTGCAGTGGCAGATGCGTACGGTTCAGTCTCTGGAAGACCTGCTGAAACAGGTGGAATACTTTGTGGATACTGTCTCTGACTATCAGTGCGACTTTATTGTATTCCCGGAATTCTTTAACGCGCCAATGATGGGCCTGTGCCCGGAGACATCTCAGACCGAAGCAATCCGCTTCCTGGCTGACTTCACTGACGATATCCGCGATGCCATGTCGCGCATGGCGGTTGAGTACAACGCTAACATCGTTACCGGTTCAATGCCGATCAACGAAAATGGCGTTATCTATAACGTTTCTTACCTGTGTCACCGCAGCGGTAAAGTGGATGAGCAACGTAAGATTCACATTACGCCGCACGAGAAGAACGACTGGGTTATCCGTGGTGGTGACAAGCTGCAGGTATTTGAAACCGACGCCGGCCGCGTTGGTATCCTGATCTGTTACGACGTGGAATTCCCGGAACTGGGCCGGATTATGTCGGAGCAGGGTCTCGAAATTCTGTTTGTACCTTTCTGGACGGATACCAAAAACAGCTACCTGCGTGTTCGCCACTGTGCTCAGGCACGAGCCATCGAAAACGAGTGCTATGTGGTTATTGCCGGTAGCGTAGGCAACCTGCCAGAGGTAGAAAGCCTTGACGTACAGTACGCCCAGTCGGCGGTACTGACTCCGTCTGACTTCCCGTTCCCGCACGATGCGACCTTGTCAGAAGCGACAGCTAACACTGAAATGCTGCTCTTCTCTGACCTGGATATGGATAAGCTGCGTATCCTGCACAACGAAGGCTCTGTACGTAACCTGAAAGATCGCCGTAAAGATCTTTACGACGTGATTATTAAAAAATAATCCGCTGTCACAGGTATAAAAAACCGCCGTCTGTTTGCGCAGGCGGCGGTAAATATTCCTACCTCATGACGGTAAGGAGTGCGGCAAAATCCATTAAGCCGTTTCTTTGCTCTTGCTGTTTTCACTCTCAGCCAGGTACGGCTCAAGCTTCAGCATGTTTTCGCGCAGCGCTTCAGGGATATCACATGGACGGCCGTTCTTATAATCGAAGAACACCATCATGCTTTCACCTTTCGCTACAAGGCGCGAAGTCTCATGGCTCCAGACACCGTATTCCTGCAGAATCCGACCGGATTCCAGTTTTACACTTTTAATACCGACACTGATCGTATCCGGGTATTTAAGTGGCGCAAAAAACTTCGCACTGGTACCTGAAAGAATCGGGCCCATTCCTGTGCTTTTCATAAACTCTTCAATGTTAATTGCTTCTACGTACTTAACCCGTGCACTTTCGAAATAACGGAAATAAGTTGCGTTATTTACATGCTGGAATGAGTCCATCTCACCCCAGGCAACCGGTATTTCGACAACAATCGGATAATCATATAAGTCCAGCATGGCAGTCGCCCCCTATTTGCTAAATCACCCACTGGCGTACACAGCCAGTTTTAAAAAAACGTCAGTAAGACTGACATAAGTGGTTAGAGCAACGAGTGTGCCTACCTGTACCAACTGAGCAAATCTCGTCCAAAAATACGAATAAAGTACTAGATAAAGCACCCAATCCAATACCAATACAGGCCAAACTAGTAATAAAGTACTAGTTTTTAAAAGCGGCAAATCAGCCAGGAAAGCCACACTCCAGACAGGCCACAAAGGTGGCAAAAACCGTCCGACGGATTGCGTCAGAATCAAAGATACGCAGCATTCCTAAAAGGCCAACAATGACCTGAAAAGACATTTTTTCGACGCAAAATAAAAAACCCGCCGTAGCGGGTTTTGACACTTCAGATTTTCAGGGGATGAAAATCAGAGCTCGAAGCTGTGACGCAGAACGATGGTCTCAACACGGTCAGGACCTGTAGAGATAATATCGATAGGCGCACCGATCGCTTCTTCAACAAAGCGGATGTAAGAACGCGCATTCTCTGGCAGGTCATCGATGCTCTTGGCGCCGAAGGTAGACTCAGTCCAACCTGGCAGTTCTTTGTATACCGGAGTTACTTTCTCGAACTGATCAGCAGACGCTGGTACTTTCAGCGCGTTGCCGTTTTCGTCCTGGTAACCGATACATACTTTGATGGTTTCGAGGCCATCCAGTTCGTCAAGCTTGGTCAGGCAGTTTGTTTTGATCGAGTTAACGCGGATAGCGTGTTTCACCAGCATGGCATCGAACCAGCCACAACGACGGTCACGGCCAGTCGTAGTACCCTTCTCTTTACCAACCACAGACAGGTGCGTACCGACTTCATCAAACAGTTCAGTCGGGAACGGGCCTGCACCAACGCGTGTGGTGTATGCCTTGGTGATACCCAGAATCTGATCCAGATACAGCGGACCAACACCAGAACCGGTCGCCACGCCGCCAGCGGTGGTGTTAGACGAGGTTACGAATGGGTAAGTACCGTGGTCGATGTCCAGCAGCGTGCCCTGGGCACCTTCGAACATGATGTCTCCACCGGTTTCACGGATCTCGTGTACAAGGTCAACCGCATCAACAACGATGTCTTTGATCTGGTCTGCCCAGTCTTTGCAGGCTGCCAGAGTATCTTCATAGCTTACTGCTTCTACACCGTAGTACTGAGTCAGAGAGAAGTTGTGATATTCCATCACGTCTTTCAGTTTGTCGGCGAATTCTGGCTGGTACAGGTCGCTTACGCGCAGGCCACGACGGGATACTTTATCTTCGTATGCCGGGCCAATACCACGACCGGTAGTACCGATTTTGGAGTTACCGCGCTTAATCTCGCGCGCCTGATCCAGAGCTACGTGGTAAGGCAGAATCAGTGGGCAGGCATGAGAGATACGCAGACGCTCCATCACAGGTACGCCACGATCTTCAAGAGCACGGATTTCTTTCAGCAGTGCATCCGGAGCCAGAACAACACCGTTACCGATCACACAACGAACGCCATCACGCAGGATGCCAGACGGAATAAGGTGCAGTGCCGTTTTCTCACCGTTGATCACCAGGGTGTGGCCAGCATTGTGACCACCCTGGAAGCGTACGACCGCTGCTGCTTTTTCAGTCAGCAGATCAACAATTTTACCTTTACCTTCGTCACCCCATTGGGTGCCCAGAACAACAACGCTTTTGCCCACGGTTCTTTCACTCATTAAAAAGTTAATCAGGCGCTGGCCAATTGCCAGGAGCCATCGATAAGTTGCAGACGCTGGTCGCAATCGACGGCGTCACCATTCAGTTCGGTCAGTACGCGGTATCCCTGCGCGCGCAGATCAATAATTGCCTGCCATAGTGCCGGATCATCCGACACAGGTGCAGCAACCGTCTGTTTGCTGCCAAACTGACGCGCACCCAGCTGCGCCAGTACTTTCAGGTCAGCACTGAAACCTGTGGCCGGACGCGCACGCCCGAATACCGCACCGGTTTCATCGTAACGGCCGCCCTGTGCAACCGCATCGCCATAACCAGGAAC
>JAYNJA010000258.1:0-4201 GCA_038109705.1 Thalassolituus sp. | reverse complement strand
GTTTTACCGTTACAGATACGCCGACGCACCTCATCGACGGCGAGCGGGTAAGCAGTACTCGTGTTCGTGGCGAACTGGAGCGGGATCTTCTAGCTCAGGCTGGTGTGTTATTAGGGCACCCTTATCGCATGGCGGGAAGGGTAGCGTATGGTCGTCAGCTGGGGCGTACTCTAGATACGCCGACCGCTAACGTGATGATCAAGCGTACACGCCTGCCGATGAAGGGTGTGTATGCGGTACATGTGAATGTCACCGAAAGTGGTGAAGAATATATCGGTGTCGCCAATTTAGGCGTCAAACCGACCGTTGCGGGTGAACCTGAGCCGTCGCTCGAGGTTCATCTGTTCGGCTTTAAAGGAGATCTGTATGGCCAGCACCTGACGGTGTCGTTTATGCAGAAAATCCGCGATGAAATGAAGTTTGATGGGCTGGATGCCCTGAAGGCAGCCATAGATTCGGATAAGCAGGCAGCGCGCGCGTATTTTGCGTCCCGTCCTGATTCATTCCGGTTTGATAAATAAAAACAGCTAGTGACCTTTAGTGACCTCTATGAACGATAAAGTGGAAAGCCAATACAAAGCGACCCTGAACCTGCCGGATACTGAGTTTCCGATGCGCGGTAACCTGGCCAAGCGTGAGCCTGAAATGCTCGCACGCTGGGAAGAGATGGGCCTGTACCACAAGATTCGCGAAGCCCGTGCCGGCCGTGACAAGTTCATTCTGCACGATGGCCCTCCGTACGCGAACGGCAATATTCATATCGGTCACGCGGTTAACAAAGTTCTGAAAGACGTGATCATCAAGTCTCAGACCCTGAGCGGCAAAGACGCGCCGTATATCCCGGGTTGGGACTGTCACGGTCTGCCGATTGAACTCAAGGTAGAGGGCATCGTTGGGAAAGTTGGCGACAAGGTCACCGCCAGCGAATTCCGCAAGCACTGCCGTGAGTACGCTGCTGAGCAGGTGGATGGTCAGCGTCGCGACTTTAAGCGTCTGATGGTTCTGGGTGATTGGGAAAAGCCATACCTGACCATGGACTTCAAATTTGAAGCTGACATCATCCGCACGCTGGGCAAGATCATCGACAACGGTCATCTGCATAAAGGATTCAAGCCAGTGAACTGGTGCTCCGACTGTGGTTCTGCTCTGGCGGAAGCCGAAGTTGAATATCAGGACAAAAAATCCATCGCCATTGATGTGAAGTTCACTTTCCCTGACAGCGCAGCCATTGCGTCAGCGTTTGGCGTTGAAGTAGATAAGCCCGTCAGCATTGTTATCTGGACGACGACTCCGTGGACACTGCCAGCGAACGAGGCGGTATCTGTACACCCGGATCTGGAATACTCACTGGTACTGCTGAAAGAAGCTGACGAAGTTCTGCTGCTGGCGACCGACCTGGTTGATGACGCCGCACAGCGTTATGGCCTGGGTGCTGACGATTACGAAGTACTGGGCACGACTAAGGGCCGTTCGTTTGGCCAGCTGCCAGAGCAGGGCGAAGCACCATTTAGTGTTAAACACCCATTTATGACAGTAAATGGCGAAGCTAAATACGTCCCGGTAATCACCGGAGAACACGTCACTGCGGATTCCGGTACTGGTGCTGTTCATACTGCACCTATGCACGGTGTGGACGATTACCAGGTTTCAAACGTTTACGGCATCAAGTCTGACGAGATGTTGGTCGATTCACAGGGTAACTTTATTGCTAACCCTGTACTGGAGGCACTAGAGCTGACAGGCCTGAGTACTGCTGACAAAGGTAACTTCCGCGTGCTGGGTATTCTTGCTGAATCCGGCGCACTGATGAAGAAAGCCAATATCACGCACAGCTACCCGCATTGCTGGCGCCACAAGTCGCCGATCATCTTCCGTGCGACACCACAGTGGTTTATCAGCATGGAACAGGCGGGTCTGCTGGAGCAGGCTATGAACGAAGTTGAGAACACCGTTGAATGGCGTCCTTCCTGGGGTAAAGCCCGTATCGAAGGCATGATGAAAGATCGCCCTGACTGGTGTATCTCACGTCAGCGTACCTGGGGTGTGCCGATTGCGCTGTTCGTACACAAAGAAACTGCAGCACTGCACCCGCGTACTCCAGAGTTGATTGCTCAAGTCGCAGAGCGTGTTGAGCAGGCGGGTATTGATGCCTGGTTTGATCTCGATGCTTCCGAACTCTTAGGTGATGAAGCCGCTCAGTACGATAAAGTCGTCGATACTCTCGATGTATGGTTCGATTCTGGTGTGACTCACACCGCCGTATGTATGGCGCGTGACGAGCTTGAAATGCCTGCTGACCTGTACCTTGAGGGTTCGGACCAGCACCGTGGTTGGTTCCAGTCGTCGCTACTGACCAGTGTCGCGGCTTACGGCAAAGCGCCATACAAAACCGCACTGACTCACGGTTTTACGGTGGATGGTCAGGGCCGCAAGATGTCGAAGTCTCTGGGTAACACCGTTGAGCCTCAGAAGGTTATCAATCAGCTGGGTGGCGACATTCTGCGTTGGTGGGTTGCCGATACCGACTATTCCGGTGAAATGACGGTATCTGATGAGATTCTGAAGCGTAACGCCGATGCCTATCGTCGTGTACGTAATACCTGCCGCTTCCTGCTGGCTAACATCAACGGCTTCAACCCAGCGACCGATATGGTTGAAGCGGATAAGCTGCTGCCACTGGATGCCTGGATCGTCGCTTACACCGAACGTCTGCAGGAAAAAGTCATCGCCCTGTATCAGCGTTATGATCTGAAAACCCTGACCAAGACCCTGATGAACTTCTGTGTGGCAGAGTTGGGTGCTTTCTATCTGGATGTGATTAAAGACCGTCAGTACACCTGTAAAGCCGACAGCCTGCCACGCCGCAGTGCGCAGACTGCGCTTTACCATGTGTCTGAAGCGATGGCTCGCTGGATCGCTCCAATTCTGTCGTTCACTGCTGAAGAAATCTGGGAAGCGCTGCCAGCCCCTGTGACTGGTGAGCGTGAAGTGTCGGCCCAGCTGGCTGTGTGGTACACCGACTTCCCACAGGTAGCAGCGAGTGAATTTAACGATGCCTACTGGCGCTCTGTGATGGAAATCAAAGAGGCCGTTAACGGTGCGCTGGAAAAAGCCCGTAACGACAAAGCCATCGGCGCTTCTCTGGGAGCCGAGGTTACTCTGTTTGCTTCTGACGAGATCAAGGCACAACTCGAGCGCTTAGGAGACGAGCTGCGTTTCGTACTTATTACGTCTAAGGCCGAAGTGAAAGGCCTGAGCGAAGAGGGTGGTGAAGGCACTGACGTGGACGGCCTGCGCGTAGCGGTTGTAGCCTCGGCTGACGAGAAGTGTGAGCGTTGTTGGCACCACAGCGATACGGTAGGTCAGAACGAACAGCATCCAAGTCTGTGTGGTCGCTGTGTTGAAAACGTTGAGGGTGACGGTGAAGTCCGTCACTACGCTTAATGAACTCAACCACTGGTGCAAATACTGGTCGTTCGCCGCTGGTCTGGCTCTGGCTGGCGGTACTTGCCGTTGTGCTGGATCAGGCAACGAAAATTGCGGCTGAAAACCTGCTGACGTATGCTCAGCCGGTTTTTGTACTGCCGGTACTGGACTTCACTCTGCTTTATAACCCGGGTGCGGCGTTCAGTTTTCTGGCCGATCAGGAAGGGTGGCAGCGTTGGTTGTTCACCGGAATCTCCGTTGGGGTGTCGGTCATGCTGGTTACCTGGTTGGCGAAATTACCTCGCGGTACTGTCTGGCTTCCTGTTGCACTGACACTGATTCTTGGGGGAGCCATTGGCAACCTCATCGATCGTGCGATCTATGGCCATGTAGTCGACTTTATTTCAGTGCACTGGGGTAGCAGTTATTTCCCGGCATTTAATATTGCCGACTCTGCGATCACACTAGGCGCCATCATGATGGGCCTGGATGTGATTCGCGAAATTAAAGACGATCGCGCTAAGGCGTCTTCGTAATCTGCTGCCAGTCGCCCCCGGCTGGCAGAATATTCTTAAATAGCTTTCAGCAGGTTTTTTTATGTCTTTAGGAATCATCGAAACTAAGAGCCAGGTCAAACTGCATTTCGCACTGAAACTGGCTGACGGACAGGAAGTTGATTCTACGTTTGCTGCCCAGCCTGCTGAGCTGGTAATTGGTGATGGCAACCTGCCAGAGGGTTTTGAAGGCTTTCTGCTTGGTCTGACCACAGGTGATC
>JAYNJA010000257.1:0-4204 GCA_038109705.1 Thalassolituus sp. | reverse complement strand
GGTAGAGCAACTGACTTGTAATCAGTAGGTCCCGAGTTCGACTCTTGGTGCCGGCACCATATTAAAAAGCCCGCATTTATGCGGGCTTTTTTCTTTTCTGCGTTCTGCAGATTTTTTCTACGTGTCTTACTTCCAGTTTCTGATCAGAAAAATACTCTGACTTCCACCTGGTAGCCTTCGTTGTCTGTTTCGCTCAGGCTGTAACGGATTTCCCCTGTCTCTGGTTCACCGTAATACAGATCCAGAGCCGTCGACAGCATACGTACCGCTTGTTCTCCGGTCTTGTAATGTTGCGGCTCTTCTTCGCGTAGCATCCAGTACTCACTCATTTCTTCGTGGTTTGAATGCCACAGGTGCTCTTCCGGATCGTAGGCGTACGTTGCTGAGAAGGGTGATAACAGCGCGAAGCAGGTCGCGCATGGGCGTAACCAACGCTGTTGACGCAGTACTTTTTTCAGAATTGAGTCATCAATGGCACCGATTGCTACCAGGGCTTCACCAATGCGGCAGGCCGTTTGTTGCTGATAGTTGAGTGCAGCCTGCAGTTGCGAGCGGGTAATTGCCCGGCGATTAAGCAGTAACTGTCCGATGCGGTATTTAAGATGAGCAGAAGGCATGACTGTCGTCCGTTGATTTCTTGTTGATCAAATAATCGCAGAACGGCGCAAAGTCACCACATCAATGGGTTACGGGTGTGTAGCAAATTGTTAAGAGGGTGTCGTTACATTGGCGCTTTATTACATCAGATATGCAACAGAACGACTGATGGTAATGATGCTGAGAGATTGTTGCGTGGGTATTTTGCTGACGGTGAAGCAACGACTATTGAGCGGGGTAGGGAGCGGGATTAAATGGGCGGTAGGACTTCCTGTCCTGACCGCCACAGCACCCTATACCATCCTGGTATCTCATCCTTGATCGAGATCCTCTCTTCCTTCCGTGTCGGCCTCCTGGCCGTGGTCAGTCCATTTCATCCGTGGATCGTCCCTGTGCTTCCTGCCCGGCAACCTTGCCGAATCCTGCCTCCTGGCAGCTGATCCAATCAGCTCAATGCGTCCTGCGAAACTAAAGATAGCAAAGTTCAAGGGTGTCGTTGCCTGACTAATGTGACAGAGGCAGATTGCTGCGGATGCGATGTTTTTAAAATATCTAATAAAAACAATTAGTTAGTGTTTTCCTGTTGTGTCTGAGGACGTTTCAAGGCAGGTGTTTTGGCACTTTATCCCACCTCCTTGTGCGATATATCGCACAAGGAGGTGGGTTGATTTCCTACAGGATTTCTACGGCTATGAAACGGCCTGTTAGCCTGTGTGGAATAATGTAACGGTAATCAGCGTTTTGGCTTACTGCGTGTTGCATTGTAGAGCTCAGAAAAGCCCTGAGGGTCTGCCAGTTCGCCATCGTCGCGCATTTCTGGGTAGCTTAGACCGGTTTCACGGCAAAGGCGGGAAATTTTCGGTTGGCACCATTCAAACAGCAGACGCTGATACCACTCATCAGGCAGGGCCTGTTGGTCGTACATACCTGCGCGCTGGCGTTGGTAATGTGCTTCATTGAGGATGATCGCCGCCGCAACTGACACATTGAACGACTGCACCATGCCACGCATGGGGATGATCAGGTGCTCGTCTGCCAGATCAGAGGCTTCATCGCTGACACCCTCTTTTTCGGTGCCCATCAACAGGGCCGTTGGCTGAGTAAAGTCGTAATCGCGGTAATCGATGGCCCGGTCTGTGAGGTGTGCTGCCACAACTTTCATTCCCTGGGCTTTCATCTCTTTGATGCCGGTGACGATGTCCGGGTGAGTCTGCACTTCAATCCAGTCGGAAGAACCTGCCGTGGAGGCAGTACGCAGGCGGTACTTATCCCGTGGCCAGACGCAGTGAATTTTCGGAATACCAACGGCATCGCAGGTCCGTGCAATCGCCGACAGGTTGTGTGGCTTATATACCTCGTCAGTGATGACGGTCAGGTCCGGCTGGCGCATGTCCAGCGTTCGACGGATCCGTTCATAGCGTTCCGGCGTCATGGCCCGGTACCTCCTCTGATTGTCATTGAGTAGTTGGTGGATAGTTATTGGGTAGTCATTAGAGGGCAGGGATTGTATAAAAGCCTTTTTGCTTATGCACGGGGGAATGATGAGCGGTAATCCTTTAATTGGTATGCAATATGTCTGGCGTGGCTTTCAGAATCTGACGACACCCGGCCTGCGTCGGTATGTGGCCCTGCCACTGCTTCTTAACGTGCTGGTTATGGGTGGTGCCAGTATCTGGGGGATAGGCAAACTGGATGGCTGGATCGGTGAGCTGATCGATATGCTGCCGGGCTTCCTGTCGTTTCTGTATTGGATCCTGATGCCGCTGGCCGTTATCGTCGTGGTCTTCTCGCTGTTTTATTTCTTCAGTGCGGTATTGATGATCATCGCAGGTCCATTGAATGGTCTGTTGGCCGAGCGCGTCGAGACCATGCAGGGGCATACCATTCCTGATGAGTCCATCCCGTCTATGACTGTGCGCACTGTGGGGCGTGAATTTCGTAAGGTGGCTTATTATCTGCCGCGTTATCTGGGGATTTTTATTATTGGTCTTATCCCATTGCTGCAGGTTGTCGCTGCACCATTATGGTTGTGGTTCGGCGGCTGGATGATGGCGGTACAGTATCTCGACTTCTCATTTGATAACCATACAAAGCCATTTAAAGATGTGCGTGATGCCATGAGTCAGGATCTGTTCACGGTAATGGGCTTTGGTTTGCTGGTGGCTTTATTGTTGACGGTGCCTGTTGTGAATCTTTTTATCATGCCGGCGGCGGTGATCGGTGCAACTCTGATGCGTCTCGAGCGTATGCCATTTCACGGTCAGTCTCAGAATATCAGCTATGCTGAAGGTATTACTGCAGATGAAAGACCGGGATTAACGCACGATGAAACTCAGGGTTCTGGTCGCGGATGACGCAGCCTTCGTCCGCGATCTGGTAAAAAAAGCGGTCCGGGATACCTATCCGGGCTGCGAAATTAATGAGGCAACGGATGGCCGTAAAGCGGTCACCGTGCTTAATCAGCGTGAAATCAATCTCGTCCTCTGTGACTGGGAAATGCCTGAAATGACGGGTATTGATGTTCTCGAATGGATGCGCGCTGATGAACGTTATAAGAAAACGCCATTCATTATGATCACCAGCCGTGGTGATCGGGACCACGTGGTGAAAGCCGTGCAGACGGGTGTGTCTGACTACATCGGTAAGCCATTCACGCGTGAAAACTTCGTCGCCAAAATCAGTAAGGTCGTTGCTAAGCAGCTGGGTATCAAACCGGGTGAAGGCCCTGTCTTTTCAGGTCTGCCCGGACAGCAGTCGGCAGATGTGCTGATGGGCGGCGCTAAGAAGCCGGCGGCAGAGGCTCCGAAGAATGATATGGGTGGCGCTTCGATTTTAATGGGTGGGCAGGCGTCTTCTAAGGCGACTGAGCAGCCAGCGGCGAAAGCTGCAAAGCCTGCGGCGAAAGCAAAAGGCGTGGCCAGTGTACGTTTCGGCTCAGGCGGAACCGCCAAGCTGGTACTGAAAGATATCAATTTGCAGGAAATGATCGGCGTTTTCCGCCGGGAGAGTGCTTTGCCCGCCTTGCTGGAGCCGGCGGTGGTCGACATTATTGATCAGGACAACGGCGATGTTGCCCGTATCAATGGTTATGTACGCATGATGCAGGCACAGGAGCCTCACCCTGACGCTGAAACTATTCAGATGTTGATCCGCTTCGTTGATGACGATGAAGATAAGCTTTCTGTTTTATCCCGCTTTATCGCCAAGGTTCGCTAATCCAGATCGTGTGCCTGAGCATCATGTTCAGGCTGTTTCCGATGTATCAGTCCTTGCTTGTTGAATATGATCAGCGGCCCGGAAACAGGCAGTGAAACAGCTGCCTTTGCTGTATTCACTGGTGATTGCCAGCTTGCCGTGATGGCGTAACAGTACATGTTTGACGATGGCCAGCCCGAGGCCGGTACCTCCGGTATTTTTACTACGGCTAGGGTCGGCGCGGTAAAAACGTTCCGTCAGGCGCGGGATATGATGCTCTTCGATGCCGACGCCTGTGTCGGTTACGCTCAAACAGAGTTGAGCGCCCTCCTCATACCAGCGAACGTTAACCTGTCCACCTTCGGGGGTGTATTTAACCGCGTTGATTATCAGGTTAGTGAAAGCACTGCGC
>JAYNJA010000256.1:2562-4206 GCA_038109705.1 Thalassolituus sp. | reverse complement strand
TAACGGCACTGCGGTGTTCTCCTCTCAGTTCTATATCGTCAGGCGTGTACGGGAAGCCCGGCAAACCGAACCCCAACATGACCATAACCGAGTGAAGAAACTGACTCATACAACTAAACGACCGTAGGAATAAACGGTGACGTTTTCTTTAACGACTTTGGCCGGGTTGCCAGCAACAATACAGTTATCTGGTACGTCGCGGGTGACTACAGAACCCGCTGCAACGATACAACGGTTGCCCACGCGCACACCCGGCATGACGATGCTGCGAGCGCCGATAAAGCAGGATTCACCGATGTAGGTGTCGGTTTTCAACGCCCGCACTAAGTCGTGCGTTAGGATGGTTGCACCAAACGCGATGTAGGTTTCTTTGGCGATGTGTACGCCCGCCGGGTGCGTGCGATCCATTTTGGCGCTGAGGGAGATCATGGTTTCTTTGTGAATATCCATGCCCCAGACCTTGGTGAAGATCAGCCAGCGCAGGCGCACTAACAAGCGCTGCACTTTGATGAACTGATTTAAACTTTTAAACACTCTGATTACTCCGTTCGAATACCTGCATCAGGCGACTTAAGGGCATTTCACCTTTGATAACGAGATAGACGCCGATCGTCATTTTTCGCAGAAAGTGGTACATGGCTTCAGGGGAATGCAAGGCGTTACTCCGCAACACGCGGGCACTGCCGGTAAAGTAGTTACCTTTCAGGCCTTCCATTTTGTCGCGGTGGCCTACAAGGGGCGCATTTACCCAAGTCTTGTTACTGGCGCGTCGGTAGGCTTGCACGGCGTAGTCGAGGTCTTCGCCGCCGTTGTATTTCGCGCCCACGCCTAACTCTTCGCTGAACGCTCCTATGGCCTTCACGACACCGGCGTTGATAAACAGTGTGTTTGATGACGCATTGAATACGAGGTCGCCGTACGTCGGCACCTGAACTGTCAGGGCACTACTGACTTGCTGAGTCTGTGTGGCGTAGCGACAGAAGAAGAATTCACTTTGTTTGTCAGCGACAACGCCGCTTATGTATCTGAGCAGACCTGACGGATACCAGCAGTCGTCGTCAGGAAATGCCACAATGGCCGACGGCGCTGGCGGATTAACCGTGTGCAGATGCCTGAGCATTATGTTGCGGGCTTTTGATAGCGACATCATTTCGGGCTCAGTCAGGAGCTCGGTCCAGGCTGGCATGTTCATGGACGTACGCAGTGCCTCGCCCTGTTCTGGCGAGGTTTTCTGCAAAAGCAGGATGTGACGGATCTGTACATCATCCGCCCCATCGTATTCACGTAAGCTGTCGATCATGCGCTGCAGTTTGCTGTTATCTGCACTCACGATTGAGGTAGTCAGCAGGCAATACGTCGCCATCAGAGACCACCTTGAATAAAAGCATCAACCCGGCTTGCAAAGGCGGCGTCTATTTCGCCGCGCTCTGGCACGTCGAGGCTGCGACGACGATCAAGCAAATCGTGCAGCGTGGCTTCGTCTGTGGCGACATATACACCTTTGCGGGTTGAGAATTCTCGCGCGGTCGAGCTTTGATGGTCGTTGCGATGTTCGCCCCGTTTGAAATCACGCGGTACGATGATTACTGGCAACCCTAATTCAACGGCAGTCAGTATCGAGCCAATGCCGGCATGAGCTACGAG
>JAYNJA010000256.1:392-2552 GCA_038109705.1 Thalassolituus sp. | reverse complement strand
CGGTCACGGGCGCGCGGTCGTATTTCCGGGCGATGCCGGCATGAGCTACGAGCACTTCGGCGCTGGATGAGGCGGCTTTGTATTCTGCTGGCGACAGGAATTCTTTTGACGCGCAATGCGCTGGATGCTTTCCACCAGGGCCGACCTGCATAAGAATCTGTGCTTGCATGTCGCTGCGTTGAGCTGCCCAATTGTCCACCATGCCTATGAGGCGATCGAACGGAAACTGGGTTCCTACCGAGACCAGTATGCGGATTGAATCGATAGCGGTCACAGTAACTGCCCCCAATAACCAACCTTTTCATCGGCAGCAACGCCTTGCCATTGGCTGATCGTCTGGTGAGCCAGACGACGGGCTATACGACCGCTCATAGAGAGTTGATCGCCGTTGGCGATGCTGTCGATCCAGAGAGTGCGGGCACAGATCATCCGTCCCATGGCGATGGCGAGCAAGCCCGGAGCGGCACCAGTACTGATGATGATTTTCGGCCGTACGCGCACAATCAGACTCAATACCTGCAGTATCGCCCGGACCAGAGAATAGAGACTGTCACGGCTGCAGTCGCCGATTACCTTGTATTGGGTAATACCGGCTTCTTGCGGCAGGCCGTCAATGGTTGTTACGTACGTAGTGTCGTAACGCTCAAATACCGGACGCAGCCGTAACAGCTGCTTCCAGTGACCGCCGCCAGATGCAACGGCTAAAACGCGCGGTTTATTTGTGCGCGAGTGTACATTTGCCATAACTACCCTCGGTGCAATACCGGGAGTGTCGACAGGTCCATTTGTAAGGGAAGTTAAACGTAATCCTTGGCCGTTTTCCTATCCTCTGACGCGCTTGCGTCCGCCACCCTATTAAGGGCTGATGTTTTGACCCCTTACCTCAGGAGTCGCCGGGTGCGTTATTACGCGTTAGTTGTTACGCGTAAGTTACTTCCAACATCTGCCAGAACTCGTCGATCTGTGCAGGTGATATTTCGTTAATTCCTGCCGCATTTTTGCGACCGCCACCACCAAAATGCGTGGCGATTACGTCGGCTCCGTTAGCGTTGGTTTTAGGCGCTCGGATGCTGATCATAAAATTCTCGGTGCCCGGCACTTCGGTCAGAATTGCGTGAGCACGATCTGGATACTGATTCGCAAGTTCGTTACCCAGTACACCGCTGACGCGACGAGCCCAGGCTTCGTCTGGCAGAGTGATCATTGCTGCCACTGCGCTTTCACGGTCTGCCGCAATGGCCATGCCTTTTTCCATATCTTCTTCGTAACCTTCAGTCAGAGTACGAAAGACCTCAGGTTCACCTTCGATAAAGTCGAAGGGAGTTTTGTATGGCGATGCCAGACGGAACAACTCAGCCGGCGGGTAATACAAATCATCTTCACTGTTGCCGTAGCCGTTATAGTTCATGGCAACGCCTAACTTTTTAAGAAGGTTGCGCTGTTCGTCGCTCAGACCTTCCTGGTTTGCGTATTCATCTGCCACCTGTGTAATGTTATCGCCATACGCAGCGACAATGGCCCACAAGCGGTACTGACCCTTCAGGTAGTAATCGACAATCAATCCGGTGCAGGTATTAGAAGCAGTATTGATATGAGCTTCTAACGCGCTGTGTTCGGGAATGTCTCCTGCGCGATGATGGTCGGCGTAAAATACGCTGGCCCCTGCCTCGAGCGCTGCAATCAACGCATCGGTGTTTTTCTCCATGGAGATATCAAGCACTGTGAGCTCATCACCAGCTTTGGCATTCGCTTTACGAACCAGCTTGATGTCTCGCTTTACCCCGGTGATCAGTGTGCTGTTACGCGGCTCAGCCAGGCGTAACTGGATCAGGGCACAGATGCCGTCGGCATCGCCGTTAAAGATGTCAAATTGCGTCAAAATTTTACCTTGTAATTCGTGCGGGTATCTCCGTATTCGGCGGAGAATACTTGATAAACAGCATAGTGTGAATAAAATTTGTTCAGTCTGACCAACTTGGACATTCTTGGCACATGTGGAGTCTTGAGCGGGCCTTCTGTGTAACAGACCTTCACGTAAATAACGTGTCAATCTTTACCAAATGGCTTATCTGGAGCATTTTTGTCTGTTCTATAGCTTGGAAGTTGTAACAGAGCAACGTAAACTAGCTTCGATCTCAAAATATAATGCTTCGTGGAGGA
>JAYNJA010000256.1:0-382 GCA_038109705.1 Thalassolituus sp. | reverse complement strand
ACACCGAACAGGGCATGAGCATTGCCGACGCTGTAGCTGCAGCGATGACAGCTGACAGCAACCTGTCTCTGGCGGATGCTCTGGACGCAGCTATGAAAGCTGGTGCTGATGCAGATGCTGCAATGGCAATCGCTATTGCCCAGTCTGGTGGCGACAACTCTGCTGCTGTTGCAGCGATGGTGACTGCTGGTTCTAAAATCGGTTTAACAACCGGTCAGGTTCAGGCTGCTGCAAGCACAGCTGGTGTGAGCGGTGCTGACATCGGTGCTGGTGTTGCAGCTGCAGCTAGCCAGAACAGCGGACCAACTGGTGCTGGTGGCGGCAACGGCAACGGCGGCCAAGGCAACGAAAGCCAGAACGGTGATAACGGTAACGGTAACAC
>JAYNJA010000255.1:2904-4219 GCA_038109705.1 Thalassolituus sp. | reverse complement strand
TCTTTGGTCGTGTTCTGGCTTTCGTCGAGGATGACGAACGAATGAGACAGGGTTCGGCCGCGCATATACGCCAGTGGAGCGATTTCAATCTGATTGCGTTCGATCATTTTCGCAACGGTTTCAAAGCCGAGCATTTCGTACAGAGCGTCGTACAGCGGACGCAGATACGGGTCGATTTTCTGTGCGAGGTCACCGGGCAGGAAGCCGAGTTTTTCGCCGGCTTCCACCGCAGGACGTACCAACAGAATACGTTTGACGTCGTCGCGCATCAGGGCTTCAACAGCAGCAGCGACCGCGAGGAAGGTCTTACCCGTACCCGCCGGGCCAATACCAAAATTGATGTCGTACTTACGCACCTGAGCCAGATAGTCGAGCTGATTTTCACCGCGGGGCTTGATAACGGCTAAAGGCGTCTTGATGATGCCATTATCCGCGTCATAGCTGCGCTTACCGCGCTGCGACGGACGTGCGCTGTCTTCGGCCAGAAACAGGTGAATCAGATCAGGACTGATTTCTGTGCCTTTAGCTGTTTCCCGGTACAGCCGCTGAATCAGGTCCGCGGCGCGCTTCGCGACGCTGACTTTGCCTTCAATCTGAAAGCGATTACCACGGTTAAAGATCTCAAGCTCATAGCGGTCAGCAATCTGTTTGATGTGGCCATCAAGGTGACCGCACAGGTTTGACAGGCGCGTTGCGTCGTCAGGCTCCAGCGAGAAGGTAATCGAATGCTGCTTGCTGCTGTCCTGATCTGCTTTGTCTGCAGCCGAGTCGGCAGCGTTTGCTTCAGTCTGTTCTTGTGGCAGTTGCTCTTCTGACAAAATAACCTCGTTGTCTCAGATCAGTAGGCGAGCGCTGCGTCGATGATGACGCCACGCAGACTGTTCGGATAGGCGTCTTCGATGCTTACCCGCACAAATTTTCCGATCATTGAGTGATCGTCGCACTTAAAGTTTACTACGCGGTTGTTCTCGGTGCGGCCCTGGAGTTCGCCCGGATCTTTTTTGGACACGCCAGTCACCAGAATAACTTCTTCGCGACCCACCATGCGACGGCTGATCAACTGAGCATTCTGGGTGATACGGTCCTGCAGTATCTTAAGGCGCTTCTTCTTCACATCTTCTGGTGTATCGTCGTCCAGGTTGGCGGCTGGCGTACCCGGACGAGCGCTGTAGATAAAGCTGAATGAGGTATCGAAACCGATTTCTTCGATAAGCTTCATGGTATCCATAAAGTCTTCTTCAGTTTCGCCGGGGAAGCCGATGATAAAGTCAGACGAAATTGAGATATCCGGGCGCAGCTCACGAATACGACGGAT
>JAYNJA010000255.1:0-2804 GCA_038109705.1 Thalassolituus sp. | reverse complement strand
TGATAAAGTCAGACGAAATTGAGATATCCGGGCGCAGCTCACGAATACGACGGATCTTGTCGATGTAAAGATCAATCTCGTGACCGCGCTTCATCGCAGCGAGAATACGATTTGAACCACTCTGCACCGGCAGGTGCAGGTGGCTGACGAGCTCAGGCACTTCTGCGTATACGTCGATCAGACTGTCGGTGAACTCGACTGGGTGCGAGGTCGTAAAGCGGATACGGTCAATGCCGTCGATCTCTGCCACCTGAGTAATCAGCTCTGCGAGATCGGCAAAATCGCCATCGCCAGTATCACCGCGATAAGCGTTCACGTTCTGGCCGAGAAGGTTGATCTCACGTACGTTCTGAGCAGCCAGGACTTCGCATTCTTTGATCACGTCTGCCAGAGGACGACTGACTTCTTCACCTCTGGTGTATGGCACGACACAGAAAGTACAGTACTTGGAGCAGCCTTCCATCACAGAGACAAATGCAGAGCTGCCCTCAGATTTGGGCGCTGGCAGGTGGTCGAACTTCTCGATTTCAGGAAAGGTTACGTCCACAACCTGAATCGCATTGTTCGCCTTGTTTACCATTTCTGGCAGGCGGTGCAGAGTCTGCGGGCCGAAAACCATATCGACAAACGGCGCACGTTTCATGATGGCATCGCCTTCCTGAGAAGCAACACAACCGCCGACCCCGATTTTGAGGTTCGGGTTGGTCGTTTTCAGATTTTTCCAGCGGCCCAGCTCGTGGAAGACCTTTTCCTGCGCTTTCTCGCGAATAGAGCAGGTATTCAGCAGAATGACATCAGCTTCTTCAGGATTGTCGGTCACGACCATCTTGTGACTTTCACCCAGCATGTCAGCCATGCGGGATGAATCGTACTCGTTCATCTGGCAGCCGTGGGTTTTGATGTAAAGCTTCTTCACCTGATCAGTCATGATGCTGTGTCTGGCCTCTGTCCGGCAGTTAAAAAAAGGGGCCGCATTATACAGCTTCTGGTCACTTATTCGCCAGCGCTATCCGGCGCTGGCAGCCGTGTCTCGGCCAGATCAGCGTTGAATCACTTCTTCGATGGCTTCTGAGAGCAGACGGGATTGTTCATCCATTGGCAGGTGGCGGATGTCCGGGTACTTAAGTGCAATGGCAATGTTATACAGCCAGCGCTCGGTTCTCAGTGCCAGCGCCTCAGCATTACCGGCATCCGAGTCCAGAATTTCGTTAGTCATAGCCAAAATAATCTGTGCGTGATCGGTTGCAGTTTTTGCTGCCTCGCGCTGTAGGTTGATTTCCGCCTCTGCTCGTGGGGTAGAGCGGATAAGATCTTCGGCCGAGGCCAGCGCCTGTTCGGCAGTGGCATATGAACGTGGAATCAGATGATCGGCGTTTGCGTCTTTCATCGCCTGCATGCGATCTCGGATCTGCTGCAGGTTAACAAAGCCAATGGTCTGAACTTCGAGTTCATGCATGTCCAATAGCAGTTGGCGCTGACTCTGAGCGGTGCTGGCAGGCGCACCTGTGGCTTCCAGAGTGCGGATGATATCGTCGAGCTGCGCGGTCACATCGGCGTAACTGCTGGGGTAGTAAGTTTCACAACGGATACCGTTAAGTACTTCAAGGTGTGCCAGAGCGGGCGCCAGTGTTTCGCGCGCAATCAGGGTGTGGTCCATGGCTTTACGGTAGGTAGCAACAGACGCCAGTGCAGAAACGCGTACCTGATCATCTGCGCGGCCTTTGCTTTGCGCTGTGCGGGCTTTTTCCAGAGATTCTGAGGCTTCAGCGGTCAGAACTGGAGCGAAACGGTAGGTTTCCTGAGCGTTAGCATCGCCAGCCAGGTTTTCTGCTTCACGAATGAGGGTATTACCTGAACGTGAGGTGCTGACGGCTTCGCGGCTGGCCTGATCACGGATGGCGTCAAGCCCCTGCGGGGTAGTTGCACAGCCAGTGAGGACGAGTGCAGTAAGCAGCGCGGAAGGCAAAAAGGTAACGATGCGCATGTATTTCTCCAGCATGGTATCAAACGTATGTTCGGTGGATAACATTGTTGCGCTAGCCTATCACAGGGCATTGAGAATAGGGGCGGGAATGGAGAAGGAAGTTGCCTCAGGCCTTACCTCGCGGGCATCTGGCTATGACCGCTTTGGCTCTTTTCCGTGTGAAGTGTTCCCGCTTTAAGAAAAGCAGGGGTTGTGCCGGACTGAAGGCGTTGCTATACAGTGTAGTAAGAGCTGCAAAACGGGAGGGCAAGGTTCTACCAGTCTGCTGAGCGCTGACCATCTGATACAGGCGCCCGGAGACCAAACCCGAATCAGGTGATTAAGGAGCCGACCTTATGAACGCAGAGATGCAACCGCTCTACTGGCGTATCCAGGATAACGATAATACCGGTCTGGATGCGGTCAGCCTTCTGATGCCCGCCAATGATGGCGAGCCTGCCACAGTTATGCCTACTGAGGTGAGCTTCTGCTCACGCCGTTCTGGTAATCAGGCCGTTGATGTTCGCTGGTCTGATGAAGATTCTGATCTCTTTCTCAGCCTGCTTGAGCGCGTGTCTGGCGATCATGCCGAAGAAGAAGACGATTCCATGGTCCTCGATATTAATGATGGGGTGGTTCAGGGCATCGTTCAGCTCGTCGCACTGGCTCGTTTCAAAACGCCGTGGCCCAGTGATGAACTGGTCGCTGATGACATCAATACCGTGCGGGAAGAAATCGAGATTGGAGATCTGGTGGCTGTTCATACCTATTACGGTTGTCCGATGGCGATCGTAGTTGGTATGGATTCAATTGATGTGACCTGCATACTTCTGGAAGATAT
>JAYNJA010000254.1:0-4231 GCA_038109705.1 Thalassolituus sp. | reverse complement strand
CGGAAATCCTCGCCAGGACATGCCTGAAGGCATTCAGATGCGACTGACGGACTACCTCGACCTTGTCGACTGGACCGGCCGCCAGATCCGTGAGAACAAACGCGGATCAATCTCAGTGGCTGAACCAGCCATAATGGAACGACTCGGTATAGACGCAGAACACTGGCTCTACATCACCCAGAACTTCGAATCAGAATTCAAAGGTATCGTCGGTGCAGTCCACGAAGTGAAATCAAAAATCACTCAGTTCTGGGATGACCAGCGAGAACGAAGGCGAGCGGCAGGCATAACTGCCTGCAAGTTACGCCTTTCCTGAAGTAACTACCTACTCTACGAACAACATCAGAACGCTCTGAGGCATTCGCTCACTCTGAATATCGACTTTCGGCTGGAAAATACCTGAGTTGAAGCCAGTAACGAAAGTTTCGACGATCTCTCTTCAGCCGGAGAATTTGAAGGCAAAGAAATCAGGTTTTCTTTCTAATTATGACTATTATGACTTTCTAATTATGACTGTCCGAGTCTTTCCTACAGGCGCACCTGAGTTGGAAACTCTCTCTCAAACCACGCTCACAGGAGATATAGGACAAATTACAGGAGGAGAAACAGGAATCTAGGAAGTAAACCTGGACGATGCTCTGCGGACACGTTATGCACGCGTTGGCATGCACCATTGCTTAGCGGGATACTCAGACCGTCTCCAGTATGGGCAGGATCTTAGTGCAGAAAATACGGTAAAAATCGATCAGATTTATAATCTTCGCTTCGAGAAATTGTTCTGAATATTCAGCCCCGAAAACGGGGCTGAACCTTTTTACTCGTTAAACCTGCGGTGGCGGCACGAGAATTCTTACCAGGCGGATGGTCAGATGACGACGATCGTAATCGATATCAACACTTTCATTCGATAAGTAGTAGTCCGGATCATTATCCGGGTCATCCAGGCTAACATAAATATCACTCTCAACACGCGAGAAGTTATTAATAACCATCTTATTCAACATCCATGAAGGCGCCGCTTCCTCAACCATCCAGTTTTCACCAATAGTCGAACCAGCAATACATGGATAGTCTGCACCATTGTAAGTACAGCTATAGGTGAATAACTTATCGGAAGATATATCAAACTCAGCGTCAATGCGTGTGTCACTTCCCAGAGTAACGTTATAAACGGCAGGATCAGGCAACACACCATAGTCATTATATGAAAGCACATTCCCCCGATAAGGATTTATATAGTCATTGAGGTAAGCAAGTTTACCGTTGAAGCTATTAACCACGACTACAGTTGCAGAGGTTGCTTCAGGAGAGAAAGAAAATGGCGACGTCATTGGGTTGCCACTGAAGTCACCAGTTCTTACAGACGTCTTATTCCCGAGGTTATCTGTGACAAGGGCAGCACATGGGAAGAATTCTCCGTCGGCGCCATCCAGAGTGCCATAGCAAGTCAGTTTTCCGGTAGCACCCGTTTGATAGAAGCTATAAGAAACCGTCTCACCAATCGCAACAGGTCCGGAGACAGTGCCAGTCTGCTGTACTCCCTGAATTGTGAGTACGATATCCAGAACTTCATTTGGATAAATCTCCAGAATTGAACTGGTGGTCGACGGATCAAACTGCAGGAAGCGCGCCCACCCGCTCTGCGGCTCAGTATACCCCTTGCATTGAACCGGATAGTCTTCCGAGCCATCACGCACAAAACATGAAACCCGACTCACTGGCAGTGACTCGTCACTCTGAACCAGATCAACAGCGACGTCGTTGCCGCCGGCTACTGTCGTAAACTGGGTGCTTCCCGCATAATTTATACCACCGCGTGATGACGTGGCGTACACATCAAATGCCATCCCCGCAGGCAGATTAAGTGCCGAAACGCCACTTGCTGGTACGACCATACTGCGGGTCAGTCCCGGGTTGCTGACAACGACAGTACAGCTTTCATTGCTGGCGATAGACAGGCCTTCGATAGTACAGGTCATATAGAACGACGTAGGCTCTCCGTCGGCGTAGTAATCCCAGTTCCAGGTGGTAAAGTGCTCGACGGTAGCAATCAAGCGCATTCCGGTAGGTGACGTTTCAGAATACACAATCTCACCTAGGCCTTCCTCAACCCACAGACCATTGGAGTCGTCGAACCACCACATTTCTATCTCTTCGCCGACAACATACACTCGCCCATCAGGACCTGAGGTAGTAACCAGATCCATCCCAATCTGAGCACTGGCACCTGGCGCTAACTGCAATGGCTGGCCATCCTGGGAAAATCCAAAGTCAATCATCCCCAGAGACAGCAGCTGAACAAGGTCACTTTCATCCGTAAGTGCTACACCACCACCCAGATATGATGCACCCATATCACGGGTATCTATCGGTGTAATCGTTGCCGTAATCTCGCCGCTGACCGGTTCACCATCAGTATCTACAAACGCATTGGCTGGCAAAATGACACTCGTATTCAGATCAACCGCCGCAATTGAGATCGCGTCAGTATTACTGAACACTACCGGTGCAGCACGTTGCATCAACGTTAGCTTAATATCGGTAGACGACACTGAATCACTGATATCAAAACGATAGCTTTGCGGAATATATCCAGCCTTCGTCGCTGCGACGACGAGAACAGGTGTTTGAGTCAGGCCCGTAAACGCGCTGACACCGTTCTCGTCGGATGCGACAACAATCCCATCTATAACAACATTAACGTCTTGCAGTGCGTTTTCATCTATATCAAGAACACTCACATTAACGCTGAATTCTGTATTAAGTATCTCAGCAGGAATAACCTCTAAGGTGGTTTCCGCCTCACCCGTTTCTCCTTCCTCATCCGTAATCCGGACCGACAGCACATGATTGCCTGAAGTAGAAATAATCGCGTTATCCAACGCCAGGCTGCTGATAATCCGGCCGTCCAGGTACCATTCGTAAGCAACGTCTCCAACCGCATCAGGGTCAGCAACAGCTTCGTATGTAAAAGGTTCATTCTGCGAAACAGAATCAGAAACAATGATTTCAACGGACAAGGTATTGCAGCCCGAAATGAGCAATGCCAGAAATAAAGTAACGATGAGACTTATAAGTCGAGACACCGGTAACACTCCATGTGATTTAAACCGAGGTGAAGGTAGCCCTTTTGAGACGGTGATCCTTCACCATTAAGTTGCTGATTCGAAAGATTCAACGAGCGAGAGTATGCCAGATAGACAAGCGTTCAGAAATCAATTTTCTGTAAAACTTGAGGGTATTGTGGGCCATTGGGCACCATCAATTCACTTCAGGCGAAAACGGTTACGATTATCCCGACTACAGCGAATCCCAGAGCAACAGAAAGTCATACCAAGAAAAAGGCCTTGTTTTTCAATTAGGCCGACTCAGGTATGATAATCGAGTTAGCCAACATCAGGAGGATGTATGCCAAAGCCAAGGAAGCAACTGGTATCACTCGAAGCAACGCCCTACTACCACTGCGTTTCACGCTGTGTGAGAAGAGCATTTCTCTGCGGTGGTGACAGCGAAGGCCGTAGCTTTGAACATCGCAGAGGCTGGATAGAAAAGCTCATTCTTGATCAGGCACAAGTCAACTGCATAGACATTGCCGCATACGCCGTCATGTCGAATCACTTCCACGTCATCCTCCATATCAACCAGGCACGAGCACGCGCGCTAACCAACCTCGAAGTCGTGCAGCGATGGCATCAACTGTATTCAGGCACTCTACTCTCCCAGAAATATGAACGTAGAGAAGAACTGTCAGAATCTCAGCAAGCCATACTGGACGAACGCATTGAAGAATGGCGAGACCGCCTGATGAGTATCAGCTGGTTTATGCGACGCCTTAATGAAACCGTGGCAAGACTCGCCAATGAGGAGGATCAATGCACCGGCCATTTCTGGGAGGGCAGATTCAAATCACAAGCATTATTAGACGAGAAAGCACTCGCAGCCTGCATGGCATACGTTGACTTAAATCCAGTGCGTGCCGCAATGGCGAAAACACCGGAGACATCCGAATACACCTCAGTGAAGAAACGAACTGAGAAAGCAAAAGAAGCACACACGCCCAACCATCCTAAGCAACAAGCCTATGGCCTCATGCCCTTTGCCGGAAATCCTCGCCAGGACATGCCTGAAGGCATTCAGATGCGACTGACGGACTACCTCGACCTTGTCGACTGGACCGGCCGCCAGATCCGTGAGAACAAACGCGGATCAATCTCAGTGGCTGAACCAGCCA
>JAYNJA010000253.1:2315-4232 GCA_038109705.1 Thalassolituus sp. | reverse complement strand
AGCAGAGTGCGGATCAAGGGAGCTGAGCATGCCCTTAATCGCATTATTAAACAGCGTGTGATCGTCGATTTCTTCAACGTAAGAACTACGGATACGCTCGAAAATTTCGGTAAAGGTGCGCAGGTCCTGTAAGGGCAGTTCCTGTTGAATATCGACCACTTGTTCGGCAGCATTTTCAGTCGCCGGATCGGTTGCTGTCTGTTCTTGAGTGTCTGCCAAGGCAGGGATGCTGAGGCTGAGTGCGGTTGCCGCCAGCAGGGGATGAAGCAGGTATTTCCTAAGCATGTGTTGTCGCTCTGTCACCGTCTGTGCCAAAGCATGGCACAAATGTCAGCGCTGCAAAAGAGCGTCAGCGGCGACTTAACCATGCTGCCGGATCCTGTGGCCGGCCGTTGTGGCGGATTTCAAAGTATAGGGCGGCACTGTCGAGGCCACCACTTTTACCCGCGCTGGATATGATATCTCCACCATTTACCCAGTTGCCGACATCGCGCAGCAGGGTCTGGTTGTGGGCGTACAGACTCATATAACCATCGCCGTGATCAATAATCAGCAGTAGACCAAAGCCGCGTAGCCAGTCGGAAAATACCACCCGACCATGGTGCACGGCACGTACGTCAGAGCCTTCTTCTGCCCCTATTTTCCAGCCTTCCCAGCGGGACATATTGTTGTCGTTACGGTTGCCAAAGGCCGCAAGCACAGGTCCGCTAACCGGGCGCGGAAGCTTACCTTTCATCCGTTTGAAAGGTAATTCGTCGTTGTGGCGCGGGCTGTTGCTGACCAGGTTTTCCACTTCGGCAAGGAGGGATTCAAGACGCTTGCGGTCGGCTTCGCGTTTTTTCAGACGGTCGCTTTCGCTGCTCATTTCTTTACTGAGTTTACTCAGTAGGGTCTGATTGTGGGCGCGACTTTTCTCAAGCTTTTTGTTTTCAATGCTCAGGCGTTCGTCCGTTTCACGTAGCTTTTTTTCCTGCGCGGCGATCAGCATTTCCAGCTGGTCGAGACGAGCAAGTTCGAGAATGGTTTCGTGCAGATGTTCGAGACGGGAGCGGTTGAAATAACCGAAATAGCGGATCATTCGCTGATTTTTAGCCGGATCATCCTGCGTCAGCCAGAAGCGCAGTGCGGCTTCATCCCCCATCTGGCGGGCAATGCGAACCTGATCTGTCAGCAGTTTCTGGTGGCGGTTACGGAGCTGACGAACCTGAGCCTGCTCCGTCCGGAGCTTTTTTAGGCGGGTCTGCTCCTCACGGAGCCGGGCCCGTGTTTCATCGATTTGTTTGACCAGTGCAGCGATTTCTTTATCGGATTCCTGCAGCTTTTTCTGCAGGTCTCCGTATTCTTCGCGGGCGTCACTGAGCCAGGCCTGCAGCTTTTTAATCTCGGCCTGAACTTCTTACAGGCGTTGTTCAACGTCCTCAGCGTGGGCGACCGTACCAGTGAAGCTTCCCGTAAAGAGGAGCAGACTGATAGAAATTAAAACGCGCAGCATACGGAAGCTCAGTTAGCCTTAATCAGGGACTGACCAGTCATTTCTGCCGGCTGCTCAAGACCCATAATATCCAGCAGAGAAGGTGATACATCACACAGGCTGCCAGTATTCAGGGTGGTCTTAGTGCTACGGTTGTGAACATGAATCAGGTTCACAGGGCCGGTGGTGTGCTGAGTCATGGCCTGACCATTCTCATCCAGCATCTGCTCGGCGTTACCGTGGTCGGCAGTAATCAGACACTCACCGCCCACTTCGAGGATGGCATCGGTGACTCGCTGCAGGCAGGTATCAATGCATTCAGCCGCTTTAACAGCAGCGTCGTACACACCGGTGTGACCCACCATATCGCCGTTAGCGTAATTACACACAATAAGGTCGTAACCGCCATTTTTGATCGCATCAACGAGCTTGTCGGTGACTTCCGG
>JAYNJA010000253.1:0-2305 GCA_038109705.1 Thalassolituus sp. | reverse complement strand
GTTCACAACAATAAAATCGTAGTCGCCAGATTCAATGGCGCTGACCAGTGCGTCAGTGACCTCTCGAGCACTCATCTCTGGCTGTTGATCGTAAGTGGCGACATCGGGCGAGGGGATCAGTGTTCGCGTTTCACCTTCAAACACGGCTTCCCTTCCGCCGCTGAAGAAGAAGGTGACGTGGGCGTATTTTTCAGTCTCTGCGATACGCAGCTGCTTCATGCCCAGATTCGATACATATTCACCGATACCATTCACCAGTTTCTCTGGTGGGAAGGCACAGCTGGCATCAATCGTGGCTGCGTATTCGGTGAGCATGACGTAGTCGCTCAGCGCCGGGCGGGCTTCACGTTCAAAGCCCTTGAATTCATCACCATCAACAAATGCACGGGTGATTTCGCGGGCACGGTCAGGTCGGAAGTTGAAGCAGATAATGGCGTCGCCATCGACTACCTTACCTGCGCCTTCGCCAATAATGGTGGCTTTTACGAATTCGTCGTTTTCGTCGCGCTCGTACGCTGCTTTTAACGCATCAACAGCGGTTGGTGCAGTGAATGCGGCCTGACCCAGAGTCATGGCGTTATAGCCTTCAGCAACACGTTCCCAGCGGTTATCGCGGTCCATCGAATAGAAGCGGCCGATGACAGTGGCAACTGAAGCATTACCGAGTGCAGCGCAGTGCGCTTCTATTTTTGACAGTGATGGCTCAGCAGAACGTGGTGGCATATCACGGCCATCCAGAATGGCATGGATGTATACCTTTTTTACGCCTTTTTCTTTGGCCATATCGAGCAGGGCAACGACGTGGTCTTCGTGGCTGTGAACGCCGCCCGGAGATAACAGACCCAGCAGATGCACTGCACCATCGTTGGCAATGGCTTTGTCCATCGCGCCTGCAAGGGCAGCATTGTTGCCGAGTTCGCCATCACGGATGGTTTTGTTAATGCGGGTGTAGTTCTGGTACACAACACGACCAGCACCGAGGTTCATATGGCCAACCTCAGAGTTGCCCATCTGGCCATCTGGCAGGCCCACAGCTTCACCAGAGGTCTGGATCAGGGCATTGGGGTATTCCTTCAGCAGGCGGTCCCAGGTTGGGGTATTGGCATTGGCAATCGCGTTGTTATCGGTCTCTTCACGATAGCCCCAGCCATCCAGAATGAACAATGCGGTAGGTTTTGGTCGCGTGGTCATGTCCGTACACTCAGAATTACAGCAAAACGCCATTGTACCTTATTTGCGTTGGCAACACAGGCCTGACGGTGGAGACACTGGCCCAGTGGCGGTATACTGCCGCCTCTCTTTTATAGAACAGTAGACAGGGCAATGGAGCAGTTAAACGATTTTATCGCTAATCACTGGTTACTGGTCGGCATCTGGTCGGCCTTTGTGGTAGCTCTGCTGTGGGATAACAACCGCCGCAATGGTCCTTCGGTGTCCACCGCTGAAGCGACAACCATGATTAACCGGGAAGATGCACTGGTTCTCGACATTCGTGACAAGAATGACTTTAAGACCGGCCATCTGGTCGATGCAGTGAATATTCCCTACGCTAGCCTGGCGAATCGTATGGGAGAGCTTGAAGCTCACAAAAACCGCCCCATTATATTGGTATGCAAAACCGGCCAGACCGTGAGCATGGCCGGAAAAATGCTGCGCGAGAAAGGCTTCAATGCCGTGCGTATGAAAGGCGGCATGATGGAGTGGAACAGCCAGAATCTTCCGCTCGTAATAAAATAATCCGAAGGAAATAAGACAATGTCAGTGAACAAAGAACAGGCGAAGTTTGCGTTGCAGCGCATTTACACCAAAGATGTTTCATTTGAAGCACCTAACTCGCCAGCCGCATTCACCAAAGCGTGGAAGCCAGAAGTTAAGCTGGATCTCAATACGAATGGCCGCAAAGTTGATGAGCAGCACTACGAAGTTGCTGTGAAGGTTACTCTGACAGCTAAAAACGAAGGCGAAACTGCTTTCCTGGTTGAGCTGGTACAGTGCGGTCTGTTTGCTGCGGTAAATATCCCAGAGCAGCAGCTTGGGCCTATGCTGGGTGCCATGTGCCCTAACATCCTGTTTCCGTATCTGCGCGAGAACATCGATAACCTGGTAACTAAGGGTGGCTTCCCGGCTCTGATGCTGGCTCCGATCAACTTCGATGCACTGTATCAGCAGCGCGTTAAAGAAGCTCAGGCAGCACAGCAGCAGGCAGCAGAACAGCCTACTCACTAAGAGCTGGCTCTTATAAAAAAGCCCCGACGGTGATAACGCCGTCGGGCGAGCGCAAGCTGATCGACCTGAAGGAGGAACA
>JAYNJA010000252.1:0-4282 GCA_038109705.1 Thalassolituus sp. | reverse complement strand
GCCATGCACAGGCGCGAGTTGGTATCCATGTTGGCGCTGCCGATAAAGCCTTTCATCAGCTTATTAGCAACGTAATAATCTTCGGTCAGTAGTTGGCCTGAACCATAGAAGGCTACAGCCTCAGGCCCGTGGGTAGAAATCACCTGACGGATTTTATCGGCTACCAGGTTCAGAGCCGTATCCCAGGTTGTCTGCTCGCCGTTAAGCGTAGGGTGGAGCAGGCGGTCGGTAGAATTCAGAGTGTCGTGCAGTGCTGAGCCTTTTACGCACAGGCGACCGTAGTTTGCTGGGTGATTATTCAGCCCTGCAACAGGTTCTGTTGTTTCATTTGTCTGAGTGATCTCAACACCACAACCTACGCCGCAGTATGGGCAGGTCGTTGAGGTTTTATTTATCACTGCTGTCATATTACTAACCTGTACAAAAGCCTTTCAGCAAGAACGTATGGGCAAAAAAAAGGCGCTCACGGAAACCCGCGAGCGCCAATGCTCATAAACACAACACAAAACGATGACACCATCTTCGGCGTCGGAGAGCGTTAGAGAGAGCATCCTGCCCATGCACAACGTCTTAGTTATGCTTCTATCAAGATTGGTGCCAACTTTGTGTGGGGACGTAGATGGCATTCGCTGACGCCCATTATTACTGAATATCTGGATTCTGCTCATCGTGATGGCTAATGCCCATAGGGTGTGCATTCGTTGAATATGTAACATTTTGCGCCCGGCAGTGGTGCTGCGTGTTGCACTTCTGCACCGTAATGGAGCATTTCATGATTGTTATGAGCGCGCGTTTGTAGTTTTGTCAGAGAGAAGCCACGTAAATCGCGGCTTACAGGTGGTTGTTGAAAGTTGGCATTAGGATTGCTATAAAGTTCTCGATACTATTTGCTGCAACGGCGTGGCAAGGCAGTAGAGCAACGATGCGCTTATTAAGGAGACAAGAAATAATGTCCAAATAAGAGAGATCATCGCAATGAGCAAAAAGCGTATTATTGTTGTCGGCAACGGCATGGTTGGCCACAACTTCCTCGACACTCTGGCAAAATCTGAGCACGCATCAGACTACGAACTTATTACTTTTTCGGAAGAGCCGCGTCTGGCATACGACCGCGTTCAACTGAGTAAGTACTTCTCAGGTGCGACAGCAGCCGACCTCGCGCTGACCAACGAAGAAGAATACGACGCATCTGGTATCAATTACATCTTGAGCGATAAAGTTGTTGGTATTGATGCGGACAACAAGACCATCACAACAGCGAGTGGCCGTGTAGAAGGCTACGATAAGCTGGTTCTGGCAACTGGTTCTTACCCGTTTGTTCCACCGATTCCGGGTAAGGATCAGGAACACTGCCTTGTTTACCGTACGATCGAAGACCTCGAAGCGATTAATGCCTCTGCTGCCGTTTCTAAAACCGGTGTGGTAGTTGGTGGTGGTCTGCTCGGTCTTGAAGCGGCTAACGCGCTGAAAGCTGCGGGTCTGGATACTCACGTTGTTGAATTCGCACCACGCCTTATGGCTGTGCAGCTGGATGAGGGCGGCGGCAAGCTGCTGCGTCGTAAGATCGAAGATCTGGGTGTGTCTGTTCACACCGAAAAGAACACCAAAGAAATCGTTGCTGGTGAAGAATGCCGTTACCGCATGAACTTCGCTGACGGTTCTTATCTCGAAACCGACATGATCCTGTTCTCTGCAGGTATTCGTCCGCAGGACGAACTGGCCCGTGAATTCGGCCTGGATATGGGCGAGCGTGGCGGTATCGTCATTAACGACTTCTGTCAGACCTCGGACGAAAATATCTACGCTATCGGTGAATGCGCCCTGTGGGACAACAAAATCTATGGTCTGGTAGCACCAGGTTACCAGATGGCCAAGGTTGCTGCTTCTCATATCACTGCAACATTGCTGACCCACGAAAAACCTGCCCTGGCATTTCAGGGTGCGGATATGAGCACCAAGCTGAAGCTGCTGGGCGTGGATGTGGCTTCTATCGGTGATGCGCATGGTCACACGGCAGGATCACAGAGCTACGTATTTAACGATGACGTTGCTCAGGTCTATAAGCGCCTTATCGTTTCTGCCGATGGTAAAAAACTGCTCGGTGCGGTGCTGGTAGGTGATGTTGAAACATACGGTACTCTGCTGCAACTGATGCTGAATGACATGGATATTCCTGGTAACCCAGCGTCACTGATTCTGCCTGCAATGGATGGCTCTGAGCCTGTAGGTCTCGGTGTGTCTGCACTACCAGAAACTGCACAGATCTGCTCTTGCTACGACGTCACCAAAGGTGATATCGCCAGCGCTGTACAGGGCGGTTGCTGCACTATGGGCGACATCAAAGGCGTTACCAAGGCATCCAGCGGCTGCGGCGGTTGTGCAGCTCTGGTTAAGCAGGTGATGGAAGCTGAACTCGAAGCCATGGGCGTTGAAGTTGACCACAGCCTGTGCGAGCACTTCGCTTATACCCGTACTGAGCTGGCTGACATTATTCGTATTAAGGGTTACACCACCTTTGAAGAGATCATGGAATCTCACGGTAAAGGTCATGGCTGTGAAATCTGTAAGCCGACCGTTGGTTCTATTCTGGCGTCTTACCAGAACGAATATGTTCTGAAAGATGACCTGATGCCACTTCAGGACACCAACGATATCTTCCTGGGTAACATGCAGAAAGATGGTACTTACTCCATCGTTCCTCGCGTGCCGGGTGGTGAGATCACCCCTGATAAGCTGATCGCCATTGGTGAAGTTGCAAAAGAATACGACCTGTACACCAAGATTACCGGTGGTCAGCGTATCGACCTGTTCGGTGCCCAGCTGCACGAACTGCCAGCGATCTGGAAGAAACTGATCGATGCCGGTCTTGAGACGGGTCAGGCTTACGGTAAGTCAGTGCGTACAGTGAAATCCTGTGTTGGCAGCACCTGGTGTCGCTACGGTGTTCTCGATTCTGTCTCCATGGCAGTGGCGATCGAAGAACGCTACAAAGGCATGCGTTCACCACACAAACTGAAGTTTGCCGTGTCTGGCTGTACCCGTGAGTGTGCCGAAGCGCAGTCGAAAGACATTGGTGTAATCGCGACCGAAACCGGCTGGAACCTGTATGTATGTGGTAACGGCGGTATGCGTCCTCGTCACGCGGACCTGTTCGCCACCGACCTCGATGACGAAACACTGATCAAGTACATCGACCGCGTGCTGATGTTCTACGTTCGTACCGCAGATCGCCTGCAGCGTACCTCGGTATGGCTGGAGAACCTGGAAGGTGGTCTGAACTACCTGAAAGATGTCGTGATCAACGACAAGCTGGGTATCTGCAGCGAACTGGAAGACGAAATGACTAAGATTGTTTCTACCTTCCAGTGTGAATGGAAAACTACGATTGAAAATCCTGAAAAACTGAAGCGCTTTAAGCACTTCGTTAACGCAGACCAGGAAGACAACAATCTCCTGTATGTCCGCGAGCGTGGTCAGCGTCGTCCTGCCACAGAAGAAGAGCGTATTGCTCTGAAGGACGTGACAGCGGCTGAGTAATCAGCCGCTCCGCAGAACTGAACATTAACGCTTAAAGATATATTTCGGAGAAATTGTGATGACTAACTGGACTTCTGTTTGCCCACTGAATGATCTGACCCCGGATACTGGCCTGTGTGCGCTGGTGGACGGTAAGCAGGTGGCGATTTTCCGTTTCGGCAAAGGCGAAACGGTTTATGCGATCAGCAACTTTGATCCATTCGGCAATGCCAATGTACTGTCCCGCGGTATTGTTGGTTCCATCGGCGACCGCCCTGTGGTTGCTTCCCCTCTGTATAAGCAACATTTCGACCTTACCAATGGTGAGTGTCTGGAAGATGCTGAGAAGGCGGTTGAGAGTTTTGCTGTTCGCATTGAAAACGGCATGATCGAAGTTGCTGCCTGATTATCGCAACATTTGAAAGAAGCGGGGCGTCTGCCCCGTTTTTCTTCATGAACTTAATTTAGGACTAGGACGTTTTATGTCAGTTGAGAAATTCAACCTGTTTTCCTTTGCCGGGAAAATGAAAACCCTGCACCTGAGCTGGATTGCATTCTTTATTACTTTTGTTGTCTGGTTTAACCACGCACCTCTGTTAATGGCGATTGCTAATAGCCTGGGACTTCAGCCTTCTGAAGTTAAAACGCTTCTGATCCTGAACGTGGCTCTGACGATTCCGGCGCGTGTACTGATCGGTATGCTGACGGACCGCTTTGGGCCACGTATTGTCTATTCATTACTGTTAGCGGTATGTTCTGTTCCGTG
>JAYNJA010000251.1:0-4300 GCA_038109705.1 Thalassolituus sp. | reverse complement strand
CCACGGCTTCTGCTTCAGGAATGCCAAAGGCGTCTGAGTGCAGGCAGTCGTTTGGTGCTGTGATAACAACATAATCAGCGTTGAATTCGCCGGTGCTTAGCGAGTACGTGCGTGACGCGGCACGCTGGATCTGTACATCGTAACCATCAAATTCTGCACCGCTGCAGGCGGCGCCATAGAGTGCCGTACGGCAACTTTCGCGGTTAAAGGTGGTCGCAGAAGCCTGCGCTTCATTAATTACGTAACCATTGTGCAGTGAGCTGCGGATCAAAGCATCGCCCAGTGACAGGTAGTTACCGCCATTTACGGCTAAGCCCAGCAGTGGTGATTCCAGCCCGGTCTGGAACGGCACATTGCCGTTACCGTATGAGGCACCTACAACCAGAATCGGCAGACGGTCTGATGATGGGGTTGTTGGTGTATCAGGGTTACCCGGATTTGCTGGGGCTTCGCACTGCTGAGGTTCGTCGTGTTCATCATGATTGTGCCCACGGCCACGATGTTCATGACTATGACCACGCTCAGTTCTCTCATGCTGTCCACGATCATGGCGGTCGCGATCGTGGCGGTCGCGGTCAGCGAGTGCTGGTTGAGCCAGTGCGGCGAGTACAACGGCAGACAGTGCGAGATAGCGCATAGTGCATTCCTTGTCGGTTGGGTGTTCGATGAGAGTTGGATTTCATCTTGAAATTCTGCGCCAGAAAATAATGAACGCCGGGTTTTCCCGCAAGGACATTCTTATCCGTTTGCTATAGTGTGGCGGGGTTTGTCCCATTGCTTTTCGCAGAGATAAAAAAAGCCCGGCAAACCGGGCAAAAGATACACCAGATGTATGGTGGTGTTCGTAAAAATCGTGCTTACAACAGATGCTCGGCATGAAAGCGAAGATGATCTTCTATAAAGCTCGAGATAAAGAAATAGCTGTGGTCGTAGCCTTCATGACGACGCAGTGTCAGGTCGTATTCGGCTTCTTCGGCAGCGTCTTCGAGCGCTTCTGGTTTCAGCTGTTCGGCCAGAAAGTTATCGGCCAAACCCTGATCCACCAGCAAAGGCAAATGGGTTGATGCCGTACGTATTAACTCGCTGGCGTCATGAGCAGCCCATGCGTTGCGATCTTCACCAAGGTAGTTACCCAAAGCTTTTTCGCCCCACGGACAATTCATTGGATTACTGATCGGGCTGAACGCTGAGATGCTGGTGTAGCGATCTGCATTCTTCAGGCCGATAGTGATGGCACCATGTCCACCCATAGAATGACCACTGATGGCACGGACATCACTTACCGGAAATTCCGCTTCAATTAACGCGGGCAGTTCACTGACGACGTAGTCGTACATGCGGTAATTTTTCGCCCAGGGTGCTTGTGTGGCATTCACATAAAAACCGGCACCTAAGCCGAAATCGTAGGCAGCATTTTCGTCATCGGGTACGCCTTCACCGCGTGGTGAGGTGTCTGGCATAACGATGGCGATGCCCAGTTCGGCGGCCACACGTTGTGCGCCGGCTTTCTGGGTGAAGTTTTCGTCGGTGCAGGTGAGGCCTGACAGCCAGTACAGCACAGGGACTTTTTTTTCTGCCGCTTGTGGCGGCAGAAAAATCCCGAAGCGCATGTCACAGCTCAGAGATTCTGAGCTGTGGGTGTACTGCAGTTGGCGACCACCAAAACAACGGTATTCGCTGACTTTTTCCATGGTTTATTCTCCGATTAATTATGAAAATTAATAGTGAATAACACTACGGATGCTCTTGCCTTCGTGCATCAGGTCAAAGGCTTCGTTGATCTGATCCAGTGGCATGGTGTGAGTAATAAAATCGCTCAGTTTGAACTCACCCGCCAGGTAACGTTCAACGTAGTCAGGCAGTTCAGTACGGCCTTTTACACCACCGAAGGCAGTACCACGCCATACACGACCAGTAACCAGCTGGAACGGACGGGTAGAGATTTCCTGGCCTGCACCAGCAACACCAATAATGACGGATTCACCCCAGCCTTTGTGGCAGCACTCGAGTGCAGAACGCATCACATCGACGTTACCGATACATTCGAAAGAGTAATCCACGCCGCCATCAGTCAGCTCAACAATCACTTCCTGAATTGGCTTGTCGTAGTTTTTCGGGTTAATGCAGTCGGTCGCACCCAGCTGTTTGGCCAGATCAAATTTGCTCTCGTTAATGTCGATCGCAATGATGCGTGAGGCTTTAGCCATAGTCGCGCCGATGACGGCAGACAAACCAATACCACCCATACCGAAGATAGCGACGGTTGCGCCTTCTTCCACTTTGGCAGTGTTCATGACCGCGCCCATACCTGTGGTCACACCACAGCCGAGCAGACACACTTCTTCAAGCGGTGCGGTTGGGTTTACTTTCGCCAGTGAGATTTCAGGCAGTACGGTGTACTCAGAGAAGGTCGAGCAACCCATGTAGTGGAAAATAGGTTTGCCGTTCTGAGAGAAACGCGAGGTGCCGTCTGGCATCAGACCCTGACCCTGAGTAGCACGTACCGCCTGACACAGGTTGGTTTTGCCCGATTTGCAGAACTTACACTCGCGGCATTCTGCGGTGTACAGCGGAATAACGTGATCGCCCGGCTTCAGACTGGTGACGCCCTCGCCTACCGATTCAACAATACCGCCGCCTTCGTGGCCAAGGATCGCTGGGAAGATACCTTCTGGGTCTTCACCAGACAGGGTAAAAGCGTCGGTGTGGCATACGCCTGTGGCGACGATTTTGACACGGACTTCACCAGCCTTAGGTGGCGCTACCTGAACTTCTTCTACAGACAGTGGCTCACCGGCTTTCCAGGCGATCGCAGCGCGGCAGGTAATGGTCTCGGACATGGATAATTCTCCTTGGCGTTTATTTGGGCAACAGTATGACAACTGTAAAACAGCGATTGTAGTTCGTTACCAGATATAGATAATCTAGGTAAATATAAAATCACTATTACAAATAGGTAATAATGAATCAATGGCAAGGCGTCAGCGAGTTTGTCACCGTCGCTGAATCACAGAGCTTTACCCGCGCCGCCGAACAGCTGGGCATTTCTACCGCTCAGGTCAGCCGGCAGGTGCGTATGCTGGAAGAGCGTATCGGCACCACCCTTCTCTACCGTACGACGCGGCGGGTTCACCTGACCGAAGCCGGACAACTTTACTACCTGTCCTGTCGTCCCTTACTCGAAGCCCTGAACGACGCCGAACAGGCTGTGCAGCAATTACAGACGGTACCGCAGGGGTTGATCCGTATAACCGCGCCGGTGACTTATGGCGAACGCCAGCTGGCGCCGCTGTTGAATGCCTTTCTGCAACAGTACCCGGATATACGGCTACATTGCGAACTGACGAACCAGAAGCTGGATCTGATTGCCGACGATTACGATATCGCCGTGCGTCTTGGACGGATTGATACGCCCGGATTAGTCGCCAGACAACTCAGTAATCGCCAGCTTTATACCTGTGCGTCGCCCGACTATCTGGCCAATGCCGGAAGCCCACTGACGTTAGATGAATTACGAGACCACGATTGTCTGGCGGGCACGCTCGATTACTGGCGTTTCCGTGACGCTCAGGGCGAACGCATTCTGAGAATAAATGGCCGGGTGCGTTACAACAGCGGTGATGCCCTGTGTGATGCAGCAAAGCGCGGGCTGGGTATTGTGCAGTTACCTGACCATTATGTTGGCGAGGCGCTCGCGAACGGCGAGTTGGTTGAAATTCTGGCTGAGGTCAGACCTGAGCAGGAAAGTATTACGGCTCTCTACCCACCCGGGCGGCAGTTGTCGCCTAAGGTCGGTTTATTACTGGATTATCTGAGCGAGCAGCTTGCTGTCGATTAATTGAACGCTTTAAAGCACACATAAAAAAAGCCCGGTGTTCTGCACGAACACCGGGCTTTTTATTAGCCTGTTTTTTATTAGCCTGTTTTTTATCAGCCTGAAGAAAAGATCAGTCGATCCAGCTCACTGGCTTCATGTCGGCATTTTTCACGAAGATATCCACACGACGCTTAGACGCTTCAAGAATATTTGGCGTCAGCAGGCGGCCCTCTGATTCGACGTCGATCAGGAATTTATCCAGACCGTTGTTCACCAGATAATTCGATACGGCTTTCGCACGGCGGTGCGCCAGATCGAGGTTGTAATCGGATGAACCCAGACTATCCGCAAAACCTGTGATCAGGATGCTGCCTTTGAATTCGTCGTTAGAAATACGATCGAGCAGTTCTTCCAGCATAGGGTGGAACTCATCCGATACAACCGCAGAGTCAAACGCAAAGAACACAGAACCCACAGGTGTAC
>JAYNJA010000250.1:1690-4306 GCA_038109705.1 Thalassolituus sp. | reverse complement strand
TTAACAACGCCGACGGCGAAATGGACCGTACGATTCTTGAGCGCATGATTTCGCCTCTGGAGCACATGGTCCGTAACGCGGTGGACCACGGAATTGAAGCCGCAGCAGACCGCGAGGCTGCCGGTAAACCGAGCAAAGGTAACATCGAACTCGATATTCGCCGCGATGGCGGTGATGTGGTACTGACCATGCGTGATGACGGCCAGGGTATTAACCTGGATGCAGTTCTGCGTAAAGCCCGTGAGCGTGGCATGATCGCCGATGGCATTGAGCCTTCTGAACATGAAATTCTGCAGTTCATCCTGCAGCCTGGCTTCTCGACGGCTGAAGTGATCACTCAGATTTCCGGCCGTGGTGTCGGTATGGACGTGGTCAGCAGCGAGATTAAACAGATGGGCGGTAGTGTCGAGATCCGCTCGGAAGCAGGTGTCGGCACTGAGTTCGAAGTGCGTCTGCCATTTACCGTATCGGTTAACCGGGCACTGATGGTGCGCATTGGTGATGATCTTTACGCAGTACCTCTGAATAACATTCAGGGCATTGTCCGTGCGTCAGTCGCTGAACTGCAGAATCTGTATGATCAGCCAGAAGAAGAACGACGCTTCAGTTATGCCGGACGTGATTATCAGCTGGGTTATCTTGGTGCGATGCTGGATGAACATTCGCATCCGAAAATTTCGGGCCACCACATGCCGTTGCCGCTATTGCTGGTTCGTGGACAGGTACCTTTTGCTCTGCAGGTTGATGGTCTGTTAGGTTCCCGCGAGATTGTGGTGAAAAGCCTTGGACCACACTTCGCAGGTGTGCGCGGTATTTCCGGCGGCACCATCCTGGGGGATGGTAGTGTCGTTATCATTCTTGACCTGCCAGCCATGATCCGGACGCATAACAGTCTCGAGTATCGCCAGGCCCGCGCACTGGACAACAAAGCGGCGGAAGCCCGTCACGAGCAGGAGCGTCGCCTGCCTAAAGTTCTGGTGGTGGATGACTCGGTAACCGTACGTAAGGTCACCAGTCGTCTGCTTGAACGTCATGGTATGGAAGTCGTCACGGCGAAAGACGGTATGCACGCGATGGAAGTACTGCAGGACGTGAAGCCAGACGTCATGCTGCTGGATATTGAGATGCCGCGTATGGACGGCTTCGAGGTCGCCTCTCTGGTGCGTCACGATGAGCGCCTGAAAGATGTGCCTATTATTATGATTACGTCGCGTACCGGTGATAAACACCGTGAGCGTGCCATGTCGATTGGCGTAAATGAGTATATGGGTAAGCCGTTCCAGGAAGACGCACTGTTAGCCAACATCAACACTTTCCTGGGGCAAGAGGTACACTGAGGTGGCCACGCCCCGGATTGCGGTGCTCAACAGTGATGTCGTGCAGCAGCAGATCCTTGGTGATTCACTGCTGAGACTGGGTTTTGAGGTGGTGCTTAACGCGCCGCCCGCGAGAATGTCTGAAACTTTACTAACGGATACCTCGCCAGACGCCTGGTTACTGACACTTACAGATGACGATGACGTGTCCGGAGAGGTGCTGGAGCAGCTTCTGCACGGTGAGATCCCCGTGCTGTTTGGCATGGATGAAGCACCAGACCGACATTGCACCAGCTTCCTGCGCTGGGAAAAGAAGCTTCTGACCAAACTTCAGGATCTGACTCACGCCCCAGCGCCAGCCGCTACTGTGGTTCAGCTGAATCGCCGTGATCAACAGACTATTGCATTGCCCAAAGAACTTGCGGGACTCTCGCGTCAGATCCCGATTCAGATCTGGGTGCTGGGTGCCTCTCTGGGTGGCCCGGAAGCTGTGAAAGAGTTTCTCGACGTTCTGCCAGCAGGGTTACCGGTTGCCTTTGTTTACGCTCAACACATAGATGCACGCTTTGAAGAGGCATTGTGCCAGGCAGTTGGGCGTCATTCTGCTTATCAGCTGAAAAACGCAACCAATGCCATGGCATTGCAGTGCGGTGATGTGCTGATCGCGCCCGTTGCTAACCGGTTTGATATCGTAGGTATGGATCGGATATGCACCACTGACAAGGTGTGGGAAGGCCCTTACGGCCCCTCCATCGACGGTGTGATCGAAACTGTGTATAACCACGCTCATCAACGCTTTGGCTGCATATTGTTCAGCGGAATGGGCAGTGACGGGGCCGAGAGCCTGGCTTTGATTCCGGATGATGTGCCTGTATGGGCGCAGAGTCCGGCAACCTGTGGTAATTCATCAATGCCCGAGAGCGCTATTGGCACCGGGCGGGTCTCCTTCAGTGGCGATCCATATCAACTGGCGGCGAAGCTGGTTGAACATGTCAGAATCAAATGGACAGAAGAATATGAGCGAAACGCAGATCATCAGTTCGGATAATAATCAGCCAGAGCAGGTAGACTGCCTGTTGGTTCCATTAAAAGACCGTAACCTTATTATGCCTAACGTCAGTGTCGCTGAGGTAATTCCGTTCTCACACCTGCTGACAACCAACGCCAGCACAGACTGGATTCTGGGTCGACTGGACTGGCGGGGCACGCTGGTACCGGCCTTATGTTATGAGCTGCTCAATGGTCAGCCTGCGCCTGCACCAAATCCGGACGCTCGTTTTATTATCGTCAATGGCGTAAA
>JAYNJA010000250.1:0-1680 GCA_038109705.1 Thalassolituus sp. | reverse complement strand
GGCGTAAACGAAAACCCACAGATGCCATTTTTTGCCATTCTGGTACAGGGTATTCCTCGCCTGATGCACATCACTGAGGATGATCTTCAGGAAGTAGATGCGATGGGAATGGGACGCTTTGATAAGATCGCGGTGAGTGTTGAAGGGGTTACGGCCATGATTCCGGATCTTGATAGTGTTGAGCTGCAGGTGCAGGGAACGCTCTGAGGACTTGAAAAACCTTATGGTATACTCCTGCTCAAATAGCAAAGGCGCACTTAGTCTGTGATGTCAGCTTAATTTACTGGAATTTAGCAGGATGATGACCGGGAACCTTACATGTCGGGAGAGAGTGCTTTCTCTTCTGCAACCTGGGCGGAACAATATTACCGCGCGTATTCGATCAGTGCGTCCAGGAACACTGAATAAAATGGCAATCGTTGATGAATCATCGAAGCTGATGTACGTCAGTATTCCTAAAGCGGCGAACTCTGCTGTGAAACGCTTGTTCTGGGTAGCCAATGGTTGGCCGGCGGATAAGAAGATCGACGCAATTCATACTGTTGATCCGGAAATAGTGCCATTTCGTCAGTTTGATGATTACACGGAGGCCGAGCTTCGTCGGGTGCTGACCGGAGGCGATTACTTTCGCTTTACCTTTGTTCGTAACCCATACACCCGTATTCAGTCAGCGTATAAGAATAAAATTCTTAATCCGGCAACGGAGAAGAAGCGGGCTAGTTTTCTGAAAAAACTTAATTGGAATAAGAATACACTGCCAGAGTTCGGTGATTTTCTGGACATTATCCGTACGCAGAAAGAGCTGAAGATGGATTGGCACTGGATGCCTCAGACCCGTCTGGCGTTGATAGACATGATTGATTACCACCTGATAGGAAAGCAGGAAAGCTTCAGTCAGGAGATAGCGCCGGTTTATGAGCGTCTGAGACTGGAGGTCGCAGACTGGCCTAACCTGATTGGCACGCCGATAAATCAGACCACAGAAGAAAAGGTGGTTATCCTTAACCCGATTGATGCTGAGAAAGTATGGGATATTTATCGGGCAGATTTTGACACCTTTGGTTATGACTCAACTGATTATCAACGAAAGTGATATGAATATTGAAAAGGATCATTCGCTTCTTTCCTGAAAGACAGTTCCTGATACATAGAATGAAAGTTGTGGCTTTCCTATCAGCGAAAGGAACAAGTTCGAGAATACCGAATAAAAAATACTTAGCTGCTTGATGGCAAACCGCTGTTTATGCATGCATTAGAGAAGCTCCTTGCGTGCGATTTCATTGATGAAGGCTATCTCGATACTGAGAGCGATGAGCTGGCTGAGGTCGCCTCGGAACTGGCATGCAAGCGCTTGGTACGTTCACCGGATCTGGCCTCGAACAAAACTGACGGGAATCGTCTTTTCTTCAACGAAGTAAAAAGCGTCGAAGCTGACATCTATATTCAGATGTTATGTACCAGTCCGTTTATCGACGTTGAAACTATCCGTAAAGGGATCGAAAAAGTTGCTAGCGGAGAACATGATTCCGCTGTTCTTGTGCGCCGTGATAAACAGTACCAGTGGGACGCAAACGGACCAACCTACGATATTGAGAACATTCTTAATAGTGTCGATCTACCAGATATCACGATTGAAACTATGGGCCTCTACATCGTTAGTCGTGAAGCTGCGTACGAAAC
>JAYNJA010000249.1:0-4354 GCA_038109705.1 Thalassolituus sp. | reverse complement strand
GGCTTACCCTGATGCTCACGTACGGCATCAACAGAGGCTTTCAGGAATTCAAGGTTAGACACGCCCGGAATTTCAACCGGATACTGGAATGCCAGAAACAGACCTTCGCGTGCGCGCTCTTCTGGATCAAGATCGAGAATATCTTTGCCATTCAACGTGGCCGAACCACCAGTGACTTCGTAGCCTTCACGACCCGCCAGTACGTTACCCAGGGTACTCTTACCGGCACCGTTCGGACCCATAATGGCGTGTACTTCACCCGGTCCGATGTTCAGGTTCAGACCTTTGAGAATTTCTTTTTCTTCAACGCGGGCCTTGAGGTCTTTAATCTCGATCATTTCTTTAACCTTTTGTCTGGTGGCAGACGGTTAGTGTTCAGTTTTCAAATTTTGATTATTCGGGAGAGCGGAATAAGTTCGGCTGGTCGCGGTAAATACATCCTTGTACGCTCGGCTGTGCCATCCATGGCACAGACGCCAGCCTCAACTTATTCCGATCTCCCTTACTATTCGTTCACCCAAAAGGGCGTTCGTATGACTACAGTTCTGGGCGTCATGAGCGAATGGAGTGCAAGGCAAAACCGAGTGAAGAAGCGCAGTTTACAAGTAGTAAATGAGCATTCTGAGCGAGGTTTTAACACCGCAATCCAGAGCGCAGTAGGCCAGAATTAGCCCACAGAGCCTTCTAGGGATATTTCGAGCAGCTTTCCTGCCTCTACGGCAAACTCCATCGGCAACTCTTTAAATACTTCTTTGCAGAACCCGTTAACAATCATAGATACCGCTTTCTCTGTATCGATACCGCGCTGCTGACAAAGGAACAACTGGTCGTCACTCACGGTAGACGTCGTCGCTTCGTGCTCTACGACAGCACTTGGATGCTTGCTTTCAATGTATGGGAAAGTATGAGCACCACACTTATCACCTAACAGCAGCGAGTCGCACTGAGTAAAGTTACGCGCGCCTTCTGCTGTCGGACCCATACGCACTAAACCGCGATAAGCATTCTGGCTTTTACCGGCCGAAATACCTTTCGAAATAATGGTCGACTTAGTGTTTTTGCCCATATGAATCATCTTGGTGCCGGTGTCGGCTTGCTGATAATTGTTGGTCAGAGCAACGGAATAAAATTCGCCAATGCTGTTGTCGCCTTTAAGAACACAGCTTGGGTATTTCCAGGTGACGGCAGAACCGGTTTCAACCTGAGTCCAGCTGACTTTAGCGTTGGTATGAGCAACGGCACGCTTGGTCACGAAGTTGTAGATACCGCCTTTGCCGTTTTCATCGCCTGGGTACCAGTTCTGCACGGTGCTGTATTTGATTTCAGCGCCATCAAGAGCGACCAGTTCAACGACTGCGGCATGCAGCTGGTTTTCATCACGCATCGGTGCGGTACAGCCTTCGAGGTAGCTCACATATGAGCCTTCGTCGGCAACAATCAGGGTACGTTCGAACTGACCGGTTTTTGCTTCGTTAATACGGAAGTAAGTCGACAGTTCCATCGGGCAGCGCACGCCTTTCGGGATGTACACGAAAGAGCCGTCAGAGAATACGGCGCAGTTCAGAGCGGCAAAGTAGTTGTCACGCTGCGGAACCACTGAGCCCATGTACTTTTTAATCAGCTCAGGGTGCTTATGCACGGCTTCGGAGATCGGCATAAAGATGACGCCAGCTTCTTCGAGCTTCTCGCGGAAGGTTGTTGCCACAGATACTGAGTCAAATACCGCGTCGACAGCGATACCGGCCAGAGCCATCTGCTCGTGCAGAGGAATGCCCAGCTTGTTGTAAGTTTCCAGCAGCTCAGGATCGACTTCATCGAGAGACTTAGGCTTATCTGCCATGCTCTTAGGCGCGGAGTAGTAAGACACTTCCTGATAGTCGATCTCTGGGTAACCCAAGTGAGCCCAGTCAGGCTCCTGCATGGTCAGCCACTCGCGGTAGGCTTTTAAGCGCCATTCAGTCAGCCATTCTGGCTCGCCTTTCTTGGCAGAAATAAAGCGCACAACATCCTCGTTCAGGCCCGGTGGCAGGGTCTCAGACTCAATGTTGGTAACAAAACCGGCTTTGTATTCGCGGGCTTTGATCTGGCTTTCAATTTCAGCGTTAGTGGCCATAGCTACTTCTCTCGCGTGTCAGCTGTGCTTCAGAGTCGGTAGTTTACCAAATCTCTGATCAATATCGGAGTGTTCTACTCGGGTATTGTACTTGGGCTTAGTAGCCCAAGTACAACAAAGAATACTAACTTGGTATGCTTTGTGGCAGGATTGTATCAAAGCCCACGGGGCATGACGAATTGACAATGATTCTCAACAGGCAGGCATATGCTTCGCATCGGTAAACTCACAGACTATGGCATCGTCGTACTGAACCATCTCGCCGCACAGGGTGCGGTGCAGCAGTCGGTGGATGATATTGCCGTGGCGACCAGCCTGAATGTGCCTACAGTGCGCAAAGTCATGAAGGCATTGGCCGATGGTGGGCTCGTTATTGCCCGCCGGGGTGCGAAGGGCGGCTACCGTATTGCGCGCTCACCTGCTCAGATCAGCCTGCGGGATGTGGTTGAGGCCTTTGAAGGCCCGATTGCGCTTACCGAATGCTCGCAGGATCACAACGTGTGTGACATTACTGACACCTGCAACCTGTCTGACGGTTGGGGCGGTATCAACCAGCTGATTATGCAGATGATGGGACGGTTATCGTTGGAGGATGTTCGCAATCCGCAGATCGTCGATAAGCTTTATCGACAACTGATGGATGAAAGTCCGCGGATTCAGCTGGTGAATTTGTAGCAAAACGGGTGGCAACAGAGATTTAGGTGCTGTTTCTGTATTCTAACTCGATTTATCAGATTTATACTCTCCTGTAATTGTACTCTTGGTCTGTTGAACAGTTAGTCTGGCGAACAGGCGTCACGCCCTCAGTGAACACAAGCACTGGTACTGAATTTTCGGGTATTGATCACGTGTTTTTCTAATGATTTTTAATTTTCTAATTGGAAAGCCTCAAGACAAGGAATTATGGAAATGATCAACAAAAATAGACCAGATAAGGAAAAAATCGAGTGCTTGGTACGAGTGATTTTGAATATTAAAGATCACTTAAAATATGGAGATCCAAAACGAATGTACTCTCAGTACCTTCGTTATGCCCTCGATGAAGTATCGCATCTGAATTTCTGCTATTCGCGAAATGCCGTTGGACTCAAGAGAAAAGATCTAGTGCATGAACATGTCGTTCCTCATTCATTCGTAATGGAAAAGTTGTTGTCGCTGGAGGAGGTCACGCCTGAGAAGGTTAAGATTGTGTTGGAAAAGTTTTACATCATCTGCGCCATTACAAAAGATGAAGATAGAAAGCTAACCGCAGCGGGCCTGAGATCGAAAATGCCAGAAAGCTGGAACGAGTACGATGACAGCGTTTTTGCTCGCTATGAAGCTGTAGGAATAATGCTCGGCGAATAAGCTATTGAGTGAGTCCGTGTCGGGTGGAGCATTGACGCTATGACGTGGATCGATTTACACCTGATTCACAAGAAGTATGATAACAATCGTTTAAACGGGGCACGATCACTTTCAACTAAGGAATCGGTGTAATGAGTACGTTAACCGGCGCTCGCAGTAATCAGAGGCTTTCTTTTTCGGACATCGCTCCAGACGGTGTAGCCTTTAGTCTGGGGATAGCGCTCGCTTGGTACACCGGTTGGCAGACGACCGACCTGATCTGGAGTCTTTGGCTCAGTAGCTTACTGATTGGCTATCTTACAATTACTCTGACGATCATCGGCGGTATCAATTTTGTAGCAAAAGTAGACTTGTCTTCTTCGGATGCCCCGCGCCGGGAAGTTGTGGCGGGCATCGGCTTGTTTATGGCGATCTTTCTGCTTGTGTTCTTCTCGGTACACTTCTGCGCATTCCATGCCGGGCATGCCAGTTTTCTTTCCAGCTTTTTCCCTGTGCCTGCCATCGAGTTGGTGGACTTTCATGAGGTCTTTATGAACCCGGTGGGGCTGCTGTCCATTGCTTTGACTAATTTACTCCCGGTTTACGGTATATTCATGATTCCCATGCTAATTGCCGAGCGTCGCAGTTTTATAAATGCATTCGGGTTGTCTGACCTTAAATCGCGGGTTGAGACTGGCCCAGTCAAGCACGACCAGAATGACCAGAACGAATCAGTGGAAGCCAGCAACGTAGCGTTCGTAAACCCCAACAGGCGCTCGCTTGGTCATTTATTCGCAGATCCGTACCGGAACGTAATCCGCATGCACCTGCTGATTATCGCGTTTGCAGTGCTACAGTCGCTGGAACTGGATTCATGGGTCGGGTTTATGATGGTTTACAGTGTATATTTCTTTC
>JAYNJA010000248.1:0-4388 GCA_038109705.1 Thalassolituus sp. | reverse complement strand
TGCCATGACAGTATTCAGTGGCATTACGCTCGAGACAATAGAAGTCGGCCAATACCTCGAAGTCAGCGGTCTGCGCGACGGCAGCGGTAACCTGCTGGCGAGTTATGTATCGCTGGAAGACAGTACAGAGATTGAGCTTCGCGGCACTGTTGCTGACCTCGATGATGTAGCAATGACCTTCACCATTGGCGGTATGACCATCGACTACAGCAGTGTGGCAACGCTGGATCTGGAAGCGTCTGCGCTCAGCAATGGCATGCTGGTCGAAGTTGAAGGCAGCATGGACGCAGAAGTTCTTGTCGCCAACAAAGTCGAGCAGGAAGACATGCACCGTGATAATGATGGCGAAGTCCGCGTCTTTGGTTATATCTCTGCGTACGATGATGCTACAGGTACTATGACGGTTGGCGGTACTGAAGTGCTGCTTACCAGCTCTACAGATTACGAACACGGTACGCAGACCGAACTTGCGCTGAACGCCATGGTAAAAGTGCAGGGCAGCTTTAACAGCGAAGGTCAGCTGGTGGCTTCTGAAGTTGAGTTCGAAGCTGCAGTAAAACTGGAACTTGAAGGCCCGGTGACTGAAGTAGGTGACGGCACCATTACCGTGATGGGCGTTACTGCGGCCGTGGATACCCGCACCCGTGTTCGTGATGAGCGTGACGAAGAGTATTACTTCAATCTGGACTCTCTGGCTGCTGGTGACTACGTTGAACTGCGCCTGACAGTAGAAGCGGATGGTAGCTTCCGTGCACTTCGCCTGGAACGCGAGCGCAATGAAAGCCGCGTGAAGATTACCGCCCCGATTGATTCGATTGATATCCTGGCGGGTACCGTCACTATGCTGGGTGTAACCGTCGATCTGTCTGCTATGAGTGCGCTTGATCTGGCAACCCTGGTGACGGGTGGCTATCTTGAAGTGAAAGGTACTTTTGACGGCAGCATTATCGTTGCAACTGAAGCGGGTGAGGATGACCGTTATGAAGATCATGATGATCACCACGAACATGGCGATGACCACGACTCAGAAGATGATTCAGGCGACGCTGATTCAGAAGATGATTCGGATGAACTGGAAAGCGATGACGACTGATCTCAGCAGAGATAACGGTAAGTGATTTACCAGCGTCAGAAGATAAAAAGGGCAGCCGCATACGCGGTTGCCCTTTTCTGCGTTGCTGGTGTTCTCAGCTCATCACCGGCTCTTGCTGGGGCTGAGTTCGGAGCGTCGGTCGTCTCTGAATACGACAGTAACATCCTGCCGGAAGCCGATATTACCACTCAGAATCAGGGCGATTGGGCGACCGGTACCAGTGGGTACTTAGGTTGGGAATCCAAATATAAGAACGGTTTTGAGTGGCAAGGGCGCTATGAATACAGCGCTACTCGCTGGGAGCAGGCGACCGCGTTTGATACCGATCTGCAGACCGGCTACATCCGGTTTGGTTACAATAGCGGGCCGCATACATCTGATCTGGTTGCCCTTATGGCCACGGCAGATCTGCAGGGGCAGCCCTTTATGACGTTGCGACGCCTGAGCCCTGCGTACGGCTATTTTCTATCGTCAAAGTGGTATCTGCGTACCCAACTTGATATTGGCGATAAAACCTTTGAGCTCTATCCTGAACGCGATGCCACTCAGCTTGGTGCCCGAGCCAGCCTGTTCTGGATGCTTAACCGTACTCAGAATTATCTTTCTCTGCGTGGTGTGTTCCGCAACGAAGACACCCGCACCGAGCCTTACGGCTATCAATCGTTTAACACCCGCCTGCGCTGGAAATACCGTATTGGCGAGCTCAGCCTGCTGACACAAGGCAGTTGGGAAATACGTAATTACGAAGCGGTCTGGACAGAAATTGGTGAGCGCCGCCGCGATAACCGCATTCGTGTTACCGCTGGGCTTGAATACCCGCTCTGGTGGGGCCTTACTGTTGAGGCCGAAGCCGGCCGGGATATGTATCACTCCAATTTAGCCGCCGCTGATTACCAACAGTATCGGTTTAAGGGCGGCCTGAGCTGGGCTTTCTGAGCCTGTTGTTTTGGGCCGGTAGTTCTGGGCCGGTCGCTCGGACAACATAATATAAAACAATCATTATCCTGCCCCTGATCATTTTCTTTTTCTTATGCCCGGTAGATTATCAATCGATTAATCGCTTTTCGAACTGACATCCGGGATTCGACAGGACATGTTTCAGATTTTCACTGATTTTGCTGATTGGTTGATATATGAGCTGATGGGGGTCGCTGCCGGTACCCGTATTGGCGGCTCCATCCATTTTTTCGTCGAAGACGTCAGTAAAATATTCGTTCTGTTACTGGTCATGATTTATGTGATTGCCTTGTTGCGGGTATCTCTGAATGTTGAACGGGTCAGGGACTTTCTTGCTGGGAAAAACCGTTTTGCGGGATATCTGTTTGCTTCTGGTTTCGGTGCGATAACTCCATTCTGTTCATGCTCAAGCATCCCGGTGTTTCTAGGCTTCAGTTCGGCCGGTATTCCTGTCGGTATTACTATGTCTTTTCTGCTCACCTCGCCTCTGATTAACGAAGTGGCAGTGCTGATGCTACTGAGTCTTCTCGGCTGGAAATTTACCGTGCTTTATGTGCTGGTCGGGATGATTGTCGGCATGTTAGGCGGTCTGTTTCTTGACAGTATACGGGCAGAACGCTGGTTGCAGTCGTTTGCTGCTAAGGCACTGCAGAAGGCCCGCGCAGGTGAGTACGTCGTCGATGAGCGCGTTGCCGATACCACAGATGCTATCCAACTGACCTTCAGGGAGCGCCACGAATTTGCTCGAGATGAAGCTCTTGAAATTTTTGGCCGGGTCTGGAAGTGGGTGATTATCGGGGTAGGCCTGGGGGCCGCATTGCACGGATTTGTCCCGGATGGCTGGATAGAGCAGCACTTGGGGGATGGACAGTGGTGGTCGGTTCCGGCCGCGGTGATTATGGGTATTCCACTGTATTCAAATGCAACTGGCGTGATTCCGGTGATGGAAAGCCTTATCACCCACGGCCTTCCGGTTGGTACAACATTAGCGTTTTGCATGAGTACGGTGGCGGCGAGTTTTCCGGAATTTATTTTATTGAAACAGGTGATGCAATGGCGCCTGCTGGCGATCCTGTTTGTCATGCTCCTGGTGTCGTTTACCGTCATCGGCTGGGTATTTAATGCATTGGAATTTGTTGTCTGAGGTGATGAAATGAAAACGTTTAAAGTGCTGGGTATAGGTTGTGCGAAGTGCAAAAAGACGGTTCAGTTAATCGAAGAAACCGCGCGTAAATCTGGCGTTGAGGTACAGGTCGAAAAAATCGAAGACCCGGAGACGATCATGGGATTCGGTGTGATGTCGACACCGGCCGTGATCGTGGGCGACGCCGTTGTGCACAGTGGCAGTATCCCCCGTCACGACCAGGTAGAGGCGTGGTTGGCGGCGTAATATCTACGCCGCCGCGATTATTCCACCGTCACCGACTTCGCCAGGTTGCGCGGCTGATCGACGTCGGTGCCTTTAATCAGAGCAACGTGGTAGCTCAGTAACTGCAGTGGCAGGGTGTATAACACAGGGGCGATGATGTCATCGCAGTGAGGCACCTCCATCACTTTCATGTTGGCTTCGGGGCGGATACCGGCGGCTTCATCAGCGAAAATAAACAGCTCTCCGCCACGGGCGCGTACTTCTTCGATATTCGACTTCAGCTTTTCGACCAGGTCATTCTTCGGTGCCACAACAATAATTGGCATTTCAGAATCGATCAGCGCCAGAGGGCCGTGCTTTAGCTCGCCTGCGGCGTAGGCCTCGGCGTGGATATAGGAAATCTCTTTCAGCTTAAGTGCACCTTCCATCGCGATCGGGTACTGGTCTCCCCGGCCTAAGAAGAGCGCGTGCTGTTTCTCGGCGAAGTGCTCTGCGAGTTGCTCGATATCGTCATTCATATGCAGGGCTTTTTCGATCAGACCCGGCAATTGCGTCAGCGCACTTGCGACACGTTTTTCAGTGTCTTTTTCCATACCATTTTCACGGCCAAGCGCAACGGTCAGGAGCAATAGGGCAACGAGCTGAGTAGTAAATGCCTTGGTCGACGCGACACCAATCTCGGCCCCTGCACGGGTCAGCAGAGCCATATCGGATTCGCGTACCAGCGATGACCCCGGTACGTTACAGATGGTCAGGCTGCGCGTGAAACCGAGTTCTTTCGCTAAACGCAGCGCGGCCAGCGTATCGGCGGTTTCACCGCTCTGAGAAATGGTGACCAGCAGGCTGTTTGGTCGAACCACAGACTTGCGATAGCGGAATTCTGAAGCAATTTCGATATTACAGGCGATGCCAGCGAGCTCTTCGATCCAGTAGCGGGCAGTCATACCAGCGTGGTAGCTGGTGCCGCAG
>JAYNJA010000247.1:0-4393 GCA_038109705.1 Thalassolituus sp. | reverse complement strand
AGGCAAACTCGTTAGCAGCCGTCGGGTTCAGCTCATTAAGTCGTACCAGCTCCGGGTCGAAAAAGCCCGCATAGTAACCATTAACGCTGGCTTCTTGCAGACGAGCATAGCGCACGCTGTAGGCAGAGACTTTCAGCTGGTGGTTAGCAGACATATCGTAGTGATAACGCGCTCCGGCTTCCAGATGACGATCGCCGACTTCGTTGTCAGTAAATTCGTAGCGCGGAACATCCCGCTGCGCGTAGCCTGCCATCAGGCTGGTATCAATCGACTGGTCTGGTGTCAGTACATGGTTAGTCCGCAACGATATAAAGGAACTCATGCGCTGATCAGGGCAAGGTTCAGCTTCGTTGCAACCCAGGGAGCTGCGCGTACTGTCTCGCAGGTGGTCGGTGCGTTGATAGTTCGCACTGAGTCTCCATTGATTAGCGACGCTGCCGCCAAAGGTGCTGGCGAAAATGCGTTCTTCTGTATTATCACCGGCTTCAGCGCTGACGACACTGTGGGTGGTGTCCTGAGGGAGACGGGTAATAATGTTCACCACTGCCTGATAAGCGTTGGTGCCGTAGCTTGCAGCGCTTGGACCGCGCACGACTTCAATGCGCTGGATATCTTCAACTGCAACGGGAAGCCGGTCCCAGCCGACACTGGCAATGCCTGAGCGGTAAGCTGAGCGGCCATCGACCAGCACCTGGAAGCTTTTCGGCATCATGTCGGGACCGCCGTGGTAGACGACGGCATCGCTGTTATCGAGCACGTCGTAAGCGACCAGCATACCCGGTACATAACGCAGTAATTGCGATATATGCTTGATGCCGGTGCGGGCGATAAAGTCTGCATCAAGGACAGTGACGCTCGCAGGTACCTCGGCAGTAGGCTGTTGCAGGCGCGCAGGGGTCAGCACGTGAGGAATTCCGGCAGCAGTATCTTCCCAATAAAGCTCATCGGGGTCGAATGCAGAAACGACCAGAGGCAGGCTAACGAGGAGCCCCCCTGTGATCATCTTTGTTAGCCTGAATTCCTTCTCTGACACCGTTATCTACTCTGTACTGCTAGTTCTTGGTTTTCGCTTTAGCAAAGGCTGCGGCGAAGGCTCCAGTCATGGCGTTATTGCCTGAATCTTTACCGCTGCCGCCGCCACTCTTGTTGGATGGCTGTCTTGAGCGGTTGTTGCGGGAGTCGTTATTTCTCTCTGCTGTACCGCTGCCCCTGCTGGATGACGCGGGATCATCGCTCAAACGCATGCTCAGGCCAATGCGCTTACGCGACACTTCGACTTCCATAACCTTCACTTTGACGATATCACCGGCTTTGACGACATCACGTGGGTCTTTAATAAAGGTGTCTGACAGGGCTGATATATGTACCAGACCGTCCTGGTGAACACCGACATCGACAAAGGCACCGAAAGCGGCCACGTTAGTGACAACGCCTTCGAGTATCATGCCCGGTTTCAGGTCTTTGATTTCTTCGACGCCTTCTTTGTATTCGGCGAAGCGGAATTCAGGGCGAGGATCACGCCCCGGTTTTTCCAGTTCGCTCAGTATATCCTTAAGGGTCAATTCACCGGTGCTTTCATCGATAAACTGGCCTGCGTTGACTGATTTCAGGAAGGCGCCGTCACCGATCAGGCTACTCACGTCGCGAGAAAACTGATGCGCAATGCGCTCGACCACCGGGTAGGACTCCGGGTGCACACCGGAGGCATCGAGTGGGTTTTTGCCGTTCATAATGCGCAGGAAGCCTGCTGCCTGTTCGAAGGTTTTGTCGCCCAGGCGTGGTACTTTCAGCAGATCTTTACGTGAGTTGAACGCACCGTTGGTGTCACGGAAGGCGACGATATTAGATGCCAGCGTGCTGTTCAGACCAGAAACTTTGGTCAGCAGTGGCACCGACGCTGTATTCAGGTCGACACCGACAGAGTTCACACAGTCCTCAACGACCGCATCCAGCGTGCGGGCAAGCTGGCTCTGATTCACATCGTGCTGGTACTGGCCAACACCAATGGACTTAGGTTCAATTTTTACCAGCTCAGACAGTGGATCCTGCAGGCGGCGGGCAATGGATACCGCGCCCCGGATCGTCACGTCGAGATCCGGGAACTCCTTCGCCGCCAGTTCAGAGGCCGAATACACAGACGCACCGGCTTCGTTAACCATGATCTTCTGGACTTTCTTCAATGCCGGGTTGGCTTTAATCATATCGCCGACGAATTTGTCGGTTTCACGAGAGCCTGTGCCGTTGCCAATCGAGATCAGCTCAACATTGTGTTTGGCAATCAGCGCCGTCAGAACCGCGGCAGACTCGGCCAGCTTATTCTGTGGCGGTGTTGGGTAAATCGTAGCGTAGTCGACGACCTTTCCGGTGTTGTCGACAACCGCGACTTTGACACCGGTACGCAGACCCGGGTCCAGGCCGATGGTGACTTTGCGTCCCGCCGGTGCGGCTAATAGCAGGTCTTTCAGGTTGTCGGCAAAGACGCGGATGGCGGCTTCTTCAGCACGCTCGCGCAGCTCACCGACGAGTTCAGTTTCGAGGCTGGTCAGCAGCTTGATACGCCACGTCCACTTCACGACTTCAGCCAGCCAACGATCGCCATTGCGGCCTTCATTACTGATGCCGGCACTTTCAGCGATGATGGCTTCGCACGGGTTGCCTGCGAGCTTATCGTCCGGATCACCGGTGACCAGACTGAAGGTCAGCACACCTTCGTTACGGCCACGCAGAATGGCCAGGGCTCGGTGACTTGGGACATTCTTCAGTACTTCATCGTGCTCAAAGTAGTCAGCGAATTTCTCGCCTTCTTTTTCTTTGCCCGCAACAACGCGAACTGACAAGGTCGCTTCTTCTTTCATAAAGCGACGCAGTTTTGCCAGCAGGTCGGCATTCTCGGCGAAGCGCTCCATCAGGATGTATTTCGCGCCGTCGAGAGCAGCTTTCACATCCGCTACGCCGTTATCGGCATTGATGAAAGCTTCTGCTTCGCTTTCCGGCGTCAGATCAGGATCAGCAAACAGCGCGTCTGCTAATGGCTCAAGACCCGCTTCGATGGCAATCTGGCCTTTGGTACGGCGTTTCGGCTTATAGGGTAGGTACAGATCTTCGATACGTGTTTTGGTATCGGCGCTCAGCAGCTCGCGTTTCAGCTCATCGCTCAGTTTCCCTTGCTCGTCGATGCTTTTGATGACGGCCGCACGGCGGTCTTCCATTTCGCGCAGGTAGCGCAGACGCTCTTCCAGAGTTCGTAGCTGGCTGTCGTCGAGTGCACCGGTAACCTCTTTACGGTAACGGGCGATAAAGGGGACGGTAGCGCCATCATCAAGAAGAGCGACGGTGGCATCCACCTGTTGTGGGCGGACGTTCAGTTCAGCGGCAATACGCGCAGTAATGGATGGAAGAGTCATAATTCCCTGTGGATCTGTACTTCAAAGAGGGCTCAGTATACCTATGAGTTTTATGGTTATCAGAGCTTTTTCACTGAGGCCGTTAATCGAGAGCAGATAACTCAGGAAGGCCGCTTGAAACGCGGATATCGCCCATATTTGTGACGACCATAGCGGCACAACCGTCGATGCCTTCAATCATTTTCAGGCCGGCATCAGGCCCAAGCACAAATACCGCAGTGGCGAGCGCGTCGGCCATATAGGCACGTGGCGCGATCACAGTGACACTCATGCTGCCACGGGCAGGCAATCCGGTTTTGGGATCGATAATGTGGTGATATCGAATGCCGTCTTTTTTAAAGAAGCGTTCATAGTCACCCGATGTGGCGACTGCGGCATTAGCAACGGGCAGGGTAGCGATCAGGGCGTTCTGCTTCCGTGGGTGCTGGATACCTACGCGCCAGACCTTGTTGCTTCCTGCGGCATACAAGTCACCTCCAGCATTGATCGTAAACTCGCTGAATCCTGCTTTGCGTAAAATCTGCGCTGCGCGATCAACCGCATAACCTTTGGCAATACCACCGAGGCCGATCTGGGTGTCTGGATTCAGTAGCCGGACTTGTCGGAGTGCAGGCGTTATTTCAACGCGATGGTAATCAATCGCAGCGGTTGCTGCGGCTAATGCCTCTGCTGAGGGGATGGTTTTGTTTCGGAAGTCCCAGAGTCTGCCGGCGCTTTTAAAGGTAATGTCGAACGCGCCTTCACTCGCTTGTGAAATTGCCAATGATTCTTCCAGTAGGCGTAAGGTTTCGGCAGATACGGTTACCGGCTGATTGAAACCATTACGGTTTATCTGACTGATTTCACTGCTCGGCTGCCATTCCGACAGTAGCGCCTCTATTCGCTGTATCTCTGCGATGGCGTTATCTATTGCCTGATTCGCTGCCGACTCATCTTTTGTATTGATGGTAAAAATGACATCGGTCGTCATCTGCACGGTTGTGCGAGTG
>JAYNJA010000246.1:0-4416 GCA_038109705.1 Thalassolituus sp. | reverse complement strand
GAACATGGTGACTGGCGAGCAGATCAAAGCGATGGCTCCAAACCCAGTTATCTTCGCATGTGCGAACCCGGTTCCAGAAATCATGCCAGACGTAGTCGCAGAAGCACGCCCTGATGCCATCATGGCAACTGGACGCTCTGACTTCCCTAACCAGGTGAACAACGTACTGGGCTTCCCATTCATCTTCCGTGGTGCACTGGACGTACGTGCTAAGCGCATCAACGAAGAAATGAAGCTGGCTGCTGCTAAGGCACTGGCTGATCTGGCGAAAGAGCCAGTAACTCAGGAAGTTCTGGATGCGTACGGTCTGGATTCTCTGGAATTCGGTCGTGAGTACATCATCCCTAAAGCTGTTGATACCCGTCTGCTGGGTGCAGTATCTACTGCCGTTGCTCAGGCTGCGATCGACACTGGCGTGGCTGATGGCCCACTGCCAGCAAACTACCCACTGCAGTCTATCGCAGACATCTGATTCGTCAGAAGCAGTGAGTAATAAAGAGGCCGCTTATGCGGCCTTTTTTGTGGCCGGTTGTCGTGAGTGATGGTTGCGGTCACCGTCTCGGGGGCGATGATTGCAGGTCATAAAAAATGACAGGTAATAAAAAACCCGGCAGTAGCCGGGTTTTTTATTTACCTCAGAAAGCTAATCAGCTTTTCTTTGGCTTAGCGCGCTTACGCTCGTTCTCGGTCAGCAGCTTCTTACGCAGACGGATGCTGGTAGGAGTTACTTCAACCAGTTCATCTTCTTCGATGAACTCCAGAGCCTGTTCCAGTGTATGACGTACAGGTGGAGTCAGGTTGATGGCTTCATCGGTACCGGAAGCACGAACGTTGGTCAGCTGCTTCGCCTTGGTTGGGTTAACAACCAGGTCGTTATCGCGGCTGTGCAGACCGACGATCATACCTTCGTACACTTCAGTCGCTGGCGATACGAACAGACGACCACGCTCCTGCAGAGTGAACAGGGCGTAACCCAGCACTTTACCTGCAACCATAGAGACCAGTACGCCGTTGTGACGAGTAGAGCCCAGAGAGGTCTGAACAGGACCGTAGTGGTCGAATACGTTGGTCAGGATGCCGGAGCCAGAGGTCATAGTCATGAACTGGTTACGGAAACCGATCAGTCCCCGTGCCGGCATCATGAACTCCAGACGTGTGCGGCCTTTGCCATCCGGGATCATGTTTGTCATTTCGGCACGACGGTTACCCATCTCTTCCATGATGGAGCCCTGGTGTTCATCTTCGATGTCGATAACAACCTGCTCATATGGTTCCTGCAGCTGGCCATCAACTTCTTTCTGAACAACTTCTGGCTTACCAATCGCCATTTCGAAGCCTTCACGACGCATGCTTTCAATCAGTACTGACAGGTGCAGCTCGCCACGACCAGAAACTTTGAATTTCTCAGGGCTATCACCTGGCTCAACACGCAGAGCAACGTTGTGGATCAGTTCCTGATCCAGACGATCTTTAATGTTGCGCGAGGTTACGTACTTACCTTCTTTACCAGCGAACGGAGAGTCGTTCACCTGGAAGGTCATGCTTACGGTTGGTTCGTCAACGGTCAGCGGAGGCAGAGCTTCAACATTACCAACAGCACACAGGGTGTCAGAGATGTTCAGGCCGTCGATACCAGAGATACATACGATGTCACCGGCGGTTGCTTCGTCTACATCAACACGATTCAGGCCGTGGAAGCCTTTAACCTGCTGGATGCGACCTTTGCGGATCTTGCCTTCGATATCGATCAGCTGAACGTCAGTGCCTGGCTTCAGCTTGCCACGGGTGATACGGCCAACACCGATTACACCAACGAAGCTGTCGTAATCCAGTGCAGAAACCTGCATCTGGAACGGGCCATCAATTTCAACCGCTGGCGGCTGGACGTGATCAACAATCATCTGGAACAGCGGTGACATGTCGTCAGCCATGTTGTCCGGATCATTGCCAGCAATACCGTTCAGAGCGGATGCGTAAATTACAGGGAAGTCGAGCTGTTCTTCGGTCGCGCCAAGGCGGTCGAACAGGTCGAAGATTTCGTCCATAACCCAGTCAGGACGTGCACCTGGGCGGTCGATTTTGTTGATAACAACGATCGGACGCAGGCCGCGCTCGAATGCTTTCTGCGTTACGAAGCGGGTCTGAGGCATTGGGCCATCAACCGCGTCGACCAGCAGACACACTGAGTCAACCATCGACATAACACGCTCTACTTCACCACCGAAGTCGGCGTGTCCAGGGGTGTCAACGATGTTGATGCGGTAGTCGTTCCATTTAATGGCGGTGTTCTTCGCCAGAATGGTAATGCCGCGCTCTTTTTCCTGGTCGTTGGAGTCCATCACGCGTTCGCCGCCCTGGTTACGGTCCAAGGTGCCAGACTGCTCAAGCAGTTTGTCGACCAGAGTAGTTTTACCATGGTCAACGTGAGCGATGATGGCAATATTTCTGAGATTATCGATCACAACAGTAGCCTTCAGAAGTGTGAGCGCCTGAGGGCTCTGCGGTGCAGAATCAGGAGCCGGTTAAAAATTGAGCGCGGAGTATACCTGAAAGCGGCGATTCCCGGCACAAACTTTCATCGTATCGGCTGACTTTTCATGCACTATTCACAGAAGCTGCCGCAGATCAGTGCCCGGATGTCATTTCTGCGCCGAAAATACAAATGTCGTATACGAACGGCATGCCATGAACCTATAATGTCGGGGCCTGAAAACGCACACCCGCGGACAGGAATTTAATGCATCAAAATGGTGCGCATGATCAGATGCGTGTTTTATGTTGGTGCGTAGCGCGTGTGCCGTGTTTCATTGAGACCCGTAAATACGCGGGTTGCAGTGTTGTCCAAAATGGCACACTACTTGCTCTAACAGTGAGCATGGAAATCGGGGCGGTCCCCCGGCCTTTATTGAACCAGCATCTGGAGAAAGACAATGTCAGAGAACACTCTGAATCTGATCAAAGAAAATGATGTGACGTGGGTAGACCTGCGCTTCACTGACACCAAGGGTAAAGAACAGCACGTAACCATCCCTGCCTCTTACGTTAACGAAGATTTCTTCGAAACTGGCCAGATGTTCGACGGTTCTTCTATCGCTGGTTGGAAAGGCATTAACGAATCTGACATGATCCTGATGCCAGATGACAGCACTGCATTCATGGACCCGTTCACTGAAGATGCAACTCTGATCCTGCGCTGTGACATCATCGAGCCTTCTACTATGCAGGGCTACGAGCGTGACCCACGTTCTGTTGCTAAGCGTGCTGAAGCTTTCCTGCAGTCTACCGGTCTGGGTGACACTGCTTTCTTCGGTCCTGAGCCAGAATTCTTCATGTTCGACGACATTACCTGGGGTCAGGATATGCAGGGTTGTTTCGTTAAGATCAACTCTGACGAAGGCGCATGGGCAACTGCTTCTAAAGTAGAAGGCGGCAACCTGGGTCACCGTCCACGTGTTAAAGGCGGTTACTTCCCAGTGCCACCAGTAGACAGCCACCACGACATCCGTGCTGCTATGTGTAACACCATGATGGCTATCGGTCTGGATGTAGAAGTACACCACCACGAAGTTGCAAACGCTGGTCAGAACGAAATTGGCGTTAAGTTCAACACTCTGGTTAAGAAAGCTGACGAAGTTCAGATGCTGAAGTACGTTGTACACAATGTTGCAGCTGCATACGGCAAAACTGCTACTTTCATGCCTAAGCCAATCGTTGGTGACAACGGTTCTGGTATGCACGTTCACCAGTCTTTCTGGAAAGACGGCGAAAACATGTTCGCTGGTGACGGCTACGCTGGCCTGTCTGAAACTGCTCTGTTCTACATCGGCGGTATCATCAAGCACGCTAAAGCACTGAACGCGTTCACCAACCCGTCTACTAACTCTTACAAGCGTCTGATTCCAGGCTTCGAAGCACCAGTTATGCTGGCATACTCTGCCCGTAACCGTTCTGCTTCTATCCGTATTCCTTACGTTGCGTCTCCAAAAGGCAAGCGTATCGAAGCACGTTTCCCTGATCCAGTAGCTAACCCATACCTGGCATTCGCAGCAATGCTGATGGCTGGTATCGACGGCGTTAAGAACAAGATCCACCCTGGCGATGCAGCTGACAAAGACCTGTACGATCTGCCAGCTGAAGAAGCTGCTAAGATCCCACAGGTTTGTGGTTCACTGCGTGAAGCTCTGGACAGCCTGAAAGCTGACAGCGACTTCCTGACTCAAGGTGGCGTGTTCACCGAAGACATGATCGAAGCTTACATCGATCTGAAGATGGAAGAAGTTTACCGTGTTGAACACACTACGCATCCAGTAGAGTTCGACATGTACTACTCTTGCTAATCTGCGGATTAGTTGAGTAGAAAGAGGGTCGCTTCGGCGGCCCTTTTTTGTGTCCGGAAGAAATCGCAGAAACCGAAGA
>JAYNJA010000245.1:3966-4438 GCA_038109705.1 Thalassolituus sp. | reverse complement strand
ATCCTGCTGGCCGCAGCACTGCCAATGGCAGTAAACGCCGCAAACACCGAGTTCACCTTTGGTGGTTTCATTAAGATGGATGCGATGCTGAGTACTTACTCTGATGGCAGTTCAAGTAACCGTACGTATTATCAACCTTCGACTTTCGGAGGCTCAGAGCCAGACATGGCTCAGTTAGACATGTCCGCACAGACGTCTCGTTTTAACTTCAAAACTGTCACAGATGTAGGCGACGGCAAATCGATCACGAGTTTTATCGAACTCGATTTCATGGGCGGTGGCACAGTAGCCAATGAGGTGGTTTCTAACTCTTACAGCCCACGTCTACGCCACGCCTTCGTAAAATACGACAACGTGCTCGTTGGTCAGACCTGGTCAAACTTTATGAATACCGGCGCACTGCCAGAAAGTGCTGACTTCATCGGTCCATCTGAATCAACCGTATTTATCCGCCAGCCTCAGGTGCGCTACA
>JAYNJA010000245.1:2859-3956 GCA_038109705.1 Thalassolituus sp. | reverse complement strand
CACATGGTACGAATCCGGCGGCAGCAACGCCCAATCTGATTCTGGTCCAATGCCGGACATTACCGCGAGCTACAAAATCAAATCCGACAAAATGGATTTGGTTGCCGCAGCTCTGATCCGTCAGCTGGCTTACGATGGCGCAACTGCGGATGACGATGCCACAACCATGGGCTACGGTGTAAACCTGTCCGGGAAAGTGATGGTTGGTAAAGACGATCTGAAATTCAGCGCGACCATGGGTAAAGGCGTCGGACGTTACGTGGGCCTGAGTGCTGTGCCGGATGCAAACCTCGTCGGTACTGATCTTGAAGCGTCTGAAACAACAGCAGCCTTCGTTGCGTACCGTCACCACTGGAACAGCGAATGGCGCTCCAGTGTGATCTACGGCATGCTGTCAGCAACCTATGACGATTCTGTAACCGCCGGCGTAACTGATGCTTCAAGCATCCGTGTAAACGTTATGCGCTCGCCAGTAGCGAAGCTGACCTACGGTGCAGAATACAGCACTGCAACGGTTGAGCGTGTTGGTGGTGCTGAAGTGAGCATGAATCGTATCTACTTCACGACCAAGTACGCTTTCTGATAACCAGACGCGACTTACTAAAAGCCCGGCAACTGCCGGGCTTTTTTGTATCTGCCTGAATCTGGTACCTGTAAAGCATGGTCATTCCCGGCGATCTCCTACCTGACACAGATCACAAATCTGACTTTCTTATAGTTTTGTCCGGCAATTTACATTTAACTGACTGAGGGGTCCTTATTCGACAAATTTTAAGAAAATCTGGCACAAACGTGATCAATAGCGATCAATTAAACACAAGATCGAAACAATAATACTGATAAAGCTCTTATTACGTCATTTCTACGACCAGACAATAATTACAATTCGCAACTCTCTGAATTACGTAACATTTTCTTTTATTTAACAATTAATCAGTCAATTGACGCATTCCGTCACCCGCCGTAACATGCTCGTTACATAAATAGCGATAATGCAGTTCGTCGCACATACCAAAAATATTGGGATAGCAATCATTTGAACTACGGCCGCTTTGCGGACGCAATGAAGCGTCTGTCTGCCTCTATGCACATCCGGG
>JAYNJA010000245.1:0-2849 GCA_038109705.1 Thalassolituus sp. | reverse complement strand
ACTCTGGAGTCTGGCTGCCGCATTGTGTCTTGCACTTCTGCTTCCTGTTTCTGCATCTGCCCAGCCGGTGAATCTATTCAAAAGCTACGCTGGGAACATGGCATTCCGTATGACAGGCAACAGCCTGCGTGATGCAAACAACGAATGTCAGGTTCTTGCTCAGTCCAGTGCAACGCTGAGTATCCCGTCTGGTAGTAACTTCAAAGCAGCCTACCTGTACTGGTCCGGATCTGGTCAGCCAGATAGCAGCGTGACACTCAATGGCACACCGATTTCTGCAAACGTCACTTATAATCTTACCGTTGATGGCCTGAATTACTTCAGCAGCCGCGCCGATGTCACCAGTCGCATTTCTGCGTCCGGTGGTGTTTACACCGTTGGCGGGCTGACTATCGACACCAGCCAGCCTTACTGTGACATCGCCAACGTGTATGGCGGCTGGGCTCTGTTGACTGTGTATGAGAATCCGTCGGAGTCGCTGCGCGTTCTGAATATTTTTGACGGTTTCCGCGAGTACTGGGGTAGTTCCATCACCCTCACTCCGAACAACTTTATCGTCTCAGACAATCCTGCTCTTGCCCGTGGCCGTCATGGCTACATCACCTGGGAAGGCGATGCCGGCAACTCACAGGACCGCAATGGTATTTCAGAGGCACTGGTGTTCAACGGTACGACACTGACTGGCCCTAATAATCCAGCCGGCAACCAGTTCAATTCGTATTCCAACGCCGTCGGTGCCTATACCTCGGGTGTCGATCTCGATATTTTCGAAATCGGTGATTACCTGCAGCCGGGGCAACGCAGCGCTACAACGGTTTATTCTTCTGGGCAGGATAAGGTCTTCCTTAGCGCCGAGATCATAAGTATTCCGAATGAGGCAGTCAGCGATCTCGCCATTGATATTTCGACTTACGATACCGTGGTATCCCGTGGTTCTGACATTACCTACAGCGTTGAAGTCACAAATAACGGTCCGAGCGATGAGCCGTCAGGTTCTGTCGTTACTATCCCGTTTGGCAGCCAGACCAGCTACAAGTCGGCTTCAGGTACTAACTGGACCTGTAACACCACCAGCACCGAGCTCATCTGTACTTACACCGCTGGTCTGACCAAAAACACGAAAACAACACCACTATCTGTACTGCTGTCGACTGCTGGTAGCAGTGAAGCCACCACTACGACCAGCGCCTCAGTCGAGGGAGTTAACTTCGATAACAACCTGTTCGACAACACAGATTCGGTATCGGTGAACATTCAGGACGCAGACTTCACAGCATCAGTGAAAAGCGTGGTCGACCGTAACGGTGGGCAGTTGTACCCGGGTGACACACTGCGCTTTACCATCGATCTGGTAAACAGCAGTAATTTCAACGCGAACAACGTCACGCTGACTGACCATATGCCTGCATATATCAGTAATTTCAGTGTGATCCGACAGCCATCTGGCAGCGTAAACAGTAGCCAGATCGCTCCTGCTGGTAGCAACGGCACTGGCGTCGTCATTATCGAGAATATGTCGATCGCCGCAAACGGAAGCGAAGAGCTGGTCATTGACGCAGTCGTTGCGGCGAACGCGCCTCAGGGCGCTTCAATCACAAACATCGCGACCATATCCAGCGGCTCGACAAATACGAATATTACTGCGCCGACGCTGACAGTGGCTTCTCAGAGTCAGGTGAATGGTGAGATCCTGCTGCGTGACAGCCTGGCCGGTAACCTCAACTACGAATTGCTTGGCGGCTACTTCCGTCAGGGCGCAAACGGCTGTGATGCTCCACTGAACACATCTTCAGATTCAGTGACCCTGCCAGCAGGTAGCACCGTGCGTGCCGCCTACCTGTATTGGTCAGGTTCTGGTAATGCAGACAACACTGCCAACCTGAATGGTATTCAGATTACGGCGGGCTATACCTATGAGCAGTCGTACACGATTCCCTTCAACGGCAATAACTATTATTCCGTGTATTACAGCTCCCGCGCCAATGTTACGAATCTTGTTAATGGCGGTGGCACCTTCACTGTGAGCGGCGTTAACTTTAACCGTACACAGACGCCTTACTGTGATTTTTCAACCGCTTATGCCGGATGGTCCCTGCTGATCGTCTATGAGAACAGCAATCAGCCACTGCGTGTCGTGAATCTCTACGACGGTTTCAAGTCGTTCCGAGGGGAGTCGATCACGCTTGCGCCGGATAACTTTATTATCTCGCAGAATGCCGCCACATTAGGGGCTAAGCATGCGCACATTACCTGGGAAGGTGACGCTGGCAACTCTGAGACCTTTAATAATCAGACCGAAGCTCTGGTGTTCGAGGGCAATAGCCTGACGGATGCAAACAACCCGACCAACAACCAGTTCAACTCTTACTCCAATACCATCGGTAATACACCGGGCGTCGATATTGATGACTTTAACGTTGGCCAATATCTGACACCGGGTAAAACTTCGGTAACGACAACCTACTCCTCAGGTCAGGACCTGGTATTCCTGACGGCGGAGATTATCAGCGTACCAAACGAACCGGTGAGTGATCTGGTGCTCCAGACCAGCGCACCTGCACGCGTATCCCGTGGAGCGGACATTACTTACACCTTCACAGCGTCTAACAAAGGACCACTCACCGCACCCGCGGGGACTGAACTGACGCTACCTCTGAATGACGGAGCCACCTATGAAGGTTTCACAGGTTCCGGCTGGACCTGTACCGCAACGACTACTCTGGTTACCTGTACCTATGGTGCAGAAATTCCAGTCGGCGCACAGGCACCTGCTCTTAATGTAGTTATCGGCACTGACGGCACAACGCAGGGTAGCATCAGCGGCGATGCGTCACTGGATGGCGTGTATT
>JAYNJA010000244.1:0-4453 GCA_038109705.1 Thalassolituus sp. | reverse complement strand
GATTATAGTTGCGGAGGATTTTTACAGAGAGACTGTACCCCCGCAGAAGATGCCTACAATGACCAGCTTGATATATGGGTAACTGCTGAGAATGAGCTGGGTGATATCCAGAATAATTGGAAGGAAGAAACTATGGCGCTGGCGAACGCCAACGCGGATTTGAGTGACATACTCATTGGAGAAGACAGTAAAGACGAAAGCGGTCGAACGCTGGCAGAGCGTATAGCAGATGCCGACAGGTTCCAGGTGTTGTGTGGCGATTCGGCAAACGACGATGCCTGTACCAACGGTATCATTACCAAGCGTGATGGAGAGCGCGGTGTTGTTAATGATATCGCTGTTGCAATTTCAGGTGGCCAGTACCGTCGACAGGGGATGGATATCGGTTCTCGTTTTCGCTTTGAAGTCGTAAACGAGAATAAAAACACCGGTGAAATTACCCGCGTGGAGGATTTTCTTTCGTTTGAGTTACGTGGCGTATATACCGATGGGATGTACTTTCGTCTCTGGTCACGACCAGATCCGGAGACACAAAAAAGTGAGCTAAGGGGTGAGTTGGGTTTGCGCTTCTTTGCTAAGGAATATGCCATTTCAGCCTGCGGTCTTGAATGCGAAATTCAGGCCGGTGATTCAGCAGAAACGATCAGCCAGAAGGTGGCACTGCGCGATAGTACAGCGCTTAAATTAAATAATTATCTGTACGACCTTAACCTTGGCTATGGTGATATACAGCCTCTGAAGCTGAACGTTACGTCGGATGGTAATTTCCTGTTTGAACTCGACTTCCCTGACTTCGAAACCACGGGTCAGGAACGAACTGTCGAAAATGTGCGCAACTTCTTTAATGACTACTACGATAATGCGCCGAAGAGTAACCTGATTATTGGGCAGGTTCAGTTGGGTGCAGTACCAGAAAGCGGAAAGAACTACGGTGATTTAGGTGGTGTTCGTGCTGTAGGTTTACGAGCTCAATATTTACGCATTGAAAGTTATGATGTGAATTAAAAGCTACGATTTGAATTAAAAGCTATGAGGTGAACTGAAGCTTAATCACTGATTCTGGCTTGAGCCCTGTTCCATAAACTGGATCAGGGCTTTTTCTTCTTCTGGGGTAAAGCAACGGATACCGTGCTGTTTCAGAAGTGCAGTGGTAACACCATCGCCTTTCACCTGAGTTCGGGTAAAGCTGCCGTCATAAATAAGGCCGCTACCGCAGGAGGGCGATTTGGCAGCAAGCAGGGCCGCTGAAGCTCCATGAGCCTGTGCTGCCTTTAACGCCCTGTGCGCGCCTTTAATAAATTCTGCACTCACATCCCTGCCGTCGTAATCGACAACCCGCCCAGAGCCCTTGAGCGCAGCTTCACCGCCACCCGGTGTAATTTCTGCTGGTGTACGGGGCGTTGGTAAGCCGCCGAGTGTCTCAGGACAGACAGGGATTATCCTGCCTTCCGCCTGCCAGCGCTGCAGGTGCTGTCTGAAGTGGTCAGTTTTAGTGGCGTTATCATCGCCATCGTAGCGCAATGGCTGCCCGAGGAGGCATGCACTTACGAGTAACAGCGGCTTACCTGCTGTCGGACTGGTCATGACTTCTTCAGCAGAAAATGAACATAGCGCCCGAGACGCCGATAGGGTTCCTGCAGGCCTGTTTCGAGGTCAGACAGGTTGACCGCATCCTGGCCAATACGCTCACGGATCTTCTGATGCATATGATCATGAACGCAACGAATGCCGCGCCAGCGTTTCAGCTCAAAACCCAGATCTTCCATCGCCTGCAGAATGGCATCCGGGTCCAGCGGGTGCTGGGGGGCATTGCCTTCTTTACGCAGGCGAGGATTTGCTGATTTAGGAGCATGAGTGCGGCCGTTCATGATCTGCCGCCACTGGTGCCCGTGCAGGTTGTAGAACATCAGCGACAACCAGCCACCGGCCTTTACCTTCTCTGCGATCGTTGGCAGTGCGGCAAAGGGGTCTTCAAGCCACTCCAGTACCGCATGATTCATCACGATGTCGTACTGGCCGGGAAATGCATCATCAGCCTGCTGCAATGGCCCCTGATGTGTTGCCAGCGGTAAATCGCTTTGCGCAAACTGATCTTTCGCCAGTGCCAGCATCTCTTCAGAGATATCGAGCAGAGAGATCTCTGCGCCTTGCTGGGCCAGGCTAAGGCTGAACTGCCCCTGACCGCCACCCAGATCCAGAACGCGCTGCCCTTTGACAGGGATCTGAAGCTCCGCGAAGTCCTGCTCCAGTGCCAGCAGGCGTAACTTGCCACGTGGAGTCGCATAGATGGTGCGGCTGAAGCGCTTGGCCAGGTCGTCAAAATTGCGGTCTGAAGTCGATGTCATAGGGCTTGGTCCCTTTGAATGGCATTATTTTATCAATGAACCAGCAAGTTTTTATATCTGGTCTATAGTTAAGGCAGTTTTTTGTTTCTTTATTCTGTTGCCAACTCAGATTTTTAACAGGGAAGTACTCCTAGCCTATGTACGCAGAGTCCGTCAGTTGTCCGGTAGGGGAAAGCCACTGCATCCTGCTTGATGAAGTCAGGCAGCTGCGCAAGCAGGTGATTACCGATCCGTTGACCGGGTTATTTAACGTCCGTCACTTCCGTAACTCTATGGAGCAGGAGTTGGAGCGTACACGCCGTACCGGCGAGCCTGTGACTCTGATGATGGTCGATCTCGATCACTTCAAGAGCATCAATGACACCTTGGGCCACGAATCCGGTAACGTTGTACTGAAGACGGTGGCTGACCTGTTGCAGACTCAGACCCGCAAGCTGGATATCTGTTGTCGTTACGGTGGTGAGGAGTTTGCCGTGATTCTTCCGGCGACTCAGCTGATGTTGGCGAAGCAGGTGGCAGAGCGATTTCGTATGGCACTGGAAGGGCTGGATATTGATCTGGGTGAGACTTCCATTAACGTCACGGCCAGTATTGGCATCGCGGTGTCAGATGGGCGTAGCGGTGATGAGGTGCCTACGTTGATCACTCGCGCGGATGAATGCCTTTATGAGGCCAAGCATAATGGCCGTAACTGCGTGATTGGCCATGCTCAGAAAATGCCGGAAAGTAGTGTCACACTGGATGAGCGTGACGCGCTTCGTGGCCTCTTCAGCGACGATTAATACTCTGAAATTCTTACGGGTATGTCAGCGCTTGCGGTACTGGGCAGGCGTCATCCCATGCCATTTTTTAAACGCGCGGATAAAGGCGGCGGCTTCGGTATAGCCCAGCTTTCCAGCAATGTTCTCCACACTCTCTTCCGTTGTGTCCAGTAATCGACAGGCTTTGTCTGAACGCACGGTATCCAGCAGCTGCTGATAGGTTGCGCCTTCTTCTTTCAATTGGCGGCGGAAACTACGCTCGCTGGTACTGAAGGTATCTGCGCATTCTGAAATCGACGGATATCCCTCGCGGAACATTTCCAGATACTTTTTCACGCGCTCGGATAAATTATTCGTTTCCGGCTGGCGGCGCTGTTTCAGCAGCTCATCGCATTGTTGTCGATACAGCGTCAGCGCCGTCGGGTTGGCGTTAGGTAAAGGGATATTGAGTAGCTCTGCGTTAAACACAAAGCGCGCGACGTCGGCACCAAAGTCTACCGGACAACCAAACGTGTCCCGATAAAAATCAGCCTCGAACGGCTCCGGATAGGGGATGCAGATCTTCTTCTGACGGTTTGGCTGACCCAGCATGGTCTGCATCATGTTCAGAAACTGAAAGGTGCCGGCAACGTCGCGGTCGATAATAAAACGGTGCAGATTCTCCGGGACATGGTAGGGGTGTAGCACCAAAGCGGCCTGATCGCCGTCCACTTCAAAGTCTAATCGACTGAACAGATAGCTGAGTTCCTGATAGCGGATACCCAGCTGAATACCTTCTAACACCGTGCTGCAACTCATCAACATCATGGCGAATGCACCATAAGCAGACAGCCCGAAGGTGCTGCTGAGCTTCATTGCAGCCAGCGGATCATGACGCAGATCAACATACAGTTCAGAAAGTACAGCGAGCTCATCGGCCTGAGAAATGACCGCAGCGGCATCAATCTGATCCGGGTTGATTCCCGCTCGAGCCAGAGCTGGTGCGGGGTCTACGCCATATTTCTTGTGAATCTGTTCAGCGGTAAAGCTGAGAGCAAGTATCGATCTGAGAGTCATAGTGGCCGAAATTGTTAATCAGCAGGAAAAACCTGACATGGTTGTAACCTGACTGTGCCCGGTAAATTAGCTTCCATGATAACGCGACGGAGCGGAAAACAATGAAAGAAATTAACAACACTCTGCCGAAGTATACGGATACAGTCATTATTGGTGCGGGCCTGGGTGGCCTGGCGATGGCGATCGGTATGCAGAAAAAAGGTCTGACCGATTACATCGTCATCGAAAAATCTAATGAAGTCGGTGGCACCTGGCGCGACAACTCGTATCCGGGCTGTGCCTGCGATGTGC
>JAYNJA010000243.1:0-4474 GCA_038109705.1 Thalassolituus sp. | reverse complement strand
ATCGCGTGTTGAATCACCTCTGGGAATTTCCACCGTTTCGCCAGCTCTGCACCGACTTCCGCGTAGTTGTAGCCAAACTGACCGTTTTCCAGAGTGTGGCGCTTCGACGTGCTCATGGCTTCAACTTCGTCGATACGAGCAGCTTCGGCAGGATTGAACATACGCATCAGCAGGCAGCCTACTGAGTGCATCATGCCACAGGTGAATGCGGTCTCTTTATCGGCATCAGGAACATAAGCTGCAATCCACTTCGAAATAGCAGCAACGCCGAAGGCGTTTTTCCAGAATTTGTTCTGGTCAAAGTCTTTCAGTTCACTGAAGGCGCCAGTGACACCAGACGCCAGAACCATTGTACGTAGCGTGCTGAACCCCAGCAGCATCACGGCATCGTGAGGTGTTGCGACGGTACGCGGAACGCCAAAATGCGCTGAATTAGCCAGGCGCAAAACTTTAGCGGTCAGAGACTGGTCTTTAGCCACCTTGCCGCTGATGTCATCAAGATCCAGAGAATGCTCTTCGCCACGGAAGCTTTCCATTAGCTCCTGAACGACGCGAGGAATATGTGGGAGCTGTTTGGTTTCTGCGAAAATTGAGGCCATGTTCATAGTTATACTTCCTTCTCAAGTAACTGGAAATAAGCATAGGCCACCTGTTAAAAAGTGCTTCCAAATCATAGTTACGTTTCGTTAATGATAAGATGCCGTCTGTTAATCACCTGACTAGTGGAGCTTTACTGAAATGAGTAATCCTCGTATTGGTTTTATCGGTATGGGCCTTATGGGTGTTCCGATGAGCCAGCGCCTGCACGCCGCAGGGTTTTCTGTAACCGTCTGGAATCGCAGCCCTGAAAAAACTCAACCATTGGCTGATGCGGGGTTAGGTGTATGTGAGCACTTACAGGACCTGGTTAATCAGAGCGATATTCTGATGTTGTGTGTGACAGATACTGCTGCTGTTGAGGCAATTGTGTTTGGCCCGTCAGGCATTGCTGAGTGGTGTCACGATAGTCAGGTGTTGGTTGATTTTTCGAGTATCGACCCGGAAAAAACACGAGAAATGGCCGCTCGACTTGCCGATTCTAAAGGCACTCGCTGGGTCGATGCGCCTGTGTCTGGTGGCGTTGCCGGTGCCGAACAGGGAACCCTTGCAATTATGGCGGGTGGTGATGAATCCCTGATTGATGAGTTGCGTCCGGTATTGGCACCGCTGTCGCAACGCGTTACCCGAATGGGGCCAGTAGGCGCAGGGCAGGTGACCAAGATCTGTAACCAGATGATTGTGAGTTGCAACGTTCTGGTGATGGCAGAAGTAATGGCGTTAGCCGAACAGGCGGGTGTTGATGCGGGCGTGATTCCGCAAGCACTTAAAGGCGGCTTCGCCGATTCGATCCCACTGCAGCTTACCGGGCCTCGTATGGCTGAACGGGACTATGATCCGGTGAAATGGCACGTTAAAACGTTGCTGAAAGATCTCGATATGGCCAACCTGCTGGCGAAAAATCTTGGTAACAGTATCCCTATGGCAGGGCTGGGGGCTGAGCTGATGCGTCTTCACGCAAGTAAAGGCAACGCCGACCGTGATCCATGCACCCTGATTGATATGTACGCTCAGAAGAAACCGGCGGAATAATTTATGAAACTGACAGCGAACCTTTCACTTCTCTATACCGAGATGCACCTGTCTGATCGCTTTGCTGCCGCCGCAGCCGATGGCTTTACCGCGGTAGAGATTCAGTTTCCTTATGAACTGCCTGCCGAAGTGATCCGCACTCAGCTGAATAAGCATTCGCTGCGCTGCATTCTGATTAATGTTCCAGCAGGTGATCTGATGACTGGCGGTCGCGGACTTGCCTGTGTGCCGGGTAAAGAGGCGGAGTTTGCAGCTGCTGTTGAGCAGGCTGCTGAATATGCACGTTTGCTCAAACCAGAATGTATCAATGTTCTTGCAGGGCGCACTGGTGATGATCAGCCGGAAGAATGTCTGCAGGTGTTGAGAAATAATCTTCGCCAAGCCGCTGATGTGCTCAATCCACTTGGAGTAACGGTCACCGTCGAAGCGATCAACACCTTTGATATGCCGGGCTTTTTGATTTCTGATTTTCAGTCTATGCACGCGCTGGTCTCAGAATTTGATCCAGATTCTGTGCGTATGCAGTTCGATATCTACCATATGGCGCGTATGGCTGAGCCTGTCGAGCAACTGATTAAAGAATATGGGCAAAAAATCGGTCATATTCAGTTTGCTGATGTTCCCGGAAGGCATGAGCCGGGTACAGGCGATCTCGACTTTCTTGCGTTGTTCAGAGCAATAAGGTCATCGGGGTATGCAGGCTGGAGTGGTGCAGAGTACCGGCCTCAGGGTAAATCAACCAGTGAAGGCCTTGCCTGGATGCGGGCTCTTCAGAAAAGGTCGAACTGATCGCCTTTATTTGTCGTAGTGGCAGGGGCAGGCGCAGCATCCGGTGTTTCTGTCACTGACGCCTGTTGCTCTTCCTTCCGTTCATTTTCGACCTGCTCAGCGACAGTATCGGCAATAAACAGATCAAGCTGGGATATATCTGTCTCTTCTTCAGGTGTCGCTTCTGCTGGCCCTGCAAGAATCTTCTGGCGACGGCGTTCACACAGGTTAATAACCTGCTGTTGTTGATAGGCTGTAAATTCATACCAGTGTTGGCGTTCGATACGAGAGCGCAGGCAACCTTTGCAATAGCCACGGTTGTTCGCGGTGCAGACACCACGACATGGGTTGGGAATTTCGAAGAGTTCGCCCTGATCAATCATTACCGGTCGGTTCAGCTGGTCAGCATAGTTATTGTACTGTCGTCATTGCGATAACAGACTACCAGTATTCATGCTGCTGTCGAGATTTTTCGGGAAGGGGAGTTTGCGAGGTTCAGAAAGAACTGACCCGGCAGAAGCCGGGTCAGATAGAAATTATTCAGCTGGAGTTACGTTCTCAGCTTGTGGACCTTTCTGGCCCTGAACAACTTCCATAGTCACTACCTGGCCTTCAGCCAGAGTGCGACGGCCATTGCCGTTGATCGCGCTGTAGTGAACGAATACGTCTTTACCGGAATCCTGAGCGATGAAGCCGAAGCCTTTTTCATCGTTGAACCATTTAACGGTGCCTTGAACTGTGTTTGCCATGCGTTTTATTTCCTGAAATATAAATTGCCATTGTTAGATGGCAGTCTTGCGTTATTGCGGCACCAGTCTTTCATTGGCCGGGGCGCCCGGTTACGGAATATCTGTAATGCCCTTATCGACCAGTCTTGCTTCATATCGGTCAGATATGGGTTCACTCGCCAATAGATCGCCTGTGTTTGTAAGCGACGACGACATAGTATCCCAAGAATCGACAGTTACCAAGCAGCGAAACGTATTATTTATGTTGTTATGTCATTGTGGCCAAATCCAGCGTTGGCGCTGGCTTCAGCCAAATGACAGTATGGATCACAGTGGGCTGAAAACTAAAGTGACGCTGTCTTCAGAAATTGTCATTGTTTTCAGTAGCATACGTGCGAGCTGCTCCTGCCCTTCATCTTTAAGAACATAGACCGGGCGGCTTGTCAGAGCGGGTGTGAGGGTTTGCTGCGCAAGACGTGTTACCGAGGGTAAATAAGCCTCTGGTACGCCTTCGACCTCAACTTTATTAATAACAGGTTCATCAATATAGAAGGCGTTGTCCGCATCATCGAAGCGAACGGTGCCCTCAGCATTCATCCGGCCACGTGCCTGCAGCCCAAGTGTAGAGATAACGACAAAGTCATTATCCAGACGAACCCGGTTGCCTTCACCAAGGAGATCAATCGAGGCGTCGTTGATCGTCAGGCTCATAATCTGCCCTTTGTGGGTATAGGGCAGCTGCTGTTGCAGGGAGTCCTGCAGCTGGGTTTCTGTGATGACCATATCGTACGCTGACGCTATTGAAGTCAGCGAGAGTAATCCGATAGTAAAAATAAAACGCATCATGAGTTGCAGCCTGATTTGCCTTGTTGTTTGCGGATAGATTCGATCGCTTTGTCTGTACGCCACTTCCAGAATCCAGCCAGTAACGCACCTGCGATATTCTGCCAGATACTGAAGAGTGCGCCAGGCAGCGCTGCCAGAGGGCCAATAAAACTGTTGGCTAGCGCAACACCAAGCCCCGAGTTCTGCATACCAACTTCTATGGCAATGGTGCGTGCCTGTACCTCGGTATGGCCGTTCCAGCGGGCAATACCGTAGCCTGCGGCAAAGCCGAGAAGGTTGTGCAGGATCACCGCAGCAGCAAGGCCGCTGCTGAGGACGTTCAGTTCATCAGCATTGGCAGCAACAATCACGGCGATAATGAGCAGGATGGCACCGGTCGCAATGCCCGGAAGGTACTGCTGCACACTGTGCTGAACCTGAGGTAGCCAGCGGTTAATCAGAACACCTGCCATTACCGGCAGAATTACGATCTTGGCTATCATCAGCAGCATACCGATCTTATC
>JAYNJA010000242.1:2760-4487 GCA_038109705.1 Thalassolituus sp. | reverse complement strand
CTCTTATTATCAAAGGCCTTGCTCAGTACAACCTGGATCGACTGGAAGATGCATCACTGACTTTCTTCAAGGCAGCGGGTTACCCGCAGGCGGAGAAGGTAGCGCATCAGTGGCAGGAATATATCGAAAGCGAGCAGCAGCGTCGTGAGTACATTGCCTCTGCAGGTATTTGATAGATAGCGATACTGTTAACAAAAAAAGGCCGCCCTGATTATCACAGAGCGGCCTTTTTTATTGTTCGTAATTTCAGCTGTTGCAAATGATCAGCGCTTTGGTGTCCACGCCCAGATCATTTTAGCGGTGACGCTTTCGGTACCTTCGCTGTCGGTCATTACTACAGGAACAGTGATATCACCTTTTTCCTCGTTAGCAATACGGGCAAGGTCGGCATCGGTCAGTGTGGCAGTGGCCGTCAGATTACCCTTGGTACGCTTAAGGTAGGTCAGCTCCATTGAACGGATAACCACAACGCGGTTATCAGGTACGTTCATGGCGGTAACAAAGCCCGTGGCAGATTCAGCGACTAAGGCCATCGCCGCCGCATGGATAGTACCAATATGGTTTCCGGTTTTGCGGCGATTTTTCAGTACCACAGTGCACTGATGATTGGTCAGAACTTCTACGCGACAGCCAGCCGTACCGGCGAAAGGAATAATCTTTCCGATCAGAAATGAACGCACCGCAGGTTGCCAGGAAGCAGGCAGGCGGGCGATGGTATTCATGGTTCTGTTCAGTCGGTTCATTGTCTTTCTTCTCCTGAGGCGAACTTCATCGGAAGCACGCCGGGTAAATGTTTTTTTGCTTTCTGCCACTGGCTTGCCAGATCAGAGGGCAGTTCAGTGGCAGTTATCTGGTTAAATCCCGCTCTCTGATAAAAGCCGGTTAATCCCGGTAATGGAAACAGATATACCGGGATTTTTGTCTGAGCCAGTATTTGCGTGCACAGCTGGTGGGCCAGCCCCTGGTTGCGCATTGACCGAAGTGTGCACAGATGTCTGAGAAAAAAATATCCGGTGACATTGTGCGCTTTGGATTTTCGTAGTCGGGCAACACAAATCAGCTGTCCGTCTGACGAAAATAGTCCTGGCAGCATATCATCCGGTCCTGCACGACCACTGTATTCAGCCGACTTGTAGAGAGCATTGGCCTCTGCGACAGAGGCCTGACGGAAGTCAGTCAAGTCGATACTCAGTTAAGTCAGGGGTCAGTCAAGACCATTGATAAAGGCGGCAACGGTCATCGCGCTCTCTTCCGGGATCTCAAGCATAGGAACGTGACCAACCTCTTCGTAGATGGTGACCGCCGCCTGTGGAATGATTTGCTTGAATGCTTCTACGGCAGACACATCGAGTACGCGGTCTTCTTTACCCCACATAATCAGCGCGGGCATCTCGACTTTTTCATCAACCAGCGCCTCATACTCTGGGCCACTCATGCGCTCGCGGGTGGCGATCATATCTGCAAATATCTCTCGGTTAAGTGGCGCACGAGCGACGGTATCGCGAACAAGTGCAGGACGCAGTGGCCATGGCAGGGCAGGTGGTTGCGACATCACCATATCCATGCGGAATTCAAAGCTTTCTTTATCATCGGCGATCAGCGGGTTGGTTCCCTGTTCCAGCATCTGGAAATATTCGCTTTTGTTGGCTCCATCCATACCGGCTGAGTCGATCAGAATAAGTGACGCAAGGTGCTCCGGGTATTTTGTTGCATATATGGTACTGATT
>JAYNJA010000242.1:1025-2750 GCA_038109705.1 Thalassolituus sp. | reverse complement strand
CGTAAATTCATTGAAGATGGGGATACAGTTATTTTAAGAGGATATTGTCAAAACCAAGACGTCCGTATCGGCTTCGGCACCTGTTCAGGCAAGGTGCTTCCCGCCAGAGATTTGATGGCTTAATCCTGAGCTGTCGACAAGGCACCCATCACCGCTTCTGGTGTGATCCCCTGGTGAGAATCGTGCCAAATAACCTCACCTAAATGCAATATGATCAGCTGTGGGCTCTCATGATTAATGCCCAGCTCTTGGGCGATCAAGTTGGAATAATCACGATGTGCGATCAAATCTAAATAGTGCCAAGCACACAGCGGATTCAATCGATCGGCCTGAGCTTCAAGATCATAGCTGTCAGCTTTTTCTGATTCGCCATGTCCGGCCAGGTCAGGGGCGATAATGTGGTAATTATCCGGAAGGTAGTCGGCAAATCGCAGCCAGGTATCTTTGTTCGCTGAAAAGCCGTGAACCAACATAATGACCGGGCCATCGGCTTTGCGCTCAAGGTAAGTCATCTCGATATCAAGAGTTTCAACCTGGTGTTTTTCCAGTCCGGCTTTGTCCCGACCCAGTTCCGTAACTTTGGCGAAGAGGGCGTCCTGCTGATGAGCTGTACACCCGCTCAGACCAGTCATGGTGGTTGTCAGGGCAGCAGTAATGATAGAAAGCGACGCCACTCTCTTGATTGCGACCTTTTTAAAAAAAACTTTCGTGATAGCGAACATAGCATCTCCGGATCAGGCGGACGCTAAAGACTGGCCCTATTATTACCTCTGGTGGTTATTCAGGCAGTTGCTCAGGTCTTTAACATCGTCAATAACATAGGCCAGTTCATCTGCGTTTACGCAGTATCCTGGTTGGCAGGCCAGAAGAATGCCACCGGCACACTCAATGTGAAGGTGAGGATGCGACAGAATCCATTCACATACACTCTCGTTCAGTAATGGCCGAGCTTTATGAGGCGCTGAGGCCGCCAGATTAATGTCTGCCCGACCTTCGAGTGGCAGTGGCCTGTCTTGGCGTTCTATAGGGAGTAACTGGCGTCGCTCTGTGAAACAGTCCGGTTTGGGTGGTTTATCGGGGCTGATCAGTAGCTGGATATCGTACTGCAGCGCACAGGGCATCAGAATAAGGGTCTGAGTCTCAGGTGCCGCTTTATGCGTTGTGGTGAAATCGAAGGCGACAACATCTGTGTTGTCTACGTTGCCCTCGAGATAATGCGGCACATAGCGGTTCTCGCCGCAGCTCAGAATCTGAAATCCGGCACGGCGAACTCCTTGCTCCAGCGCATGCCAGGGCTCATAGCTCATCTGCAGCTTATCTGCGGAAGCCATCAGCTCACCGCGTCGTCCCGGCGTTGATAACCGGAAGAGCCAGAGAAGAATCAGGCCGAAAAGCAGTAGCAATATGAAGGCAGCGATAAAGGTCGTCATGTCGCTAGTATGCAATGCCAGCTGTGTTATGAACAGCTGGCTACAGCATGTGGCGGCAGGCTTATATTGGCGATGCTTCTCGTAGTTTGTCAGCTGCCACCAAGGGCCTGGCGCGACTCACTCATCTCTTCGGTAATTTCGCCGCCTTCAAGGGCTTCGGTGTCGGCATCTAAACCCAGGCGGGCAAAGGCGCCGACATTGGCAGGGTCGATATCCGCGTAAGGGTGAGTTGACCCTGCGTAGGTTTGCAATGTCGCTACCTGAATCAGATCGGTCAGATCAGGTGCCGCTACTT
>JAYNJA010000242.1:0-1015 GCA_038109705.1 Thalassolituus sp. | reverse complement strand
GTTCATACGCCAATTGCAGTTTATCTGCTGCGGCCATCAGGGCGGCTCGCCGTCCGGGCGTCGATAGCCTGAACAGCCAGAGCAGAATCAGGCCGAAAAGCAGTAGCAATATGAAGGCAGCGATAAAGGTCGTCATGCCGTTAGTATGCAATGCCTGCAGGATCATGAACAGCAGGCTACATGTGTCTGAGTCGCTCCAAAACAGGCTCGAACCTATGCAGAGTTCTTTGTATGGCGGTTATATGCCACCAAGGGCTTGACGTGACTCACTCATCTCTTCGGTTATTTCACCACCTTCGAGGGCTTCTGTGTCGGCGTCTAAGCCGAGGCGGGTAAAGGCACCGACTTTAGCGGTATCTATATCTGCATACGGGTGAGATGATCCTGCATAGGTTTGCAGGGTCGCCACCTGAATCAGATCGGTCAGGTCAGCAGCGGCTACGTCACGATCAAAGTTACGGTAATCCTGTACTACTGTGATCAGTTCTGGCGTGAAATCCCAGGATTTCAGTACGATCTTGCCCAGTGGCTGATGCAGTTCTTCGATAACGCGATCCAGAGTCGGGCCATCCTGCAGAAGTGTGTCTGAATTTTCGGCGTAGGTCAGGATTGGCAGAATACCGATCTGGTGAACGAGCCCTGCCAGTAACGCCTGATCTGGAGGCATGCGGGTGAAATGACGGGCCAGAACCTGAGCTGATGCAGCAATACTTACGGCGTGGCTCCAGCACTGTCGCAGGCGGCGGTCGATAATATCTTTAGTGGCCTGGAACATCTGCTCCATGGCGATACCAATGACCAGGTTGGCGGTAAAGTCGATACCAAGGCGGGAGATTGCCGTCGTGATATCGGTAATCGGAACGGCGCTGCGAACCATTGGTGAGTTAGTGACTCGCAGCAGTCGCGCGCTCATCGCAGGATCGCGGGCCAATACCCGCGACAGATCCGGAATGCTGGCATTTTCGTCTTCTGCTATTTCGCGAACTTTCAGTGCAATTTCGGGCAGGGTAGGTAG
>JAYNJA010000241.1:0-4540 GCA_038109705.1 Thalassolituus sp. | reverse complement strand
ACCAATGATAAAATCCGTCAGCGTTACTGGTTTGTCGGTGGCGTGCATAAGAACGATGCTCTGCTGCGTATCGCTGAAACCGAAGATTTCGATGCCATGATGATCTTCGTACGTACTAAGCAAGCGACTGAAGAAGTCGCCGATTTTATGGTGGCTAACGGCTTTAAGTGTGCGCCGCTGAACGGTGACATTCCACAGCAACAGCGTGAGCGTGCGGTAGAAAAACTGAAAGCGGGCCAGCTCGATATGATCGTCGCAACCGACGTTGCTGCGCGCGGTCTCGACGTTGAGCGTATCAGCCACGTGATCAACTACGATATTCCACAAGACACTGAATCTTATGTTCACCGTATTGGCCGTACTGGCCGTGCGGGTCGTGAAGGTGAAGCGATTGTATTCGTCCGTGGTCGTGAAAAGCGCATGCTGCGTGATATTGAAAAAGCGACTCGTCAGACCATTGAAGAAATGCCACTGCCAAGTGCAGCACAGGTTAACGAGAAGCGTCGTGAACTGTTCCGTGCTCGTATCATGGATGCACTGGGTTCTGACAAAGACGCAGTATTCCGCGAAATCATTGAAAGCATTCTGATTGAACATCCGGTCGATGCTCTGGATGTAGCAGCAGCCTGTGCTAAGTTGATTCAGGGTAATAAGCCTCTGTTTATCGATGAAAAAGCTGACGCTCGTATGCAGGAACGCCAGAAGCGCGAGAACGATCGTGAGTCACGTGAGCCACGTGAGCGTAACGGTCGTGATTCTCGCGATAGCCGAGACAGCCGTGAACCTCGTAGCCGTGGCAAGAAAGCCGCTCCGGATACACGTCCGCTGCCGTTAAAAGGTCAGCCGGGTGTGGATATGATCCGTTACATGGTTGCTGTGGGTTATGACGATGGTCTGCGTCCGGGTAACCTGGTTGGCGCAGTGGCTAACGAAGCGGATCTCGAGAGCAAGTTCATTGGTCACATTGAAATCCTGGAAAGCTATTCCATCGTTGACCTGCCTGCAGGCATGCCGCCAGAAACGATGAAGACACTGCGTAAAGCACGTGTTTGCGGTCGCCCACTGGAAATTCAGGAATACCGCGGTGAAGAGCACGTACCAGCGAAAGCTCCGGGTGCGCCTAAGCGTCGCGAAGGCGGGTACAACGGTGGCGGTAAGAGCGCTGGCGGTTTTAATAAAGACAAGCCACGCAAGCCACACCGCAAAGGTGGCAACTCAGGCAACGGTGGCAACCGTCGTGGTGAAGGCAGCCGTCGCTTCGACGATTAATTGTCTGATCCCTGTTACGAAAGAAATACCGAGATAAAAAGCCCCGGCGCAAGGCCGGGGAAAGTCTCAAAACACTGAACTACCCGGGGCGGCCTACATAGGGAATCTGCTTAGAAACCCGGCAGACCACCCCGCGTACTCAGTGACTTATCATCCACGGCCGCATAGATGGAAACATCTTGTTGCCTTCCGCCGTATACATCAGATTACTCTGACGCTTCTTCTGGCTTCCGCAACCGCACGAACTGCCATGCTTGTGGGCACGTCGTTCCTGCTTTTCCTTTTCGCGTTCGTGGAATTCACTGGCGGTCATCACGTCGGGTGAATGACTCGCTTTTTCATTGGCTTCCATGGCCTCGCGCTTCTCTTTGATCATATTGGCGATCTCAGGAGGCAGCACGATCACCCGCGCAGACATGGTCTGGCATTGCGGGCAGAACGCGGGTTTATCATGGTGCTCCATCGAAGCCAGTTCCTGAAAAACACCATGTTCGGGACACTTATAATCGTAGAGAGGCATATAACGTCTCCTTAATCTAAATCAGGTGCTTTAGGGATATCGACGCTGCCGTCGAGATGTTTCTTCGGCCCTTCAGGATTGAGCTGCACATCAAACTTAAAGATGTCCGTCGGCAGCCAGAGCGTCGCACAGGAGTTCGGAATATCCACCACGCCGCTGATATGCCCCTGTACCGGTGCACAACCAATAATGGCGTAGCCCTGAGCCTCGCTGTAACCGAACTGAGTCAGATAATTAATGGCGTTATGGCAGGCCTGACGGTAGGCGACACTGGTATCGAGATAGTGCTGCTTGCCATCTTCGTCGACAGAAATACCTTCGAAAATCAGGTAGTCGTCGTACTTCGGCACCATTTTACTTGGCTTAAAGATCGGGTTTTTCACCTGATATTTCGCCATGCCGTCTTTAATCAGATTCACGCGCATATGAATCCAGCCCGCCATTTCAATCGCACCACAGAAGGTAATTTCGCCATCACCCTGGCTGAAGTGAAGGTCACCGACTGACAGGCCAGCACCATCAACGTAAACCGGGAAATACACCTTGGCGCCACGTGTCAGGTCTTTAATGTCACAGTTACCGCCGTGCTCTCGTGGCGGTACAGTACGCGCAGCTTCTGCAGCGGCCTGCATTTTTTCATCACCACTCATACGACCCATGTGCGCAGTTTCGGCGTAAGGGAGAGTCGCCAGTTCTGGTACGCGCTCAGGGTCGGTATCGACCAGCGCCTTTTCGCGGGTGTTCCACATATCCAGCATCTTTTTGTCTGGGAGACAGCCAATCAGACCGGGGTGCAGAATACCGGCGAATTCAACGCCTGGAACATGGCGGGAGCTGGTCATCATACCGTTGAAATCCCAGATGGATTTCTGCGCTTCAGGGAAGCGATCGGTGAGGAAGCCGCCACCGTTTTTCTTCGAGAAGAAGCCGTTAAAACCCCACTGCTGTTCGGCGAAGGCGCCAATATCGAGAATATCGACTTCGAGCAGATCCCCAGGCTCAGCGCCTTCAACAGCGATCGGGCCAGATAAAAAGTGCACCTGACTCAGGTCGACATCGCGCACATCAGCGGCGTCATCGTTGTTTTCGATCTGGCCACCGGTCCAGTCGTAACATTCAACGATAAAATCATCGCCAGGCTTTACCGTCGCAACCATCGGAATATCCGGATGCCAGCGGTTGTGCACCTGATCGTTGTCGTAGGCGGATTTACTGAGATCAATTTTAATGATGGTATCAGTCATGGTTTTCTCCTTGGGTCGCCTTAAGGCTGGTAGAGGTAATTTCAGAATGAGAATCGGGTATCGCGTTAAATGTCAGGCGGCCATCGGCCACACTGACGGAAACTGTTGAGGTAGGTGTATGCTTGTGTCCGTGATTGATAAAACCAGCAATGCCAGTCACTACCAGATCGCGGAAAGTGCGCTCCAGTGCACGGGCGCCAAAGCGCTTGAAGTCGGTTTTATTAATTAAAAAGTCACGGGCGTAGTCGTCGAGAATGACGCGGGTCTGATGCCGTTTCAGACGCTGGTTCAGATCATCAACGCGTTGATCTAACAGTACCGGCATAGCGTGAACAGACAGTGCGGAAAAATAATCGACGATACCGATGCGGTTAATAAATTCGGTATCGAAATGACGCAGCAGAGCGCGCTTATAGATTGAAGAGCGGCTCATTCCCGGAATAGCGTCCAGCCAGTGCAGACGCTCTGCTGTGCGGCTGCCGATATTGCTGGTCATAAACACCAGCGTATTGTCAAATGACAATGACTTCTGGCCAGAAGCCAGTCGCAGTGTGCCGTTATCCAGCACGTTCATCAGGGCGCGGATAACTGAGCGGTCGGCTTTTTCAATTTCATCAAACAGTACGATACCGGGCTTGGTCGAGGTGCCGAAAATGGCGTCCTCATCAAACAGACTGAGATTTTCTTTACTGCCCACATAGCCCGGAGGTGCACCCGTAATCGCGGCGCTGTAATGTGCCTGCGACAGGGTATTCATATCGATACGACAGAAGGCATCGCTGCGTCCATGAATAGCTTTTGCCAGCTGGCGCACTGTTTCTGTTTTACCGGTACCTGTGGCACCGATAAACAATGCAGACAGTAACGGCCGACGCTCGTCATAAAGGCCAGCGGAAATAACATTGAGCTGGTCTTCAATTTTATTTATGACGTCATCCTGCCCACGTATTTGTTCACGCAGTCGTGCGGCTACATCAGCGGGATCAAACGCAAATCGGGACAGGGCCGCAGGTTTTGATCTGCTGTTGCGGGCCTGTTCTTTAATGCGTTCGGTAGCGAAGACCATGCTCATCTCCGGCGATTACTCGCCGGCCTCCATGCTGCGTTCAGCTACAGGGAGATTACCGACGGGACAATCAGCAACACCGACGGTCGTGCGGGTCATGGCCTCGACATCGGCCTGCGCTTTTTCAGCGTCAGTCACCCAGGTGCGGTAGAACTCGAACGGACAGTCGGCAATGCCCTTATCGCCGTCGCCGGAGGCATGGATACCGCTGTAACCGCGATGCAGAAGTTTGAATAAGTGGTTCTGGGATTGATCGTTAGCGCGTGCATCGCGGATCTGAGACACCGACAGCTGTGCATACTGCACGCCCATATCTTCCTCACCACACTCGCCTAAGGTGCGGCCATCAAAGCCGACCAATGCTGAGTGGCCAAAATACGAATACACACCATCAAAACCGGTAGCATTCGCAACCGCAACATAGCAGTTGTTGGCCCATGC
>JAYNJA010000240.1:0-4549 GCA_038109705.1 Thalassolituus sp. | reverse complement strand
CTCGCTATCAAAGGGTGGGTCTTTGCGCATGATAATGATGTCGAGATCAGCTAGTGGGCGGTCGCTGAACTCACCAACGTCAGCCCAGTGCTCCGGATTCATTTCGACTTTTAATGGTGCCATACGGCCGAAGGCCCGACCTTTCTGAATCGACAGGTCCTGCTGTTCCATATACCAAAGCTCGCATCCGCGCTCCTGAGCAGCATTCAGCAGGGCCAGGCTGGTGTCTTTTTTGAATGCGATGTCCTCTATAGGGTCCATCACAACGCCGAATCGAATTGTCATCTGTTTGCTACCGCTGGTTAAACCGGGCAACAGTGTACCTTATCAGGTGGGCACTTGTTCAGAGGCTTATGCTCAGAGTGGGATGCTCATAAGATATGTCGGAGGAACAGTCTGTTTAATCGGGTATCTTCTGCGCCATCTGCTCGAAGTGCCGGTTTATGTCGCTGAAATGTCAGGGAATTGCCCGAATTTACGCTACTGTGCCCGCTGGCCTGCCCCGGTATTGTGTGATACAAAAGCGGGAGCATCCCGGTAGCCCCGGGGAAGCGGTTGTCAGTCTCAGGCTTCGATAACCGGGGGCTCGTTCAGGTCTGAGGGTTCAGTCACAGAACTTTCTGGCTACTCAGAGTAAAAACAACAACAGAATATTGGATGGTGAAGGCCTGTCGTATGGACGATAATTTTCAAGATGTAAAGGTCATGGTGATCGACGACAGTAAGACGATCCGCCGTACTGCGGAAACCTTGCTGAAAAAAGTGGGCTGTGAAGTCATAACCGCAACGGATGGCTTTGACGCTCTTGCGAAAATTGCGGATACCAACCCAGATATCATTTTTGTCGACATTATGATGCCTCGCCTCGATGGCTATCAGACATGTGCGCTGATCAAAAACAACTCTAAGTTCAAGTCTACCCCGGTCATTATGCTGTCCAGTAAGGATTGTCTTTTTGACAAGGCGAAGGGGCGTATCGTCGGTTCTGACGAATACCTGACCAAGCCATTCAGTAAAGAAGAGCTGCTCGGTTCGATCCGTCAGCATGCGAAATAAAAGATTAAGGGGTAAGAAGGATGGCACGCATTCTTGTGGTAGATGATTCGCCGACGGAGACAGAAGCGTTTCGCTCGGTGCTCGAACGTAATGGCCACGAAGTGCTTAATGCAGAAAACGGTGCAGATGGCGTTGCGGTTGCTCGTCAGGAACTGCCTGATCTGGTGTTGATGGATATCGTTATGCCAGGTCTGAATGGCTTTCAGGCAACTCGTCAGCTGACTCGCAGCCCGGAGACAAAAAACATTCCGGTTGTGATTGTGACCACCAAAGATCAGGAAACCGACCGGGTATGGGGTAAGCGTCAGGGGGCGTCAGGATATCTGGTGAAGCCGGTATCTGAGAGTCGTCTTTTGTCGGAAATCAATACACTGCTAAACAGCGAAAGCGAGTGATCTGATGACGCCATATGCACTGCTGAAAGAAATGGAGAGCCGCAGCCGGCGCTTTGCTGCGCCGCTGCCACAGCAGATTCAGACGGTAGCAACCTGGCGGGGGATTGGCTATCTGTTGGGGGGTGAACAATACGTCGCCAACATGGCAGATGTGGTAGAAATTCTGCAGATGCCTAAAGTTACCCGCGTTCCGGGCGTTAAAAGTTGGGTGCTCGGGATAGCCAATGTCCGCGGTCGTATGGTGTCTGTCATGGATCTTAATGGCCTGTTTGGTCAGCCGTCGCGCAGCAACTGGCGTAGTCAGCGTGTGCTGGTGGTGGAGCAGGACGATTACCTTATCGGGTTGCTGGTGGATGCAGTGCTCGGTATGCAGAGTTTTCCGGTCGACCGAGAGGCACCGGCGCAACGGGTTCCTGATGCGCTTACGCCGTACGTGTCCCGGGCATATGAACGCGATGGCAGGATTTGGCCGGTAATGGAGTTTGGTGCGCTGATGCAGTCACCGGATTTCCTTAATATCGCGGTTTAATAACGGATTGGAAAATAATAACAATTTACTGGCCCAGCAGGGCCGTAAGCATGCAGCGAGTTTGGAGAGGACGGCATGAGTGGAAACACAGTAAATCAGGGGAAAAAGAGTAACGCCAGCGCGATTGTGCTGATGTTTGTTTTCCTGATTGGTTTCATTGGTATCACCATTGGGGTCAACATCCTGGCGACGAAAGACGAACAGTATCTGGAACATTCTGGTGAGCTGCGCGTACTGTCGCAGGAGCTGGCGAAGAACGCGGTGGAAGCGGCGGGTGGTAAGCCTGACGCATTTACCCAGCTACGCCAGGCCCGTGATAACTTTGATAATCGTTGGGGCTATCTGATCAACGGTAACGACGCCATGAGTCTGCCGCCGTCGGATGACGCGATGCAGTCGGGCGTACAGGGAACCTGGGAGTCAGTAAAAGCTGATGCTGACCAGATTATCCGCTCGGAAGAAATTATCCTCTCGGTGCATGAAGTAGCCGAACTCCTCGCAGAAACGATTCCTCAACTGCAGGTAGAGTACGATGAGATCGTTGATATTCTGCTGGAAAGCGGTGCGCCTGCAGAACAGGTCGCGGTAGCTCAGCGTCAGTCATGGCTGGCGGAACGTATCGTTCGCTCGGTAAACAAAGTACTGGCTGGTGGCGAAGACGCGGTAATGGCCGCTGACGCTTTCGGCCGGGATGCCTCGCTGTTCGGGCGGGTACTGAACGGTATGATTCAGGGCAACATCGCCATGAACATTTCACAGGTAACTAACGAAGAAGCGGTATACGCACTGGCTGAAGTGGCTGAGCTGTTCGAATTCGTATCCGGCTCCGTTGACGAAATTCTGGAAACCTCTCCTGAACTCTTCCAGGTTCGTGAAGCCTCCGACAACATCTTCCAGAACTCCCGTGTTCTGCTTGAGCAGACCTCTATCCTGACGAATGATATTCAGAATAACGCCGAAGAACGTAGCATGATTCAGCTCGGCGGTTATGTGCTGGCATTTATCGCACTGGTATTTGCTTATGTTTACTTCCGTACTGAATCTCAGAGCGCCCGTGAACGTGAAGAAGAAGCCCAGCTGCGTGAGCAGGATACCCGTCAGACGAACGAACAGAACCAGGTTGCGATTCTGCGACTGCTTGACGAAATTGCTGACCTCGCGGACGGTGACCTGACAGCTTCAGCAACGGTAACCGAAGACTTTACCGGTGCGATCGCCGACGCGATTAACTTCGCAATCGACCAGATGCGCGTACTGGTATCCTCGATTAACGATACGGCAGTACAGGTATCCTCGGCGGCGCAGGAAACGCAGGCCACGGCGATGCACCTGGCGGAAGCTTCTGAGCACCAGGCACAGGAAATTGCAGGCGCGTCTGCTGCGATTAACGAAATGGCTGTGTCGATTGACCAGGTATCTGCCAACGCGTCGGAATCGTCTGCGGTTGCGGAGCGGTCGGTTGCGATCGCGAATAAAGGCTCCGAGGTTGTGCAGTCGACTATTAGTGGCATGGATAACATCCGTGAGCAGATTCAGGAAACGTCCAAGCGTATTAAACGTCTGGGTGAATCCTCGCAGGAGATTGGTGACATCATCTCCCTGATTACCGACATTGCTGACCAGACCAACATTCTGTCTCTGAACGCGGCGATTCAGGCATCGATGGCGGGTGACGCCGGTCGGGGCTTCGCGGTGGTTGCGGATGAAGTACAGCGTCTGGCAGAACGTTCTGCTGCGGCAACCAAGCAGATTGAAGCTCTGGTTAAAACGATTCAGAACGATACCAACGAAGCGGTTATCTCGATGGAACAGACCACGACCGAGGTGGTACGTGGTGCTCGTCTGGCACAGGATGCGGGTGTGGCGCTGGAAGAAATTGAAAGCGTATCTAACAACCTGGCAGAACTGATTCAGAACATTTCCAACGCAGCACGTCAGCAGGCGTCGTCTGCGGGCCATATTTCCAACACGATGAACGTAATTCAGGAAATTACTTCTCAGACTTCTGCTGGTACCACAGCGACAGCGAAGTCGATTGGTAACCTGGCGGAAATGGCGAACATGCTGCGTGAGTCGGTGGCAGGCTTTAAGCTGCCTGAAGCTGGCGCAGAACTTGTTTCTGACGAAACCGAAGAAGAGATCGGAGCTCTGTAAGGAGCTCTGCCTCAGTCGGGGTTGATCTATGAGTCAGTCAATCCGAAACAGCCTCAGTACCGTACCAGCGCTGGATGATGTTCAGTTCAGTCGCTGGCAGGGCCTGCTGGAAGAACGGACCGGGATGTTTCTGCCGCCGCAGAGACGCTCTTTCCTTCAGACCAGTCTCGGCCTGCGTATGCTGGAGCTGGGTCTCAGTGATTACAGCGAATATTACGATCGCATTCTGCAGGGCCCCGCGGGCGCTATGGAATGGTCGACGCTGGTTGATCGCCTGACCGTTCAGGAAACCCGTTTCTTCCGTGACCCGGATGCATTGCAGCTGGTAACAGAGCATATCCGGCGTCTGATGCCGGTGCTGCAGCAGTCTGAGCAGACACTCGAATTCTGGAGTGTTGGTTGCTCGTCCGGTGAA
>JAYNJA010000239.1:0-4555 GCA_038109705.1 Thalassolituus sp. | reverse complement strand
ACAACGTTAAATCGGCGGAGATCAATATCCTTACGGTCTGCAGTTAATTCTGACAGCGCTGCCGGCAGCGACTCACTCTGGCGACCCTGTTGGTCTGCTGAATCTCGACCCAGCGATTGCCCGCCTGCGTGAAAAGGCGTCTTCGCCAGACTTTATGAAGATTGCCGTTCAGAATCTGCTTCTCAATAACAAGCACCGCGTTCGTTACACCCTCAAACCGGATGCGCAGCTTAATGCCAAAAAAGCTGCAGAAGAGCAGCAGCGCCTTGAGCGGATGCGCGTAGCAATGACTGATGAAGATCTGGCTCAGGTGAAAGCACAGGCTATTGCCCTTGAGGAGCGTCAGGCACAGGAAGATGATCCTGAGATTCTGCCAAAAGTAGGCATGGAGGATGTAAATCCTCAACTTAACTGGGTTGCGCCGACATCGATTCCGAAAGGTGATCAAGAACTGCCTGTTACTGAATATGTGGCGGGCACTAACGGCATCATCTATCAACAACTGATGCTGGACCTTCCTGCACTTACGCGTGAACAGCTTACCTGGGTGCCGTTCTTTACTCAGGCCTGGACAGAAGTTGGCGCTGCTGGAAACGACTATCTTGACCAGCAGCAACGCCAGACTGAAGTGCTTGGCTCTCTGAGTGCATACGCCTCAGTGAAGTCGCGTCCGGACGACTGCAATGCACTCTCGGGTTATCTGGTAATGACAGGCAAAGCCCTTGGCGACAAGGCGGAAGACTTCTCGTTAGTTGTTAAAGAAAGCTGGCAACATGCTGATTTAACTGAAGAAAATAGACTTAAGGACTTACTGATGCAGGCCCGTGCGCGCCGCGAACAGGGCATCACTGGTAATGGTCACTCACTCGCCATGTCAGCGGCAGCTGCGTCGCTGAATCCGACCGCACATCTGATGAATGAGCTTGGTGGCATCCCTCAGGCGCAGCGTCTGAAACAACGAACCGAAGCCGTTAAGAAAGAAGGCGCGGGCATTCTGGTTGCCGCAATGCAGGACATCTACGCTCAGATCTCAGCGCAACCTGACAGTGCATTACTGGTTCACGATGAAGTTAATGCCTCACGCCATCGCACAGCACTCGAGCAGCAATGGGCTCAGAGTTCTGGCGCCAGCGGCGGTGCAATCAACTGGGAAATGACACCTACGGTGAACTACTGGATGGTGGACACTCAGGTGAATTTCTGCGCCTGGGCTCTGCCTACGGTAACACTCGACCATCCTGACTCTGCGCCATTGGCGGTACTGGGTGGCGTGCTGCGTAATGGTCATCTGCATACCGCCATTCGCGAGAAAGGCGGTGCCTATGGCGCTGGTGCATCTCAGGATTCTTCAATGGCTGCATTCAAGTTTTACACCTATCGCGACCCTCGTGTAGAAGGCAGTTTTAATGACTTCGCCGCGTCGGTCGAATGGGTTCTGAATCTGAAAGAAGGCGACCACCTGATCGAACAAGCCGTTCTCGGCATTATCGGTGGTTTGGATCGCCCGGGCTCTCCTGCAGGCGAAGCCAAGCAGGCTTTCCATATGGATAAGACCGGCCGCACCCGCGCTCTGCGCCAACTGTGGCGCGACCGCCTGCTGGCAGTCACCTGGGATGATGTGCGTCGCGTTGCAGATCAATACCTTAAAGGACAGTCTGGCTATAAAGCAGTTGTTGCACCGCGCGGCACGCAGGATCTGGCCGCCAAGCTTGGGCTAACCGCCGCTGATTACTGAGCTTTTGGGCGTGTTAACCGTGATGAATGTAATAACCGTGGCAAAAGGTTAAACAATGAAAGGAATGGCTCGCACCAGTGTTCTGGTGCTGCTGTCTGTCGCGATCACTTCAGTCGTCGCAGACGATTTGCAGAATAGCCTCATCGCAGTGCAGAAAGCGGACAGTTCAAGCGCTGCAATACAGGCAAAGATTGATACTCTGGACGACCAGGCGCGTGAGCGCCTCGACGAAACCCGTCGACTACTCGCCCGCGCCGAGCAGCTTGAACTCTACAATCGCCAGATGGAAACCATCATCAGCAATCAGGCGACCGAGCTAAATAGCCTCGACGCTCAGATTGCCACCATTGATGACACGGAACAGGGCATTCTGCCGTTAATGCAGCAGATGCTGAGCCAGCTTGAAAAGGATATTTCGTCAGGCCTGCCGTTCCTGATTCAGGAGCGGGAGTCCCGCCTTGCCTTGCTCAGTGACACCCTCGGGCGCGCTGACGTCACTGTGTCAGAGAAATTCCGGCGCGTGCTTGAGGCTCTGCAGATTGAAGTCGATTACGGCCGTACCCTGGAGCGCTACCGGGCCCGTGAAGATGGAACTGCTTTCGATTACCTGCGCGTAGGTAACATGGCGTTATACCGTCGCTCGCTTGATGGAAGCGATGCAGCAATATGGTTTGATGGCCAGTGGCAGACGCTCGGCAGTGAGCATTATCGGGCTCTGGAGACAGCTGCCCGCGTGGCCGAACAGACGTTGGCGCCGCAGCTGATACAATTACCACTGCCTGCGCCCACCAGTAAATCTCAAGGGAAAGCCGTCGATCAGCCAGGAGGTGCAGAATGAAGATTCGTTTTTCATCCATGCTCTCCGGACTACTGCTGCTCATAGCAAGTACCATGACCCAGGCTCAGGATATCGCCACAAGCGCGTCTGAGCTTATCCGCTACGAAAAAGAGTTTGATCAGGCACGCCTCGCTGCCTTCACAGCAGACAGCGCCGCTCAGCTTGAAGCCTTGAAAGCAGCGCAAACCGCACTTAAGCAGCAGGAGACTCGCGCTCAACAGCTGCGTGAAGAGTTTTCAGCGAACGAGCAGAAGCTCGAAGAAAAGACCGAAGCGCTGCGCTTGCGCACGGGCAGTCTTGGTGAAATGTTTGGAGTGGTCCGTCAGGTCGCCGGTGACCTGCGTACCGTAACTTCGACGAGTCTCGCCAGGATAGATGGTACGGAAACACCAGCTGATCTGGACGCTCTGGCGGAATCCCGCGCCTTACCGGCACTCCCCGAGATCAGAGCCCTTTGGCAGAGTCTGCGTCAGGAAGCCTCGCTCTCGTCTCAGATAGCATCAGTGACTGCACCAGTGATTCAAGCCGATGGAGCGACTCGACAGCAACGCGTTGTTCGCCTCGGTAGTTTTACCCTGATTAACGACAACGGATTCCTGATTTCAGACGATGAATTGGGAGCGCTGCGGGCACCTGTTCGCCAGCCTGATTCTGCGGCAGGGGCGATTGCTTTTGCAGGATCTTCATCAGGCATCAGTGAGGTAACGCTCGATCCTTCCAGGGGGGCATTGCTGTCTGCGCAGGCTAGCGCACCGGGTCTGGCTGAGCGTATCCAGCAGGGCGGTACCGTCGGTTACATCATCATCACCATCGGCTTAGCAGGTTTGATACTGGCAATCTGGCGCCTGTTTGTTATTGCAGGCATCAGTCGCGCCATGGCGGCGCAGCTGAGCAATGTGGATCAGCCGCAGAGCAATAACGCACTTGGTCGGATTCTCGCGGCAGGTGCGTCAGCCGCACATGACTCTAAGTTACTCGAAGCCCGCATGGATGAAGCAGTACTGCGCGAACTGCCAGCTATTGAGCGCGGACAGGCAATCATCAAACTGCTCGCAGGTATTGCGCCATTGCTTGGTTTGCTCGGGACGGTAACCGGTATGATCGCTACGTTTCAGGCGATTACTGTCTACGGCAGTGGCGATGCCAAACTGATGGCGGCAGGTATTTCTCAGGCATTGATAACGACGGTACTCGGCCTGATTGTTGCCGTTCCGCTGCTGTTACTCCACAGCTGGGTCAGCTCGCGCAGTCGTGCTCTGGTGCAGATTCTGGATGAGCAGTCAGCCGGTATTCTGGCTGAATCCCGCGAACGTAGCTCTACTGAGGGGCAGGCATCGTGATCGTTCTGGCTGATTTCTTCAGTCGTGGCGGCCCGGTGCTGTATGCGGTATTTGCAGCAGCACTACTATTGTGGGCAATGATCAGTCATCGCCTCTGGTTCTTTTATGGGCAACGCCATGAACTGGCAAGCGATCTCGAGCAGCGCTGGCACGCGCGTACCGACCGCACCAGCGCGCAAGCACGTCAGATCCGCGCAGCCTGGATCAGCCGCTTTCACGCGCAGGCGTCGTTTGGTCAGCCCTTAATCGGCGTACTGATCGCCGTCTGCCCGCTATTAGGGTTGCTCGGTACGGTTACTGGGATGATTCAGGTTTTTGATGTGCTTGCCACTACAGGTACGGGTAATGCCCGGGCTATGGCCGATGGCATCGCCCAGGCGACACTGCCGACCATGGCAGGGCTTGTTATTGCACTTTCTGGGTTGTATTTCCGTAGTCGCTTTCAGCGTCTCGCTGAGCGAAGCCGGCAGGAAGTTATGGATCGCCTGGCACTGGCATCTGACACTGCAGTCTTTTCCAGCAAGCTTTCAGAGGAGTTGAAGTAATGGCCCGTCGTCATGTCAGCCCTGAAGGGCAGGAGAATGATGTCGACATTACACCGATGCTCGATATCGTCTTTATCATGCTGATCTTCTTTATCGT
>JAYNJA010000238.1:0-4560 GCA_038109705.1 Thalassolituus sp. | reverse complement strand
GTGGACACTACCGAGAACTTCCCTGTCCCCGTCAACCGATAATAAGCGAACTGCACAAACACTGTGGACTTAAGCCAGAGAAGCCAACATCTCTGACCTCTGTTGTCCCACCAGAGTGATTACATCTTCTTTAATACCTCAATAATTTTCTGGGCATCCTGCCAAAAATCTAACTTATAAACAGCGCTACTTCCGACCCGTCTTATATACCAACAGACTGAATAACTTCCTGCTGGCATTTTCATTTCTTGCTCACCAAAGCAAAAATCCCCGCTAGTTTCAAAGGGGATTATGACTACGTGATCCCAATACTCCGTATCAATATCGGGAGTTTGCGATAATAACGAAACTTCAATCTCGTGATTATCATTATTTACAACGCCTAGAAATACAGCTCCATCAGATACTGCAGCAAAGCTTTGCATAGCAGAATCATCCCACATCGGAGGTTCCTCTATTTCAGAACCATCAAATATCTGCAGCTGGCCAAAATCTGAAATAGTAGAAATTTTTACACTCTCATCGAAATCAAGTTCAATAATTCCTTCTGTATCTTCATCTTCCCAGCCAGTTTTATACCCATTACTTTCAGCAAAATAGACTTTATCTTCAATACTACGAGGAATAAAACAATCACCACCGAAAATATCTAACACCTTATGTCTAACTAAATCATTTCCATATTTAATATATATATTATTACCTATATCATCAGCAATGAAATCAACTGTATTGTGCACATACACAATCAAAGACATCAGACACATAAATTCGGTACTTTCATCTACCTTTTTCTCCTCGTTTAATCCTTCTTCCGATCTACAGCGAACAACACTATGGTAGGCATCTATATCTTTTGATATCGGATCAGCTTCAAAAGTCAGCTTCTTAGCATTCTTTTTTGACTTTCCATAATACACTTCTAGTGAAAACAACCTTTCTCCATCACGAATAGAATTTTCCAAGAAAACACTCCTTTTTAATTGCAAATATTCTTAAATAACAATACAGACATGCTAAGTATAATGCCTGACCCTTCTAAGAAGAGTACCCGACTTTCCTTTCAGGTCAATTCGTGCCCCTCAAAGACCCCTCCTACCAGCACTGCGTTTCTCGCTGAGCTCGGCGTACCTTCTTGTGCGTCTCAGACTCAGAAGGCAGTTCTTTTGAGCACCGTCGGGGCTAGATCGAAAAACTCATACTCGCTCAGGATCTGATCACTTCAATCTGGTACTTAGCGTCAGCCAGCAACGTGCCCGTAAACTGACGAGCCATGAAGTGACTCAACGCTGGCATCAGCTCTATCAAGGAGCCCCACTTACTCAAAAACTTGAACGTAAGGGATTACGCATGCAGAACAACTGCTCGATAAACAGGCGAAAACTCATGTAAGAAAAAATTCCTTTATCTCTTACATGATCGTCCATTTACAACCGATGTATAGCCGGACGTTTCCGTAATTCAGTATTGAGTGGCGATTCGGTGCCTAATTCGACTACGGGAAATTTCGTTTTCTGATACCGGACGAACCCCCTTGAATATTTATCAGTCCGCTGGTGCAGTTTCCTGCAGTACCAGATCTCGCATAATTTCCTGATACCATGCTGCGATTGCAGGATTTTCATCTCGCCAGCCATTGTCCGGCAAACGAAAATCAATATAACCAAGTGCTGAGGCCAGGGCGATTTCGGCGATACTTTCTGGTGTATTTTTCAGTAATTTAATATCACCGGATTCAATCATTTTTAACGAGCGTGCTATCGCCTGACTCCAGCGTCCCAGCCACAACTCAGATTGATGTTCTACTGGGCGTTGCTTTTCCATCACCGTCATAAATGCCGCCTCGGCGATACCATCGGCAAGTGTATGAACACGCTCTGTGGTATCCAGATCCATGTAGGGCGGCTGATGTAAATCGACGTTATTATTCGCACGACGCTGCAGAAACTGGCAGATTACCGGGCTGTTTATAACTACCTGATCATTGACCAGCAGGGCAGGTACTTTACCCAAAGGGTTCGCAGCACTGACTACATCGGCATTACGCAGAGGGTTAGCGACTTCGAGTGCAATCTGATCGCGCAGACCCAACTTGATCGCCGCGACCCAGACCTTACGCGCGAAAGGCGATGTCGTTGAGTAGATAAGCTTCACTTTTTACCTCCTTGTTTTTTGATTAACTTAACGAGCCAACCAGCGGTCATCCAACAACGCACGACCAAGAATTACAGCCCCGATGCCCCCCACCAAATTGGCAATTAACTCTGCGGCATAGATCGAGCGCGATTCGAGCACCATGCTTAATCCTATTGCTACAGGGATCATGATCAGTGCTACGCGAACAACCGATTGCCCCAAAGCCCAATAGGCACGATCAATCGCATTAAATGCGCCGTTAACTACGATAATTGCACCGAAGCCGGCATAGCCCCAGACTGAAATAAGCAGGTAGGAAGACAATGCTTCGATCACTTCAGGGCTGTCGGTAAATATAGATGCCAGTGGCTCGCGCCAGATAACCAACAGTACACCCGCGACCAGGCTGTACCCAAGGCAGAACAGCAGTGCAAAACCCAACGCCCGTCGGGCACGATCGCCGTAGCCCGCTCCCCAGTTCTGCCCAACAATACCGCCAATAGAACTCGAGAGCGCCAACAACGGCACCACCGCAAGCGCCTGCAAACGCCCGCCGGCACCAAAACCTGCAACAGCCGCATCACCGTATTTGGCAAGCATGGCCGTCATGATGGATAGGCCCAGTGGATTCACGGAGTTAGATATTGCGGCAGGACCACCGACTCGCAGCAAAGCTTTTAAATCTTCACCCGGGTGCGCTTCTTTTAACCGGGCAAAATGCAACCCGACCGGACTGCGCGCTATAAGCACCAGCGCCAATACAGATGCCAGGGTCCAGCCAACAATGGTGGCGTACGCCGCCCCCTGAATTCCGAAGCCCTCGAAAATACCGACTCCGGTAATAAGAAGCGGATCAAGAATCAGATTCACCAGGGCCATCATCATCAGAATCATCGAGGCCTTGCCGGCCCTCCCCTGCGCACGCAATGCGCCATTGCCTGCCATGTTGATCAGCAACATTGGGAAACCAAAGGCAAACGGCGTCATATAGGAATCAATCAGCGGTAGCAGGTCAGGCGATGCATTCATCAGCTCAAATAAAGGCCGCTTGAACAGATAAAGCAGAATACTGATAACCAGTCCGAACAAGCCGGCGGCCACGACGCCCAACGCCACAAGGCTCTGCGCCCGGTGTTTTTGCCCTGCACCTAAGGCACGGGAAACCACCGAGGCAATCGCGGCGATCACGCCAACGCCGAGTGACGACAACGCGAACACCACAGGAAAGATAAAGCTCACGGCGGTCAGCGGGTCTTTTCCCAGATTGCCGATGAAGTATGCATCCAGCAGGCCGACAGACATAAGTGCCAGAATGCCCACCACCATAGGCAGGGTCTGTTGAAACAGGTGGCGGCCTACAGAGCCACTGGTCAGTACTGCGCCTTCAACGGCCATAAAGTGTCACTTATTAAAAGAAACGAGGAGAGATTGAACCCTACCACATAGCGATGACGCTGCTTATGCATCAGGGGCAGATAGTCTGTTCCATTTTTGGCTGGGTTTCAGGCCAGACGAACGATTCCGCTCTCACCGCTGAAATCACCCAGCATCCATATCTGTTCGAACGGGTGTTCGGTAGGCACCTGAATTTCACTACACAAGCCACGGATAATATCGGCATTCCATTCCGGGTGCGCATTGCGAATCAACAGCCAGACCCGCCGGGTATGATAGGTTTTGCCTGCTTTCTGCGCCAGAATCCGGTTCAGTGCGTTCAGTAAACGCTGGTGAGTATTGTGCTCCTGCGCCTGGACACTGAGCTCGTGGCGGGTTTCATCCGTTAAAGAGCGCCCCAGAATTTTCATTGCTTCAACTTCACTGCCGTAAAGGTGAGCAACCTCGATATCGAGCTTATTGCCCTCGAGCAGGCAGGAAACATCCGGCTTGGTTGGCTTGTTGTGCCAGAGGTGGCGAATTTCGTGGCCCGTCTGCTTTTCATAGGCGCGCATAAACAACCGGGCAGCTTCGTGCTCTAAACGGAGTTTTTCTTCTTCACTGGTGCTATGTGTATGCGGCATTGGGCGGGTTATCAGTCCTGCGTCAGATCAGTATCAATGTATCAGATTCTGGGTACACTGGGTTCATTGAACCGCAAGGATGTGAATATGAACGACTCACCTCAACGCATGGCGCGCTTCGCTGATTTCTTCCGGGGCTATATGGGGTCGGCTCCGGTAATCGCAGCCGCATTACCCATCCCCGTGACCGCCGGAAAAATAATCCCTACGTACGCAGAACATACGTCGTTTCTTACGGCGTATACCTCAATGCTCTGCTTTCTGGTGGTCGCCTTTGTGTTCTATCGCCGTCATCGCATCGGCACATACATGCTGCCGGCCACCTGGGGGAAATCGAGTCGTATCCGCGGGCGTTTTATTCTGTCGTGGACACCGATGCTGTGCATTATTGCGACCGTCGTCAGCA
>JAYNJA010000237.1:0-4583 GCA_038109705.1 Thalassolituus sp. | reverse complement strand
TCTGAGGACTGCAGCACTGCACTCCAGCGCTGATCCTGATTTTGCAGCAGCACTTCACGTACGGTTCGTATTTCGGCATCGGTTTCCGGAATCTGTCCACTGAGTTCGTCCCGCAGCTCGCGTACCAGGGTGCGTGCCTGTCGGCTATACAGTGCAAGCTTCATTACCCCGCCCGGGCGAAGACGTTCAATCAGGGCATTCAGCCCCTGCTCTGGTACCAGCATGTGATGAAGTACGCCTGAGCTTTCTATTACGTCATACGTTTGGCCAAGCATCTCGGCGCGTAAAATGTCGCCCTGAATGAAATCGATGTTCAGACGATATTTCTCAGCTTGCCAGAGCGCGTAGGCGAGTGACGTCAGGCTGAGGTCAATTGCTGTGACCTGCATCTGGTTGAAGTAGCGCGCCAGGCGTAAAGCATGGCGGCCTGTACCGCAGCCTGCGACGAGTACGCTTACGCCATTTCGTGGGGTTTCAAGGTCATCCAGTTTTCCTGGGAACAGCGCCTGTAGTGAGGCGTAGTAGTCTGATGGCTGGTTGTAACCCAGGCTGTTCCAACGCGGGTAAGGGTGTTGTTCGTATTGCTCCCGGACTCTGTCAGAGATCTGGTCTGAGCTGATGCCAAACGATGGAATATTTTGTGCGAGCTGTTGTAGCTGCTGCGGCTGTGCCAGCGCCAGTTCCATAAGCGGCTGAAGTTGTGGGCTCCAGGTCAGTGATCTGGCACAGAGCTGTTCAAAGAATGGCGCACGCCGTAGAGGCTGATACATCATAGTCAGAAGCAGCAGAGCACTTACATCGGCGGCTTCAATTGTTTCGAGGCTGAGCACTTTACTGGTCAGCTGGTTAAGTTGGCTGACCAGTGCCTGTTCGTCGGGTGTGATGTACCAGACAGCTTCATTTAGCTCACACTGAGTCGCCAGGGCAATAACGAATGGCAGGTAGTCGCTGTTGATGGCAAGGCTGCGACTGGAGCTGATCAGTATGCTCTGGCGCATGGTCATCAGCAGTCGTTCGATAACTGGGTCGCAGAAGTACAGTGACGTTAGAGCTTTATTGAGCAGTGGATCGTTGGCGATATCTTCTGCTTCCAGTGGACATCCTGCCTCGCTGAGTCTGAGTTTGTGCTGGAGTAGCGATGTGCTCAGACTACGTAACTGGCTGTGGTCGACATCGTCAAAGTCAAACCAACGCAACAGCTCCTCTTCGAGCTCCTGAGAGTAGAAATCGGCAACGATGTAACTGGCTGCTTCGAAGAGCTTATTGCGCACTTGCGAGTCGTTGGCATTGGTCTTCACCAGTTCGCGGTATAACTGAAAGGCCTCGAGATATTCGCCTTTCAACAGGCGTATGTGAGCGAGATACAGCGGCGCTTTTGTGCTCACACGGGAGATGCGTGACGCCTCTGCGAAGTAGTGTTCAGCGCGATCGATATCCCCCTCGGTGAGAGCCAGATGTCCGGCGCTGTACAGCAGGCCTGTGCTTTCTGGTCGCAGCGCCAGGCCTTCGTTGAGCCAATGTTGGGCTTCATCGAATTTTCCCTGACGCATCGCAATACGCGCCAGCAGGTTGATACCCGGTATAAAACTGCTGTTGGCCTGCCATGCCTGAAAAGCGAGCTGGCCCGACTTTTTCAGCAGGCGTACGTCATCTGTCCGGTCTGCTTCCGTGTAATAGCGGGTGGCTGCTTCCATCAGTTGTTGATGGTCGGAGCGTCTGCTGCGTGTGTCCTGAACTCGGGTCTGTAACGTTGCCATGTGAGTTGCCTCTGAGCATTTAAGTGCTTGCTCAGCAGGTACCATGCCACCTTTTTATCTTGCTGATTTCTATGGAATTTTTAATGATTTCCTCGCCATTGGCCATGCTGAAGGCCGGTTATTGCCGCTAGCGGACAGGCAAATTTTTGCCGCTTAAGTACGCTTTGACTACAAAAAGTTACTAAAGAAATTCATGCAGAGGCCGTCAAAGAGAGTAATAGTTAAATCACTGGATCGTCCGGTGAGTGTTCCGGCAGGAGTATTTTTATGTACCAATCAGGTGCTTCTCAATATCAGAAGGTGAATGTGACATCAGAGGTTCTGGATGCGGACCCTCATCGTCTGATTCAGTTATTGATGGAAGCGGCGCTGACGCGTATGGCGCAGGCGAAAGGAGCGATTCAACGTTCAGATATGAACGAAAAGGCGACACTGCTCGGACGGGTAAACGAGATTATCCAGACGTTGCAGGCCAGTCTGGATCACAGCCATGGCGGCGAGATAGCTGCGAACCTGGATCGACTGTACGACTATATGATCCGCCGTCTGCTCGAGGCCAGTGCCCAGAACAGTACCGATATGATCGATGAAGTGATGGGGCTGATGCTTGAGGTTAAAACCGGTTGGGATGGCATTCGTCAGGAATATCTCGAAAGTCTGCATGGCAAGCGCTCAGACGATGACGCTTCGGCCCAAGGGCGTTTATCTTCCTCGGTATCTGCCTGAAATATCGATAGTTTTTTATTTGTAGTGCTCTCTTTTGCCCCCTCTATGGGGGTTTTTTATTGTCCGAAGGCGACAAAAACCATGTTTTTTTGTTTCGAAATAATTAATTTTGGACTTTAAGGATAAGTTTTAACGTCAGAAGTTTGACTTGGCTTGGATTTGCTACTTAACTAAGTAACGGGAAGTCAATCGAATGACGTGCCGCGTTATTCCTGTATTTAAGAGAGGGAAAAGGGCTTTTGCCATGTGGAGAGAAATCAAAGTTTTACTGGTCGATGATAACGAGCAGCGTCGTCATGATCTCAAGGTGATTCTCGACTTTCTAGGGGAAGAAGTCATCGTTGCTGGCGTTGGTCAGTGGCGCAAGGAAGCTGAGGCAAAAGTTGAAGACAGCACGGAAATCAGTGCGGTCATTCTAGGCGATTCTGACAGTCAGTCGATTGAAGACGTTCTCGAGGGCTTATTGGCCTGGGACAAGGGGCTGCCGATTCTCTTTACCGGTTCTCAGGCGTTATCAGAGAACCTGCCGGAACATCTGCGCCGTGGCGTCCTGGCAACTCTTTCCGTTCCGCCAAGTTATAACAAGATGCTCGATAGTCTGCATCGCTGCCAGATCTATCGCGAGCAGTATACTCACAACCGTAGTCGTGGCGAGCGCCGCGAAGTGCAATTGTTCCGTAGCCTTGTTGGCACCAGTCGCCAGATTCAGCACGTCCGCGAACTCATCATGCAGGTGGCTGACAAAGACGTCAGCGTTATGATTCAGGGCGAGAGCGGTACTGGCAAAGAAGTAGTCGCCCGTAACCTGCATTACCATTCTCATCGCCGTAACAAGCCATTTGTTCCGGTAAATTGTGGCGCCATTCCTGCTGAGTTACTTGAAAGTGAGCTGTTTGGTCATGAGAAGGGTGCATTTACCGGTGCGATCAATAGTCGTCCGGGGCGCTTTGAGCTGGCCGAAGGAGGCACGCTGTTTCTTGACGAAATCGGTGATATGCCACTTAACATGCAGGTGAAAATTCTGCGTGTTCTTCAGGAACATACCTTCGAACGTGTGGGTAGTAATAAGACCATCAAGGCTAACGTTCGCATCATCGCTGCGACGCATAAAGATCTTGAGAAAATGATCGAAGAGGGTAGCTTCCGTGAAGACCTCTACTACCGCCTGAACGTATTCCCAATCGATATGCCGTCGCTGCGTGAACGCGTGGAAGATCTGCCGTTACTGCTGAACGAGCTTATTTCGCGTCTCGAGAACGAAAAGCGTGGTTCAATCCGTTTCAACTCAGCCGCCATTATGTCGCTGTGTCGCCATGAGTGGCACGGAAACGTCCGGGAGTTAGCTAACCTGGTCGAGCGTCTTGCAATTCTTCATCCGTACGGTGTTATTGGTGTTAATGAACTGCCGAAGAAATTCCGCCACGTTGACGAAGGCGACGAGCAGTACACTCCACCGGTAGTCGCTGACGTTACTCAGAGTGAAGGTCTGGCGGGAGTTGATGGCCCTGCACTGCTACCCGTGAATGGACTGGATCTGCGTGAATATCTGCAGGATCTTGAGTGCTCGCTGATTCAGCAGGCGCTTGATGACGCCAATGGGATTGTTGCCCGGGCGGCAGAAAAACTGAGTATCCGCCGTACCACTCTGGTGGAGAAAATGCGCAAGTACAATATCAACAGAAAAGAAAAAGATATGGCGTAACTGTGCCGGTATCGAGTTCTTATAAAGCCCCAGTACTGTAACAGTACTGGGGCTTTTCTTTTTCTGGCCGTGATGGGGGCTCGGTCAGCAGTCACTTATCAATGTCATTTCGTTGAAATGGCATACTAATTGCCAAATACCTATCAGTGACATTTTTCCGCCGCAAAGTTGGCGATCTGGTGAGGTATTTATGGCGAGCGCCGCGATGAGTTCGACTGTTGTTGATCAGCAGCATCTTGATCCGATAGAGCTGAAGCGAGCATTTCATATGTTCAATGAAATGTCTCAGCAGCTGACAGATTCATACGCGTTTCTTGAGAATAAAGTTGAGCAGCTCAGTGGCGAGTTAGCGACCGTCTCTGCCCAGCGTATGCAGGAACTGGCGGAGAAAGAACGTT
>JAYNJA010000236.1:3636-4610 GCA_038109705.1 Thalassolituus sp. | reverse complement strand
CGTTTTGTCGCCACGAACAATCTCAAGCAGTTTCATAATGTGTGCAGGGCTGAAGAAGTGCAGGCCCAGCACCTGTTCCGGACGCTTCGTCGCTGCAGCAATGGCATCGATATCCAGATAAGAGGTGTTGCTGGCGAGAATCGCATCCGGGTTCAGTGTCTCATCGAGTTGAGCGAAGATTTTCTTTTTCAGGTCGATATTTTCGTACACAGCTTCAATGGCCAGCTGTACACCGGCGATATCGTTGTAATCACCGCTCAGGGTAAAACGGGCCAGACACTCATCGGCCTGGGCCTGAGTGATACGCTCGCGCTTTACCATGCCGGCATAAATGCCCTGTACGTAAGTCAGCGCCTGCTGGCGGACTTCTTCGTTCAGATCAAGCAGCGTAACGTTAATACCGGCATTCGCGAACGAGATGGCAATGCCACGCCCCATGGTACCTGCGCCGATGACGGCTACCTGTTGGATATCGGCGGCGTTTACTGGCTGAAAATCTGTGCTCATAATCTGACCTGACTCTGTTCTTATGCTGTTATTGTTAAGTGGTTACCTGCCACAATGCGACAGATAGAAAGTAATTGGTAGCCCGCCATTCTGCTCAGAAACAACGGGCCAGATAAAATCAAAACTCGTGATATAGCTTATTGTGATACTGAATATCCGCAACTTTGACCTCAACCTGCTGGTGATCTTCGATGCCTTGATGCGCGAACGTAACGTCTCGCGCGTCGCTGAGAAGCTTGCCCTGAGCCAGCCAGCGATCAGTAACGCACTGAATCGCCTTCGTGCGCTGCTGGATGATCAGTTGCTGGTACGCACAGCACAGGGGATGCAGCCCACAGCGCTGGCGCTGGAACTTGAGGGGCCTATCAGAGAGGCAATTCAGCAGATTGAGCACACTCTGACTGGCCGCAATCAGTTTGATCCTGCTACCAGCAAAGTGCGCTTCCGTATCGCCACCACCGACTATG
>JAYNJA010000236.1:0-3626 GCA_038109705.1 Thalassolituus sp. | reverse complement strand
TGTTGAGTTACATGCGGGAACATGCTCCGGGCATCGAGTTTGATATCCTCGATCTTCCGCCGGATACACCAACCCGCGCCCTCGAAGATGGTGAGCTGGACCTGTGCATCGGGCGCTTCGGCGAGCTGCCGCCGCGCATCCGCCGCACACCATTCCTGAAAGAGCACTTAGTAGTCGCCTGCGATCAGAAGCATTCTGAAATAACCGAGTCACTGGACCTTGATACCTTCCTTACCCTTCGTCATATCTGGGTATCCGGTGGCCAGCGCCGTGGCGTCGTGGATATGTGGCTGGATGAAAACGAGCTCGAACGCGATGTCGTCATGGTCACTCCTAACTATCTGGGCGCGCCGCATCTGGTGATTGGCTCTGAAATGGCCGTTGTACTGCCCAAACGTATGGCGGATGAATATGCCTCCCTGCTGCCGATAAAATGCGTACCTCTACCGTTACCCATCCCCCCGTTTGATGTCGACATTCTGACCTCTGCGCTGCGCAATGAAGATGCCGCGCTGCAGTGGCTGATCAACCTGCTGCAACAGCAGTTCTCAGCGCTCTGACAGCTAGCCTCTTTTCTTGAGGCCTTACTTGAGGCCTTAAAAGGCCCGTTCTGATTGCCGCACTTACCTGTCGGCCACTGGAAATTGCGGCTCTTTAGTTATACATTACCTATACACAATCTAACTTAGCGTATATCAATGCAAACCGGCCTGATCCTCGGAGACCAACTGACCCTGACATTAGCCAGCCTGCGGGTGCTGAACCCGCAGACTGACCGCATCGTCATGGCCGAGGTCTACGACGAAGCCACGTACACCAAGCACCATAAGCAGAAGATCGCTTTAGTCTTCAGTGCCATGCGCCACTTTGCTGATGAGTTGAGAGAGTCAGGCTGGAAGGTCGATTACTACGCTTACGACAGCGAGAGTGAATACAGATCACTCTTCGATGTTGTACAAGCTCATTGTAAACAGCATGGCAGCGAACGCCTCGTTCTAACCCAGTGCGGCGAATACCGGCTACAAAACGCCATGGATAAGCAATGGAGCAAAGCGCTTGAGATTCCTGTCGATATCTACGGCGACGACCGTTTTAACTCGAGCACCTCAGAATTCGCGAAGTGGGCAGACGGCCGAAAACAACTGCGGATGGAGTACTTCTACCGCGAAATGCGGCGTAAAACCGGCTACCTCATGAATGATGGCGAACCCGAGGGCGGTGAATGGAATTATGACAGTGAAAACCGTAACCGCTGGAAGGGAGAACCACCATTACCAACACCGCCACAATTCAATCGTGACGACATTGATAATGAAGTACTCGAACTGGTCGAGAGAGAGTTTCCCGATCACATAGGAACGCTCGAACATTTCAACTGGGGAACAACGAGAGCTCAGGCGAACGCTGCACTTGGCTTCTTTATTCAGTACTGTCTGGCAGATTTCGGTACCTATCAGGATGCCATGGCGCGTGGCGAGAAGAGCCTGTTCCACAGCCTGCTCTCTCCCTACCTGAACTGTGGGCTTCTGACCGCGACACAGGTATGTGACGCTGCTGAAAAAGCCTACAAAGATGGACGCGTACCTCTTAATGCCGTTGAAGGATTTATCCGCCAGATCATCGGTTGGAGGGAATATGTACGCGGCATTTACTGGTTACACATGCCACACTATGCAAAAGAAAACTTCCTCGGTAATACACGCTCACTGCCCCGCTATTATTGGGATGGTAAGACCCGTATGGCCTGCATGGCTGATTGTTTTAAAAACACCTTTGACCATGCCTACGCACACCATATTCAGCGTTTAATGGTCACGGGAAATTTCGCGTTATTAACCGGCATCAAACCCGAAGAAATCTGCGACTGGTATCTCGCCGTTTATGCAGATGCTTACGACTGGGTAGAACTCCCGAATACCCTGGGCATGGTGATGCACGCGGATGGTGGCTATTTAGGCAGCAAACCCTACGCCGCCTCAGGTAATTACATTCAAAAAATGTCGGACTACTGCACAGGCTGTGAATATTCGGTCAAAACCCGTAGCGATCACGACAGCTGTCCGTTCAATAGCCTTTATTGGCACTTCATAGACAGACACCGGGAACAGTTTCAGAAAAATCCGCGCATGAGCATGATTTACCGGAGCTTCGAGCGCATGAGCGAAGAAAACCGTACGTCGACTCTGGAGCGCGCAGAGTACCTGCTTGAGCACCTGGATGATCTCTAACTGTGTTAAATAAACAATGGCCCATTAAATATGACACATAAAAAATTGCATCTGGAAGAAAAGATCTGCGCACACTGCGAGCGCCCTTTCTGCTGGCGGCGCAAGTGGGCTCGTGACTGGGACAACGTCAAATACTGCTCACAACGCTGCAAACGTAGCGCTCGCCCTGCCAATCAGATGACGAAGCTGGCAGCAAATAGTCCTCAATATACGACGCCGAACTTATGTGCCGCAGGTTCTGTGGAGGATGAATTCTGATGGTCCAGATTCTATGGCTGCGCAACGATCTGCGTTTACATGATCATGAAGGATTCCGCCGGGCGATTGCGAATGGTGATCCGCTTGCAGTCGTCTACATACTGCCAATGCATTGGTTAGATAAAGACCGTTATGGAATGACTCGCTTAGGCGGTGCAAAGGCCCGTTTTTTAAGAGCATCGCTCATTGACTTACATCGCCAACTCGAAGATCAGACCATCGACTTCCACATATATTGTGGCGACCCGGTCGACACCTTACTGGCAATTAAAGAAGAATTGGCAGGTGAGGACTTTCAGCTACTGACAAGCGAAGCCCAGGCCCCCGAAGAATTAAACTGGCTCTCGCGTTTGAAAAAGTGCGGTGTAAATACACAGACCTACAGTGCACAGACCCTTTTCAACAGCGAGCAAATGAGTGAGCTGCTGGATGATTTTCCCGACAGTTTCAGTAAGTTCCGACGCATCGTTGAGAAATATACACATCAGTATTCCGTACCACAGGATATCAGTAGCCCACGTTTACAGATCCACGAATATCCACTGAAGCACCGGGCTCCAGTAAGCTGGCCCGATATCAGTGAGCGCCTTGAACTCCCCTTTACTGGCGGTGAGCGCCCTGCGCAACAATGGCTGAAAGACTACATATGGGACAGCCAGTCCCTGAGCCACTATAAGCAGACCCGGAACCAACTCCTCGGCCGGCATAACTTCAGCCACATGAGCAGCTATCTCGCCTGGGGTTGCCTGTCTCCCAGACAGCTTTGGCACGAGACCCTGAAATTTGAAGCAGCACATCACCAGGGCGGAGAACCCTCTGAAGACACTTACTGGCTACGCTTCGAACTGTTATGGCGTGAATATTTCCACTGGTCCTTGCGAGCGCATGGAAGCGCTCTTTTTTCTGCAGGAGGCATTCAGAAGAAAGATCGGATATACACTCACAATGCAGAGTATTGGCAGGCCTGGTGTGAGGCTCGTACCGGCATTCCCATGGTAGATGCTGGCTTACGTGAATTACGCCAGAGTGGTTTTGTTTCAAATCGTCTGCGCCAGAACATAGCGAGCTATTTTATTCACCAGTTAAAACTCTATTGGCGCTTAGGTGACCGGTGGTTTGAGATGTAACTCAAGGACTTCG
>JAYNJA010000235.1:0-4613 GCA_038109705.1 Thalassolituus sp. | reverse complement strand
GTTTAGTGCCATATTCTGCGGCTTAAAAGGCGCGACTTTTAAGCCCATATTATTAAAGGCACGGCTGAGGCCAGCGACCAGCAGGCTTTTACCCGCATCCGAAGTCGTCCCCTGAACCATCAGAGTGGTACTAGCTTTGAAGCGTCGGTTCATGACTGATTACCTTTGAGCGACTTTTTACCCTTTAGATCAATGGGCAAACCCGCAGCAACAAATGTGACCCGGTCGGCGATGCGGCCAATAGCCTGATTCAGCCAGCCAGCCTGATCAACAAAGATGCGCGAGACTTCGCCCATGGGGATTACCCCAAGGCCGACTTCATTGGCGATCAGCAGGACGGTTGCCTGACACCCGTTCAGTGCATCGGTGAGCTGCTGGGTTGCAAGTGCAGGGGCGTCGTTCGGGCGCAGGTACAGTTGGTTATTGAGCCAGAGGGTCAGGCAGTCGATTAACAGCAGATCTTTTTGACTCGCACTGTTCAGTTCACTGACGATATCCAGTGGCACTTCTCTGAGTTGCCAGTGTTCACCACGTTCGTTTTTGTGACGCTCAATGCGGGCGGCCATTTCATCATCAGACGCCGTCGCCGTAGCGATAAACACCGGGTTCAGACGCTGCTCATTGATCAGATGCTCAGCTTCTTTCAGGGCGAAGGATGATTTACCAGAACGGGCACCACCAAGAATCAGATGAATCATTGGCCGACTCCCTGAGTCACACATGTGACCAGTACGAAATAAATCAGCAGTTCCTGAAACTGCTGGGCTGCACCCAGACAGTCACCGGTAAAGCCCTGTATATGCTTTTTCATCCACAGGCGCAGAAGAGTACGGGCAATGACCACCGAAATGATGACAGCGATGGCACTGACCAGAGGAAACAGCAGCAGCGCCAGTCCACCCCAGATCAGGGTGACAACCAGGTTGCCGGTACTCATTGGCTTTGCCAGCGGATCGCTTTTGCTTTTGCCCGGCGCTGAGACGTAGGGCAGGTCCTGGCCGTGGGTAATGGCCATGGCTCGTGACAGCGGATAGGCCACTAGCAGAGCACTGATTACTTGCCCGTTGTTAGTAAGCTCCAACAGCAGAGTAATTTTTAACGCCAGCGCACTGAACAGTGCTGCACTGCCATAAGTGCCTATGCGACTGTCTTTCATAATGGTGAGCTTGCGCTCGGTGTCGAAGCCGCCATAAAACCCATCAAAGGTATCGGCCAGGCCATCTTCATGCAGAGCGCCAGTTAACAGTATGCTGACAACAACACAGACCACGACTGCTACCGTGCTCCCTGACAGGTGTTCAGTCAGAAGAAATACGCCACACAGCAGCAGGCCCAGTAACCAGCCCACCGCCGGAAAATAACGCAGCGCAAGATGCATCTTCTCAGGCGAATAATCGAGCCTGCCCGCCGGCAGGCGCGTCATAAACGACAGCGCCAGCCGGAACAGATTTAACTGGCCAGCTACCCATCCCTTCACACCATAACTCACACAGTAACTCCGGCAGATTCAAAGCTGGCCATGTCGTTATAGAAGGCACAGGCGGCTTTCAGCAGTGGCATAGCCAGTGCGGCGCCCGTGCCTTCACCCAGGCGCAGGCCGAGATCCAGCAGGGGCTCAGCATTTAACGTCTCGAGAATATGGTTGTGTGCCGCTTCGGCAGACCGATGCGCAAAGAGCAGGTAGTCGCGGCATTCGGGTTTCATCCGTACCGCCAGCAAGGCCGCCACACTGACGATGAAACCATCGATCAAGACCGGGCGCTGTTCAGCTGCCGCACCCAGTATGGCACCGGTGATCTGGGCGATTTCAAAGCCGCCGGCTTCCTGCAGCGCGATTTCTGGGCTGATGTTCGGGTGCTGATGACGTACCCGCTCAATGGTCTTCAGAATCAGTGACTGCTTCAGTGTCAGTTGTTCTTCAGATATTCCGGTGCCCAGCCCGGTGGTCAGTTTGGCTGGCAATTCTTCCATTAATGAAAGCAGCGCCGATGCTGCTGATGTATTGCCGATACCCATCTCGCCAAAGGCAAACAGATCATGGCCGGCGGCTGACAGGGTATCTGCGATCTCGATGCCGCTGTTCAGGGCGTGCTCCAGTTGTGTTGCGGTCATGGCTGGTTGCTCTGACATATCGGCAGTGCCAGCGCCGCTGCGGGCGACGATAAAATCAGCGTGTTCGTCATTGATGGCTTCCAGAATACCGGCATCAACAACCTTCAGAGCGATGTCGTTACTGCGGCAGAAGCAGTTAATCGCGGCACCACCGGCAAGAAAGTTGAGCACCATCTGACGGGTAACGGCTTGTGGCGCAATACTCACCGGATGCGAAGCAATGCCGTGGTCGGCGGCAAAGACCACCATCACCGGATTGTTCAGAGAGAGCCTGTCGGGATGTTTCTGAATCAGCGCCAGCTGCAATGCGGTAGCTTCCAGCATTCCCAGCGCACCGGGAGGCTTGGTTTTCTGATCTATACGGCCCTGTACCTCGGCAGTCGACGATTGCTCAACGCGTGGAATATGCAGTGAATTCAGTACAGACAAAATAAAAGCTCCGGTGACAGACAGGTTGGGTTAAGCGCGTTGACGCATCATCAGCAGGAAAAATACGCTGCCAATGGCGGAGGTAATAATGCCGATCGGTAATTCCTGATCGGAGACGAGAGTGCGTGCGAGCACATCGGCCCAGATCAGAAACAGGCCGCCCAGCAGCAGCGAACCGACGATAACGGCTCTTGTAGTCACGCCAAACCACTGACGTACGATATGTGGGATCATCAGGCCGACAAAACCAATACCGCCACAGTGCGCAACGATGACCGCGGTAAGGGTTGCGCACACCATTAAGCCCAGCAGGCGCATTCTTCCTGCATGCACCCCAAGACCTCTGGCAGAGGCATCACCAAGCATCATGGCGTCGAAGCGGCGCCCTGCAAGCCAGAGTGTGGCAACCGCGGCAATTAGCGGAATCAACATCTGCCAGAGGTGCGAATCTTCTATACGGGCAAGGCTGCCCATCAGCCAGAACATTACCTTGTTTGCCGCAAAGGGCTCGCCAATGTAGAGCACCATATGAGTGGCAGCACCCAGCATCAGCGACATGGCGATACCGGCCAGCAGGAGTTGTTCTGGTGTACGCGCCCAGCTGCTCATAGCCAATCCCTGCACCATCAGCACCGATAACCAGGCACCGATAAATGCAGCAACCGGAAGGGATACGCCGTCTGGCAAAAGGCCGTAATCCGGCAGCACGCTGACGATCGCGGCTCCGAGTCCGGCACCAGCGACGACACCAAACAGATACGGGTCAGCGAGGCCATTGCGGGTAACGTTCTGCAGTGTGGCACCGGCAATCGCCAGACCACCGCCAGCGAGTAGCGCGCCCAGTACCCGAGGCACACGGATATCGAAAAAGATCAGATCGTCGGTCGGGCCCGGGCATTGCCCTGACAGACATTGCACAACGGTGTCGACAGATAAGCCTGCGGAGCCAAACAGGGTGGCCAGCAATGGACTCAGCAGAGTGACGATTACGAGGAGCGTCCAGCGCATTGGAACAGACATCAGCGGCGCTCCTCTGTAGAAGAGCGGCCAGAAGGTGAGTTTATAGGAGAAGGGCAGAAGTCGACCCGGGTGCCGTGTTCTTCGTGGCGCACCAGACACGGCAGACCGAACACCCGTTCGAGAAGGTCTTCGTTCAATACATCGCGCGGCGGGCCAAATGCCTGCACACAACCGCCATCAAGAATCAGTAACTGATCGCAGTAGGCAGCAGCGAGATTCAGATCGTGCAGGCTCATGACAACGGTGAGACTGCGAGCAGAGTCCTGCTGATGGGCAAGCGAACGTAATAGCCCCAGAACGTCATGCTGGTAATACACATCAAGGTGATTCACCGGTTCGTCCAGCAGCAACAGGCTGGCCTGTTGTAGCATGGCCCGGGCAATCAGCCCGCGCTGTTGTTCGCCTCCCGAGAGGGTAGAGAACGTCTGTCGGGATTTGGCTTTCAGGCCGACACGCTCCAGTGCCTCAAGTACCTTGAGATCATCGTCACGTCCGGGCATGGCGAATAAAGGCTGGTGGGGCAGCAGCCCCATACGCACCACCTGAAACAGCGTCAGCGCAAACACGCTGTCGTTGAGTTGGTTCACCAGAACAATACGGCGGGCCTTTTCCTGCAAAGGAATCCGGCGGACGTCGTTGTCCTGCCAGTAAACGCTGCCACTCACACTTTGGTTTCTTGCCTGTTCTCCAGCCAGTTGCTTCAGCAACGTGGTTTTACCCGCACCGTTCGGGCCGAGAATGCCCAGAACCTGACCGGCTGGCAGCGTAAAACAGACGTTCTCAATCAGAGTCACATCATTAACGCTAAGGCTGAGTTGATCAGCTTCTAAACCTGATTGGGTATGCATTAGCTGGGTGTGCATTAGCTGCTCTGCTGCGCCTGTAGGCAAGTTTCAAATGCGGGAGCAGAGACTCTTCTTCCGGATTCTGCATGAAATGCAGACCGATAGGCGAGAGATGCTCCGTGTATTCCCGCACGGACAAAATAACGAATTGTTCAGGCTGGTATCTGACTCGGGCTAAGCCCTTACAGTTGCGGGTACAGTTCCGGA
>JAYNJA010000234.1:0-4617 GCA_038109705.1 Thalassolituus sp. | reverse complement strand
GATCACAATTTCCTTTTGAATCATATTACTTCCCAGGTTCGTTATTTTAGTACCTTCAAAAGATCTCTAGTATTTCAATTTTCTAACTCACTTAGACCCGTCGTTCGAGCATACCGCCTCCACACATCTAAGAAAAGCGCATAAGACGACGCCTCTCCCCAACCCCACCCACAAAAAAACCGGCCAAGTGGCCGGTTCTTTATGCAACGTCTCGGGTTAGGAGCGCGTCGCGAGCGATGGCTGACCGAGGCAAAGATCTCTGAGCAAGCGGAATGTAGTTAGCCTACATGAGCATTTCGAAGAGATCTTTAACAAAGGTCAGGCGAGCGCAGTAGCGCTCAGTCCATACGCTCCCAGACAGTCGCGATACCCTGACCGAGACCAATACACATAGTGCTCACACCGTACTTACCGTTGTTCTGTTCCAGAACGTTGATCAGCGTGGTAGAGATACGTGCACCAGAGCAGCCCAGTGGGTGACCCAGGGCGATTGCGCCGCCGTGGATGTTGATACGCTCTTCTGCGATGTCTTTCAGCTTCAGGTCTTTAACACATGGCAGTGACTGTGCTGCGAACGCTTCGTTCAGTTCCCAGTAGTCAATGTCAGTCACTTCCAGACCTGCGCGCTTCAGTGCTTTCTTGGTCGCTGGAACCGGGCCGTAACCCATGATTGCAGCGTCAACACCTGCTACTGCCATACCCAGGATACGAGCGCGTGGCTTGAGACCCAGTTCCTGAGCTTTTTCGTAGCTCATCAGCAGCATTGCAGATGCACCGTCGGTGATCTGTGAAGAAGTACCTGCAGTTACGGTACCGCCTTTAGGATCGAACGCAGGACGCAGGTTACCCAGAGTTTCTACGGTAGTTTCCGGACGAATAGTTTCGTCTTCAGTTACCAGAATCTGTTTGCCGTCTGCATCGTGGCCGTACATAGGAACGATTTCGTTCTTGAACTTGCCTTCGAGAGTTGCTTTGTGAGCCAGACGATGTGAACGCGCTGCGAACTCATCCTGCTGTTCACGGGTAATGCCGTGCATTTTACCCAGCATTTCTGCAGTCAGACCCATCATGTTGGATGCTTTTGCAGAGTACTTAGAGGCTTGTGGGTTGTGGTCAAAGCCGTGCTGCATATCAACGTGGCCCATGTGCTCAACACCACCAACAACGAATACGTCGCCGTTGCCAGTCTGGATAGCCTGTGCCGCAGTGTGGATAGCAGACATTGCAGAACCACACAGACGGTTAACAGTCAGAGCGCCTGCTTCTTTAGGCACTACAGTCATCAGACCGATCTGACGAGCTACGTTGAAGCCCTGTTCTTTAGTCTGGTTCACACAGCCCCAGATCACATCTTCAACCAGTGCTGGGTTTACGCCTGGGTTACGCTCGAACAGTGCGTTGATCAGGTTTGCAGAGATGGTTTCTGCACGTACGTTGCGGAATACACCACCACGGGAACGGCCCATTGGTGAGCGCACTGCGTCTACAACAACGACGTCTTTTGGATTGTAAGACATAGTTTAATTTCTCCTGGTGCGCCGATTAACCGAAGTAGCTTTCGCCGTTCGCTGCCATTTCACGCATGCGATCGGTTGCTTTGTACAGATTGCCAAGGTGAGCGTACTTGTCGCACAGTGCAACGAAGTCAGCCATACCGATGGAATCCATGTAACGGCATGCACCACCACGGAATGGAGGGAAGCCGATACCGAAGATCAGGCCCATATCTGCTTCAGCAGCAGTATCTACGATGCCTTCTTCGATACAACGTGCTACTTCGATACACATTGGAATCATGCAGCGTGCGATGATTTCTTCAGCGTCGAAGTCTTGTGCGTCGGCAACAACTGGCTTGATCAGCTCGTAAGTTGTTGGATCAACAACTTTCTTCGGCTTGCCTTTCTTGTCAGTTTCGTAAGCGTAGAAGCCTTTGCCGTTTTTCTGACCGTAACGGCCATTTTCGTACATCACTTCCATTGCTGACTTGAAGTCACCCTTCATACGGTCAGGGAAGCCTTCAGCCATTACTTCGTTTGCGTGAACGCCGGTGTCGATACCAACAACGTCAAGCAGGTAAGCAGGACCCATTGGGAAGCCGAACTTCTCCATTACTTTGTCGATCTTGGTGAATTCACCACCGTCACGAACCAGGCCAGCGAAACCAGCGAAGTAAGGGAACAGAACACGGTTAACCAGGAAGCCTGGGCAGTCGTTTACTACGATTGGGGTTTTACCCATTTTCTTCGCGTAAGCAACAACGGTAGCAACCGCTTCTTCAGAAGTCTTAGAACCACGGATAACTTCTACCAGAGGCATCATGTGCACTGGGTTGAAGAAGTGCATACCCAGGAAGTTCTCAGGACGCTTCAGGTCTGCTGCCAGCAGGTCGATGCTGATAGTAGAGGTGTTAGAAGTGATGATGGTGTCTTCAGTCACCTGGTCTTCCAGGTCAGCCAGAACCATTTTCTTCACTTTCGGGTTTTCAACAACTGCTTCTACCACAGTGTCTACGTCACCGAAATCGCCATAAGACAGAGTTGGACGGATGCGGTTAAGCGCTTCACCCATCTGTGCTGGCTGCATTTTTTTCTTCTCAACGCGCTTGGCCAGGAGCTTGTTGGCTTCGTTCAGACCCAGCTCGATACCCGCTTCGTTGATGTCTTTCATCATGATCGGGGTGCCTTTCAGTGCAGACTGATAAGCGATACCGCCACCCATGATACCTGCGCCAAGTACTGCAGCCTTATTAGTAGGCTTAGCTTTCTTGTCGTAGTCTTTTGCTTTCTTCTTCAGCAGCTGGTCGTTCATGAACAGACCGATCAGAGCGTTGCTTTCTGAAGTTTTAGCCAGTTGTGCGAAGCCTTTTGCTTCAGCTTCCAGTGCCTTGTCGCGTGGAGAGTTTGCAGCTTTCTGCATAGTCTTGATCGCAACGATAGGTGCTGGGTAGTGACCTTTGGTCTGGCCAGCAACGAAACCTTTAGCAGTTTCGAATACCATCATGCCTTCCATCGCGTTGAGCTTCAGCTTAGCTTTCTTCTCTTCGCGACGTGCCTGCCAGTTGATCTCGCCTGCGATGGCAGACTTCAGCATTTCAACTGCCTGCTCTTTCAGCTTGTCAGCTGCAACAACTGCGTCAACCGCACCGTCTTTCAGAGCTTTTTCAGGCTTGTTCTCTGCACCCATGCAGATCCATTCGATTGCGTTGTCTGCACCGATTACGCGTGGCAGACGAACGGTACCACCGAAACCAGGCATCAGGCCCAGTTTAACTTCTGGCAGACCGACTTTGGCTTTTTCAGACATTACACGCATGTCAGTAGCCAGACACATTTCGAAACCGCCACCCAGTGCGATGCCGTTGATGGCAGTCAGGGTAGGAACTTCGAGGTCTTCAACCGCGTTGAAGATCTGGTTGGCTTCAAGAGTCCAGCTTGCGATTTCTTCTTCGCTGCCTTTGAACGTGTTACCGAATTCGGTAATGTCCGCGCCTACGATAAATACGTCTTTGCCTGAAGTAACAAGTACGCCTTTAACATCGCTGTTGCCCTGGATCGCTTTAACAGCTGCGTCCAGATCTTCCAGTGTTACACGGTTGAACTTGTTTACTGATTCGCCCTGCAGATCGAATTTCAGTTCGGCGATGCCGCCGTCGATCAGGGTTACCGTGATGGCTTTACCTTCGTAAATCATCAACTGATCTCCACATGGTGGTTTGCTGTTGGCTGACAAATACCCGAGGGTACCGTGCCCGTTGGTGAATCAAGGCTCGCATTGTTTACAAATCGAACAATTCATACGAGCGTTTGAATCTGAGGCCGACACCTTCCCAGAGCAGCGTCCGAAAGTCAATAGAGAGTGCCAGCGCGCCAGAGAGTCTCGTACATCTGTCACACTTTCACCTATATGAATATTGTTACTCTTTGTAAGGGGGGATATAAAAACGGCCCATACGGACATAGAATCAAAAATAAAAAGTCATAACGGACAACTTATGAAGGTAGTACTCCTTGTTGCCGCTCTGCTGACCTGTGTGCTCCCAACACATCAGGCACTGGCAGACGCAACTGAAGATCTTCACATCCTGCGCCTGCAAAGTACCGACGCCATGACCGGCTTCTACATGTACCAGGGGCTGGATGCGGATACCAAATACGCTAACCGTATCGATCGTGCGATGGCAGCCGCGACTGCGGCGATGTCACGCCTGACAGCGGGTAACGAGCGCAGTGCCGACCGTGCCAGCCTGGAAACCCACTGGGCGGCGTTTCAGAAGCTGATGAAGACGAACCGCGCTGACATTATCGCCCGTGGTTACCCGGATATGCGTCTGGTAAACGATATGGGTGAACAGGTGTTTGCCTTAGTCGACCAAGCCGGTCTGATGATGAAAACGGACGCTCAGCCTGGCGCTGTCCCTGAGGTCGTGCGCCTCGCCCGAGCAATGGCCTTTCGCATGACAGACATTACGTCTCAGTACACAGGCCGTGGTACCAGTAATCTCGGGCAGGTGTTTGTGGGATATCAGCAGACAACACCAAAAGAAATGGCGGAAGAATTCGATCAGTTGCTTGTAGAGTTAGAAGCCGCGATTCCAGACAGTGACCGTCATGCTGTAAG
>JAYNJA010000233.1:0-4659 GCA_038109705.1 Thalassolituus sp. | reverse complement strand
TAAACGCCAGCAGGGCAATAGCGCTGCGCAGGCTCGTCGTACATTGGCAGATTCTGACTCAGTGGAATTGAGTCATCTTTCAGCTTCAGGTGACATGGCTGATCTTCAGCGTGGTTAACGTTACCGATAAACACGGAGTCGAGCTTGGCAAAGCTGAGTTTGCCGTCAGGCTTCGGATAGTCGATCTTCTTACTTTCCGCCGCTGGCTTCAGCATGGCATGGTCTGCAGTTTTATCGTGCAGAGTCACTGGGATAGGGAAGATGTTCTGGTCGATGAAGTTGAACGCTGCACCACCAAAGGTACCGAACTTGTGCATTGCAGGGCCGAAGTTACGGCTGCGGTGCAGTTCTTCCCATGCCCATGAAGACTCAAAGGCTTTGGTGAATTCAACGATTTCGTCGTTGGCGCGCTCAGCCTGTACTGCTTTGAAGATTTCTTCTGCGGCAACAATACCACTCTTCATAGCAGTGTGAGTGCCCTTGATCTTAGCGAAGTTCAGGGTGCCTGCGTCACAGCCGACCACCAGGCCGCCTGGGAAGGTCATCTTAGGCAGGCAGTTCAGGCCGCCTTTCGCAATGGCACGTGCACCATAAGAAACGCGCTTGCCGCCTTCCAGATACTGCGCCAGTACTGGATGGTGCTTCATGCGCTGAAATTCGTCGAATGGGCTGACGTGTGGGTTGCTGTACGACAGGTCGGTGATCAGGCCAACGACAACCTGGTTGTTTTCTGTGTGGTACAGGAAGAAGCCACCAGTGGAACCTGACTCGCTCAGTGGCCAGCCTGCGCCGTGCAGTACCAGGCCTTCTTCGTGTTTGGCTGGATCAATATCCCACAGCTCTTTGATGCCGATGCCGTAGTGTTGCGGATCTTTACCTGCATCCAGGTTGAACTTGGCAATCAGTTCCTTGCCCAGGTGGCCGCGACAACCTTCTGCGAATACAGTGTATTTAGCGCGCAGTTCCATGCCTGGAACGTAGTCGTCGCGCTGGGTGCCGTCGTGACTGACGCCCATATCGCCAGTAATGATGCCTTTAACGGTGTCTTCTTCGATGATCAGTGAAGCTGCAGGGAAACCAGGGTAGATTTCAACACCCAGTGCCTCTGCCTGCTCGCCCAGCCAACGGCATACGTTGCCCAGTGATACGATGTAGTTGCCGTCATTGTGCATTGGCTTTGGAATGGCCCAGTGTGGGGTTTTGATTGATTTCTCACCAGACGTCAGGAAGAAAACCTCATCACCCTTAACAGGCGTGTTCAATGGAGCGCCCATTTCTTTCCAGTTCGGGAAGAGTTCGGTCAGGGCGCGATCTTCGATAACTGCACCAGACAGAATGTGAGCGCCGATCTCAGAGCCTTTTTCTACAAGGCATACAGAGAGTTCCTGGCCAGCTTCTTCAGCCAGTTGTTTGATACGACAGGCAGTCGACAGGCCGGCAGGGCCGCCGCCTACGATAACTACGTCGTACTCCATTACATCACGTTGCATAGGATGATCTCCTCAAATCACGCTGGGAGTTGCCGCTTTTGCGGTCGTTTACTTGGTCGCAGACCTCTCTGTGCTGCTTCTGTTTATAGAAGAAACGCAGCAATAACGCCGGTCAGCGAAATGAAAAAATGGCGGCCATTATACGATTTGGCTATTTTCAGGCAACCGGTTTGCTGCATTGCTTGGCGCTTTTATGGCATGAGGTCAGTGTTTGGAGTGGGCCGGACTTGACCTGAATGGTCACAATCCGAATAATGTGGGCCGCTGGAAAGGGTCGGTGCGAGACTATTGGTGCTGTTTTTTGCCCTTTTTTCATCCACTTGAGAATAACGAGGAATCTATGAAGGTTCTTGTCGCTGTAAAACGCGTTATCGACTACAACGTCAAAGTGCGCGTAAAAGCAGACAACTCTGATGTTGATCTGACAAACGTCAAAATGGCTATGAACCCATTTTGTGAAATCGCCGTTGAAGAAGCTGTTCGCCTGAAAGAAAAGGGTGTTGCTACTGAAATCGTTGTTGTTTCCATTGGTCCTAAAGTTGCTCAGGAGCAGATTCGTACCGCTCTGGCGCTGGGTGCTGACCGCGGCATTCTGATCGAAACTGAAGAGAAGCTCGAACCACTGACAGTTGCTAAGCTGCTGAAAGGTGTTGTTGAGAAAGAGCAGCCTCAGATTATTCTGATGGGTAAGCAGACCATCGATAGTGATAACAACCAGACTGGTCAGATGCTGGGTGCACTGACCGGTATGCCACAAGGCACTTTCGCCTCTGAAGTGGTTGTTGATGGCGATAAGGTTAACGTAACTCGTGAAATTGATGGTGGTCTGCGTACTGTTGCGCTGAACCTGCCAGCAATCGTAACTACAGACCTGCGTCTGAACGAGCCACGTTACGCGTCTCTGCCAAACATCATGAAAGCTAAGCGTAAGCCGCTGGATACCGTTACTCCTGCAGACCTCGGCGTAGAAGTTAAATCTACCCTGTCCCTGGTTAAGGTAACGCCACCAGCTGAGCGTTCTGCTGGTATCAAAGTCGACAGCGTTGCAACGCTGGTTGATAAACTGAAAAACGAAGCAAAAGTGCTCTGAGAGAGGTTGGTGTAATGGCAATTTTAGTAATCGCAGAACACGATAACGCTACTCTGAAAAGCGCTACTCTGAACACTATCACTGCTGCTACCAAAAGTGGTGGCGACGTTGAAGTTCTGGTTGCTGGTTCAGGCTGTGGCGCGGCCGCAGAAGCTGCTGCGAAAGTAGCTGGCGTAGCAAAAGTTCTGGTAGCAGACAATGCTGCTTACGAATATCAGCTCGCTGAAAACATGGGCGAACTGGTTGCTGAGCTGGGTAAAGGCTACAGCCACATCCTGGCAGCAGCCACTACTACTGGTAAAGACTTCCTGCCACGCGCTGCAGCGCTGCTGGACGTAAACATGATCTCTGAAGTGATCGGTGTTGAGAGTGCAGACACTTTCGTACGTCCTATCTATGCTGGTAACGCAATCGCGACTGTTAAGTCTTCTGACAGCATCAAAGTGATGACTGTTCGTGGTACTGCGTTTGACGCAGCTGCTGCAGAAGGCGGTTCAGCAGCAACTGAGTCTGTAGATGTTGCAAAAGACGCGGGTATTTCTGCGTTCGCAAGCGAAGAGCTGGCCAAGTCTGATCGTCCTGAACTGACTGCTGCTAAAGTAGTTATCTCTGGTGGTCGCGGCATGGGTAATGGCGACAACTTCGAGATGCTGTACAAAGTGGCAGACAAGATCGGTGCTGCTGTTGGTGCTTCACGCGCGGCAGTTGATGCTGGCTTCGTTCCAAACGACATGCAGGTTGGTCAGACTGGTAAGATCGTTGCTCCAGATCTGTACGTTGCAGTTGGTATCTCTGGTGCGATTCAGCACCTTGCAGGTATGAAGGACTCTAAAGTTATTGTTGCTATCAACAAAGACGAAGAAGCTCCTATCTTCCAGGTTGCAGACTACGGTCTGGTAGCTGACCTGTTTGAAGCGGTTCCAGAACTGGAATCTGCTCTGTAAGATCATTCTGATCTTGCTGAAAGCCCGGTTCACGCCGGGCTTTTTTGTTTTTCATACGCTTGTCATTTTTCCGTAATAAGGTACTTTACCGTGTTAAAATGGCAGGGTTAAGCGAGCAGGGTGCGTGCTTCAACCTGAGTCGGATATGGCTTGTCTCAGGTCGTAATATAAGGAATATCTTTTGAAAGTATCAGTGGCCGGTTCTGGCTATGTTTCGATGGTGATTGGCGCCTGTCTCGCCGAAATGGGCAATATCGTCACCCACTATCTGAACGGCTCAGCTCTTGATCCAGACAATCTCCCATTCCATGAACCGGGTCTTACTAATCTTATTTCCAGCAATAGCAGTTCGCGCCGCCTCACGTATCATAATGATTCTCACGTTGCGACCCAGAATGCAGAGGTTGTTTACCTCGCACTGGAGCATGATGCCAACGTCGATGAGAAAGTTCTCGCGTTAACAGAAGCCATTTTACCCTCTCTGTCAGATGACGCTGTCGTCGTAAACTGTTCTGCGACGTCGCTGGGTATGACAGCACGTTTGGCCGAACTACTGGATGGGCAGGGATCTGGCGCTTCTGTTGTCGCCAATCCGCTATTCCTACGTGAAGGCGTTGCCATCGACAATTTCATGAGTCCTGACCGAATTATTCTGGGTGTCAGCGATCATGGTGCGCGCACACGCATGCTGGAATTGTATCGTCCTTTTATGCGCCAGCATGAGCGTGTCACTGTAATGTCTCAACTGGATGCTGAACTCACGCGATTTGCAGCAAGTGCTATGCTTGCAAGCCGAATTTCATTAATGAATGAAATTGCCGCAGTCGCCGAAAAAATAGGCGCGGACATCGAAAGTGTTCGTAAGGGTATCGGTTCTGATCCAAGGATCGGCTATTCGTATCTGTATCCGGGTGTCGGGTATGGTGGTTTCTGCCTGCCAGGTGATGTTGCGGCACTTTCGCAGTCTGCGGCTGCGAGCGGGGTCGAGCCGGTACTTCTTGAAGCCATCGCGCGCAGAAACGAGCAGCAGCAGGCTTGGGCGCTTGATTCACTCAAAGAGACTCTTGGTTCACTGGAAGGCAAAAAGATTGCCATCTGGGGATTGGCGTTCCGACCAGAAACATCAGATGTATCC
>JAYNJA010000232.1:0-4699 GCA_038109705.1 Thalassolituus sp. | reverse complement strand
CGTCGGCTTTGGCCACCTTGAAGATGCCCGCCGCCTAGCTGAGAAAATGGGGCGTAACCCTGACCTCTGGATTGATGTGAAGAAGGTTCTGCCACTGCTTAGTCAGCAGCGCTATTACAAACAAACCCGCTACGGCTATGCCCGTGGGCAGGAGCCTGTGAATTATGTACAGAATATCCGACGTTACTTCGATGTTCTGGTATGGAACGAAGAACAGGTTGAAGAGCGTGACGATGATGGCCGCGATATGGAAAGCAGCGACGTTCCGGTTACCGTTATTCCGCCTCTGCAATGAGCGCGCAGATCAAACCTGAATAGGGATTCAGTCCGCCGGCGATGCCTTTTTCAGGCGCTTTTTACCCGCTCTGCGCGCAGCAAAGAACTCCGTCATAATGGCGGAGCAGGCCTCAGCTTCAACCCCACCAAGCAGTTCTGTCCGATGATTCAGAAAGGGTTTTGAGAAAAATTCTTCCGCGCTTTCCGCAACACCGGCTTTAGGCTCTGTTGTGCCATAAACCACACGAGCAACCCGGCTATGCACTATGGCTCCCGCACACATACTGCAAGGTTCAACCGTCACATACAGAGTCGCTCCTGAAAGGCGGTAATTACCGATATTTTTTGCGGCATCCCGGATCGCTGTAACCTCTGCATGAGCGGTCGGATCCAGCGAAGTAATAGGTGCATTCGAACCGGCACCAATAACTACGCCATCCACCACAATCACAGCGCCAACAGGTACTTCTCCTGCCTGTGCGGCCTGCGCAGCGAGCTCAAGCGCCAGTGCCATACCTTGTTCATCGCTGTCGACTGAGCGACCATGTAAATCCAATGGAGCCATCGGTGCTTCAGATTCAGACATCAGTTGCCGCTGTCCCAGCCGCGGTCATCGAGCTCGGTATTGGCCTGGTCGTCTGACTGCAGTACTTTTTCAAGGTCGACGGCATGCTGCTTAGCCAAAGTGATATATTTTTTGTCGTCTTCGAGTACTTCACTCAGTGCGTACAGGCTCTTTTCATCGTGATGCTTAAAGAGCTTAGCTGCGCGCTGTGCCTGATAGGCACGAAAACCCATGATCTGTAGAGCACGTTTACCCATAGAGAGCGCTGAATCAAAGGTTTCACGTTCAATAAAATCAGCCCCGGCGCGAATCAGTTCAGCGGCTTCACGGCGGCCTGCTGCCCGCGCGAGAATCTTCACACCACGGTGATGACGACGCACCTGTTCAATCGTCCGCAGCATACGTTGGTGATCATCAATCGCCAGCACCAGTAGCGAGGCTTCATGAATCCCAGCGGATTCCATCAGGTCCATACGCGATGCATCACCATAAAATACTTTATGGCCAAAGCTACGCACCAGATCGACCTGAGCGGCATCGTGCTCAAGAACGGTAATCTCAAAACCGTTCATGCGCAGCAGGCGGCCAACGATCTGCCCGAAACGACCAAAGCCGACGAGAATCGCTTTGCCTTCTGGCTTTTCAATTGCGTCGTGCGGTCGCTCTGTGGCTTTACCACCGGCGAGGCGTGGCAATACCAGACGTTCGTTAATAACGAACAGCAATGGAGTCAGAGCCATAGACAGAGCAACGACAAGCGTCAGTGGATCAATAATGTAAGGCGGCAATACATCCTGAGCAGAAGCAAAACTGAAGAGTACAAAGGCAAATTCACCGGCCTGCGCCAGCGAGAAAGTGAAAATGGCATTACTGCGGCTACTGAGGCCAAAAGCCTTACCTAATATCAGCAGGATCACCAGTTTAACCAGTACCAGCCCGCCGACCATCGCCAGGATCGGCCATGGGTTTTCCATCAGCAAAGCGAAGTCGATAGACGCGCCCACAGAAATAAAGAAGAGCGCCAGCAGCAGCCCTTTAAATGGTTCGACCTCGGCTTCTAATTCATGGCGATATTCAGAGTTCGCCAGAACCACGCCCGCGACAAACGTACCTAATGCCGGGGACAGACCAATGTGTTCCATCAGCAAGGCAATACCGACGACCAGAAAGAGTGCGGTGGCGGTGAACATTTCACGTAACCGGGTTTCAGCAATAATGCGGAATACCGAACGGCTCAGCCAACGACCAATAACAACGATACCGACAACCACGCCCAATACCATCAGAGCACTCTGATAACCCGGTAGATTGTGTTTATCGCTATAGGTACCGACCTCAGCCACCGCCAACAACGGCAACACGGCAAGCATAGGAATTACGGCAATATCCTGGAACAGCAGTACAGCAAAGGCCGACTGGCCGCTGTCATTCTTCATCAGACCTTTTTCGTTCAGGGTCTGCAGAACAATTGCCGTAGACGACAACGACAGAATCATGCCGACCACAACCGCATGCTGCCAGTTGTCGAGATAGATAAGTGCAATACCAGCAATCACGGCACTGGTAAGTACAACCTGTAACCCACCCATACCGACGATAGGTACGCGCATACGCCAGAGCTTAGATGGATCAAGCTCGAGGCCTACCAGAAACAGCATCATCACCACGCCGAACTCGGCGAAGTGCATTACCTCATCAATGTCCTGACCAATCAGCCCCAACGCAAACGGCCCGATAACCGCTCCGGCGCAGAGATACCCAAGTACCGAGCCCAGCCCCAGCCGCGCAGCAATAGGCACGGCAATAACAGCGGCCGCGAGGAATACAAAAGCCTGAGACAGGAATCCAGCTTCATGCATCAGCGTCAAACTCCTTCAGGTATTTCAACAGGCAGCTCCGATATCGGTCGGCTGCTTTGGCCAGATCCTCTTCTGAGGAATGACGACCATGGTAAAGCTCGAATGTAGGTTTCATATCAAGATGACAGACATTCGCCATACGAGGGTAGTGCAGGAAGTAGTCCGCTAACGGACGCTCGTTTACGCCGCTTTCACCGTAGGTATTTTCGGGCGCCCCTGCGGTCATAACAACCCACATCTGTTTACCGGCAAGGCGCTGTTGTTTACGCCCGTAGGCGTAGCCATATTCCAGCACCAGATCCTGCCACTCGCGCAGAAGCGCTGGCATGTTATACCAGTACACCGGGTGCTGAATAATTATCAGGTCATGCTCAAGCAACAGTTGCTGCTCTGCTTCAACATCGATAAAGAAATCCGGATATTTTTCGTACAGATCATTCACAGTCACATTGTGCAGATCGCGGACACGATCCAGCAGCGCACGGTTAGCACGTGAACGTTGATGTGCAGGATGAGCGTAGACAATCAGGGCCTTTGCCACGTATCAGCCTCCGGCTTTTTTGGCAGTGAAGCCGCGCTTGGTAAGTTCACTCAGGAGCAGGTCTCGCTGGTCACCCTGAATTTCGATGATGCCATCTTTTAAAGCCCCACCAACGCCACATTTTTTCTTCAGCTCTTTGGCAAGAGTTTTCAACTCGCTACCCGTCAGCGGGACGCCAGTGACCAGGGTCATAACTTTGCCACCGCGTCCTTTAGTTTCACGCGTAATACGAACAATGCCGTCACCCGCCGGAGCTTCTTCCTGACCACAGGTACAGGCATCAACAGGCTGATCGCAACCTGGACAAGCACGACCAAATTCGGTGGAGTAAACGAGGCCGCCAGAGGAGGATTTCTTTGCCATAAGTGACTTCCGCGAGAATGTGTATTTGCTGCGGAAACTACTTTAACACAGAGGGAAGTTCAATCTCAGAACAGGACATTGTCCCGAGGGAATTTCATGGTGACGACGGTACCCTGTTCCGGCTCGCTGGTAATATTCAGCTCACCGCCCTGGTTCAGCATCAGGTTGTACGCCACGGTGAGGCCAAGGCCGGTGCCCTCACCAACATCTTTGCTGCTGTAGAAAGGGTTTACCGCATTTGCCATAGCCTCTGCATCCATGCCGACGCCACTGTCTTTTACCACCAGCCACACACTGTCTTCATGTTGTTCAGAGGCGATCTCGATGGTGCCGCCCTCTGGCATAGCTTCGACGGCGTTCTGCAGAATTTTGGCAAGAATCAGGCGCACCTGAGATGGCACCACATCTACCGGTGGCATTTTTTCAATCACAGTTACGACACGGAAGGTCGGGTCGATACCAATACCCGATTCACGAATAACATCTTTCAACAGCGAGCCGAGATCCATGCTCTCACGAGGCAGCTCACCTGAGTCGGCAAACGTACGGAGTTCGGCCACGATGTTACGCACCCGTTCAAGGCTGTGTTTCGAGGCCTGAATCAGTTCTGGGCCATCCTCTTTAACAAAGCCAAGATCGATCATTTCGCGCATTTTTTCGAGTGACGCGCGTAAGTCCTGATCATGAATCTTATCTTCAGCCTGACGATATTCCTCTGCCAGGCCGATCAGTTCCGTCAGATATTCACTCAACGTCGCGATATTGCTGTAAACCACAGCAACCGGATTATTGATCTCATGGGCTACCCCAGCAGCCAGATGACCAATCGAAGCCATACGCTGCGACTGCAGCAACAGATCCTGCATTTTCTGCAACTGATCAAGGCTCGTCTGCAGGTGGAGGTTGCTTTCGTTCAATTCACGCGTGCGGGCAACAACTTTCTCTTCCAGCTGTTCATTAAGTTGCCTGGACGTATGCTCTGCCGCTTTACGTTGCTCAACTTCCTGACGCATCGCTGCTAGTAAGTCACGTACTTTCGACGCGAGATCATCTAATTCGGTGTGCTGAAGGCTATCTTCGACTTCGATTTCAGGC
>JAYNJA010000231.1:0-4721 GCA_038109705.1 Thalassolituus sp. | reverse complement strand
ACGGCACCCGCCGTATGGTTGAAAGGCAGATAAAGCCTGATGGAACGCTGGTTATTCCCGAGTGATTTAACGCTTTGATGCTTTACACAATCTTGTATTGAGAGTTACACAACAGCACTAGTGTAGCGATATGCACAGGTTACGATCTAAAAACGTTCAGTTTGTCGGAAACGTGACCTATGTCTCCTTTCATACAACCTCACCAACCTACTTCACCCGCCACCAGGTTACACCGAATTGTATGCCGGGCTGCGACTTTCTTCATCGCATATGCGGCTGCAGGCAGTGCTTTTGCTGCGCCCCCAGAAGGTAAGCGTCCGAACAAAGCGCCACAGCTGACGACGGTCGGTGCACAGACACTGAACGAAGACTCCAGTTTGACTATAACTCTGGAAGCGAGCGACAGAGACTCTGATCCCCTCATCTATTCTGTTACTGCTGCGGATCCGTTCCTCAACGTTACGATTAACGAATTGACTGTCACCATCTCGCCAATGGCTGACTTCCACGGCACTGGTACGTTCACGGTAGAAGTTTCTGATGGCGCAGACAGTGCGACCGAAACCATTGATGTGACTGTGCTTCCTGTGAATGACGCACCGGTACTAACGTCTCCCGGAGTTCAGTCGCTGCCAGAGGACAGTACTACTGATGTGACTGTCAGCGCATCTGATGTCGATGGCGATACCCTGACCTATTCTCTTACTGACTCGACCCCCGAACTTAATACTGCGTTAGTGGGTAACACGATTACGCTGACACCCGACGCGAACTTTTTTGGTGATGGCGTCGTTACTCTCACCGTGACAGATGGCGAGCTCACCGCTACTGAAACATTCAATGTGACAGTGATCAGTGAAAATGACGCACCCGTTATTGCAGCAATAGATACTCAAAGTCTGCCCGAAGACGGTTCCCTAACGACGCCTGTAGTAGCCTCCGATGCAGATGGCGACGAACTGATTTTCAGCATCGCGGATTCCAGTCCAGGTATCACCATCACAATCGACAACCAGGAGCTGACTATCACTCCGGATACCGACTTCTTCGGTACAGCGACGGCAACCGTTCAGGTATCAGACGGATCTCTGACCGATTCAGTAACCTTTGGGATAGAAATTACAGCCGTAAATGATAGTCCTCAGCTGCCAAGCATTGCACCGATTACCTTGAGCGAGGACTCGCTGCTCAATATTGCATTGACCGCCTCTGATCCAGACGGTGACGTACTCACATTCAACGTCGTTGGCTTTCCTGAAGCGGGTGCAAGCGTAAACGGAACAACTCTGACTCTGGCACCTTCTGATAACTTCAATGGCAGTGGCGTTATTGAAGTTGAGGTGACCGACGGCCTGATGACGGTTTCTCAGGAGGTAGAAATAAACGTCGTCAACGTTAATGATGCCCCTGTTCTTACCAGTATCAGTAATCGCCATATCCCATGGGACAGCGACACGCTCATAGATCTGGTAGCGTTGGACGTCGATGGTGACAGCCTGAGTTTTTCAGCGGTCAGTTCCGACGATACTGTCGTTTCACTGCAGGTATCCGGAACCACTCTGGTGATTACGCCGATCAATAACTCCGAAGATGTTGCACAGATAGTTGTTACCGTCTCTGACGGAGAGCTGTCGAACGATATGACCTTCGATGCATTCATTACCAATCCAGTTGCGTTTGTCCCCCTACGCCTACAGCTGGATGATACAACCCTCGACGATGGTGGGCATGCAACTGGGCCCCTTGACGACATCGTTCTTAGTGCCACTGGCGGTGATGGAACATATCACTTCGACGTTTTTTACAACGGAGAGCTTCGTCCCGATCTGCTTTCTGATGCAGTACTCAAAATGCCAGAGTCAGGCGCATTTGCCGGCACTTATCGCCTCGATGTCGTAGACGGTTATGGTAACAATGCCGTTTTCTACATAGACCGCCCATTACGGGTTGGTACCGACGTGGCTCCCCTTCTTGAAGCCAGCGGAACAAGCAGGCTGATCGTTACTGGAGCCCCGGCCCATACAGGCATCACTTTGCATAGTGACGGCGATATTTATTTCACCGATGCCAGCGGCACCCCAGTAGCACACATTGAAGCTAGCGACGACACAGAAAGCTTCAACGCCACGTATGTCTATCTGCAGACGACCGGCACAGGCTCTCATTTAATTGAAGTCCTAATTCCAGGTCTGCCAGCAAGTACAATCGAGGTCGATGTAATAAGCCGGCGCGAGGTGATTATCGCGATACAGGACACGTCAGAAATGCCGATCGCCGGCGCCAGCGTTACTATCAATGATTCAAGAATGGCCTACTGGGGACTGGCAACCACATATATCTCTGACAGTAATGGAGAGGTTGTTCTGAACCTGCCATCTATTCCTTTTGAGAAATCAACCGATGCGCCTGGGTACGAGGAGCATGTCACAGAGCTTCTGCAAGACCAGGCGACTGTCGTCATCACACTGCAGAAGAACCCGATGCCTTACATGTTACGAGGAGAGATCACTGCTGATGGAATGAGTTTCACTGATGAAGTCCCTGAGGTACTGATAAGAATGACCGATGGCTCAATTTTAAACCCTGAACTGCTCTGGCTGAATGATAAACATATGACCTTCCTGTGGGAGTCAATGTCAACCGATCTGTTGCCAATGAGTTTAAGCGTCACTCACTCAAGCCAGGCTCCGGTCGAAATCACACTGAATCCAGTCAATCCCGAAGAGGTCTTCAGTATTGCGTTTACTGCAAGTCCTGCCGCCGGGATTGACACTGCGCGCCTGCTTACTGGAGACCACGAAGAAGTTCAGACAGATGAGCCAACTGTCGCTGGCACCGACGACCAGGCAGTGACAGATATTACGTCCGGGGCAGCAGAGGCCGGAGGCGCAAGCAACACCAAAAGGTCAGGAGGTGGAGGCGTACCACTCTGGTGGATCCTGCTGACAGGAATCGGCCTGTCACACCTACGAACACGGAAGTTTCAGCAACGTGAAAGCTTGTGAGATTACACAAACTCACCCAAAAGCATTACACCTGGTTACTCAATTCCACTAGTGTGCGTCGCCTATCGCGCTACTCTGAAATGACACAATTCCAGAAGTCGCGTTCTAAGGGCGTCGTTATGAAATCACAAATACTCTCAGGCCTGTTCGCTGTCGCCCTGTCTCAGGCGGCCAGTGCCACCATCGTTATTGTGAACAACGACAGCGCAGGCGAAGGTTTCAACGACCCAACTCCAGTGCTCGCAGTGGGTGGCAACTCGGGGATGACTCTTGGTAATCAACGCCTGAATGTATTCAATAAAGCGGCTGAGATTCTCAACGAGACTTTCCAGATCGATACGATAGTGAAGGTTGGTTCTTCATTCGATCCACTGACCTGCTCGACCTATTACGCGACTCTTGGTCAGGCAGGCCCCGCTGCTGTCGAGTTTGATTACGGCACCCACAGTATTACGCCTCATGCACTTCACAACCAACTGGTGGGATACGACTCGGATACAGGGCAGGTTGAAATTACCGCACAGTTCAACTCGTCGATCGACAACAACGACAGCTGCCTGATCGGCACCAATTGGTACTACGGCTATGATGCCCCCAGTGGATATGACAACTCACTGCTGTCGGTAGTCCTCCACGAAATCATGCATGGCATGGGTTTTCTGAGCTATCTGCAATACACAGGGGAAAGTGGTGCTGGCTGGAACACCATTTATGGTTTCGAAGAAGGCTTCGACCCCTACACGCGCAAACTCAAAGATGCATCATCCGGCCAGTTACTGACCAATCAGGCTCCATCCACACGATACAGCGTCATGCGCAGTGGTAATCAACTGGTGTGGAACGGGACCGAAGCGAATGCACAGTCGGGTAATTATTCATCTGGCACAAATGCTGGCCAGATCCAGATGTATGCACCTGCCTCTTACACGAGCGGCTCGTCAGTATCTCACTTCGACACGGCCATGACACCGAACGATCTGATGGAGCCTCAGTACACAGAGTTTCTTAACACCGCAGGTCTGGCGGAACAGTTATTGGTCGATATTGGCTGGAACTACAACTCAGCCAGCCTGCCAAATTCACCACCATTCCTGTCTGCAATTGGCAATCGTAGTCTGTCTGAAGACGGCACGCTGAATGTTTCTCTGGGCGCATCTGACAGCGACGGTGATGCACTCACCTTCTCTCTCGTATCATCGAGTGCGGCATTAAACGCTTCAGTCACGGGTAGCACGTTATCGATTAACCCGATCGCGAATTTCAACGGCAGTGGCACCCTGACGGTACAGGTCTCTGATGGTACTAACACCGATTCTGAAACCATCACAGTGACGGTAACGCCGGTTAACGACGCTCCGGTATTTACTTCAACCGGCACTCAGAGTGTTAACGAAGACAGCAGCGCTACGGTCAACCTGAGCGCCAGTGATGTTGATGGCGACTCCCTGACATACAGTATCACCAGCGCCACTGCGGCTCTTGGTGCGAGTATCTCCGGTTCAGTAGTATCTCTGAATCCAACCGCCAATTTCACAGGCAGTGGTTCTGTTACTGTCCAGGTATCTGATGGCAGCCTGACAGATACCGACACCTTCACCGTCAACGTGATCAACCAGAACGACGCACCGGTACTGACAGCTATTGGTAACCAGAGCATGAATGAAGACACCACGCTGAATGTTTCGCTATCAGCAACGGATGTCGACGGCGATAGCC
>JAYNJA010000230.1:0-4725 GCA_038109705.1 Thalassolituus sp. | reverse complement strand
GGTTGCTTCTGGGGGGCAGAGCGTTTGTTCTGGCAAGCCGAAGGAGTAAAGGTGACGTCGGTAGGGTATGGCGGTGGGCACACCCCGAACCCGACCTATGAAGAAGTCTGTTCTGGTGGGACTGGGCACACCGAGTTAGTGCGCGTCTGGTATGACCCTGAAAAAACCACCTTAGAGAGTCTGCTCGAAATATTCTGGGAAGCCCACGACCCGACACAGGGTATGAGACAGGGTAATGACATCGGCACGCAGTACCGTTCGGCGGTGTATGTCAGCTCAGCTGAAGATCTGGCGATCGTTGAAGCCAGCCGGGATCATTATCAGCAGCGACTGAAAGCCGCAGGTTATCCGGATATCACCACTGAAATAAAAGCCGGTGTTACTTATTATCTGGCAGAAACTTATCATCAACAGTATCTGGCAAAGAACCCCAATGGCTATTGTGGCCTTGCTGGTTGTCAGGTCAGTTTCTCTGGCTGATTGAGCGCTGCCTATGCAACCTGCCTGGTTCGATAGCCACTGTCACTTTGATTTTTCAGCTCTTGATGAAAATCGGGATGCCGACTGGCGGCTGGCGCGTTTAATGGGCCTTCGGGGACTTATGATTCCCGGAGTCAGCCGGGTACAGGGCGAAGCCATTGCCCGCTTTACACATGCCGGGCAGGGGCCAGACGTAACACACGGGATAAACGCCGCGCTTGGCCTGCATCCCTATTGGATAGCAGAGCACCGCGCCGATGATCTTATCTGGCTCGACTCCTGCCTGCGCCAGAAGCAGGCAGTCGCTGTTGGCGAAACTGGTCTTGATCGTCAGCTTGAGCGTCAGGGAGGCCCGATGCTTGAACAGCAATGGCGGTGGTTATTACCGCAGATCGAACTGGCCGAAACTCATAAGCTCCCACTTATCTTGCATATTCGCGGTGCGCACGATGAAGTCGCTGCAGAGTTACGCCGTCGCCGCTTCAGTCATGGTGGTCTGGTGCATGCCTTTTCTGGCAGCCTGCAACAGGGAGAGCGTTGGGCTGATCTCGGCTTTGCGCTCGGGGCAGGTGGAGCGATGACCCATACTAATGCACATAAATTGCGACGCACCTTCGCAGACCTACCGCTGGACGCCATTCTGCTCGAAACCGATGCGCCTGATATGCCACCAGCTTTTCTGCGTGAAGGGCCCAATTCGCCGCTGATGATTCCGCTGTATGGAGCGATTTTGGGCAGGGTACGCAAGGTGCGATCTTTGGCGGATCTTGCGCATCATCTGCAGCAGAATCTGTACCGGATCTTCCCAACGGTTACGATGAATTCGTCTGATAACCTTCTTTAATATGCGTTTTGGGCCTGACAATCTGGCTCTTACCGCAATCACATATTCTTCACTTGTGACCCCCATACCTCAGGCGTAGCGTTGACTGCCCTGTCCGCCAATTCCGGTCGGGCAATTCTCACCTCACCCCAGCTCAGAAAAGGAGGGGGTTATGTTCTCTAATCATATGTTCGGCTTGCTGTACGATGCGCCGCGGGAATGGCGTGCTATCAGTAAGGAACCTACCGAAACCATCAGTCAGGTGTACCTTAAACACGCGCTGTTGCTCGCGATGATACCGCCGTTTGCGCTCTTTACCGGGACGACGCAGATGGGCTGGAGCCTTGCAGGTACCGAGTTGGTTACTCTGACCATGTCGAGTGCGGCAGTGATTGCCGTCGCCTTTTACCTGAGCCTGTTACTGGGCCTGGGGGTAATGTCGTACGTTATCCATGCGCTTGAGCATATATTCGGATCGACGGCGAGCTATGAGCGATGTCTGATGCTGACCGTCTACACCTCGACGCCCTTGTTTCTGGCCGGATTTTCGGGCTTTTTGCCGGTATTCTGGTTCGACACAGTCGTGGTCATGATTGCTGCTGCCTACAGTGTGTATCTGTTATTTACCGGGGTGCCGGTGTTTATGGATATACCTCGAGGGCGGGCCTACATGTTCTCATTGATGGTGACGACGGCGGGTATGTGTATGCTGGTTTGTGGCATGGCGATTACCGTTATTCTTTGGGGCATGGGAATGGCCCCGGATTACGTCCCTCTGGGGTGAAAATCCGTTACACTGCATACGACCGGATGCGTATGAGAGAAAACGGTGAAGTTTTTAAATACCGCTCTGTTGAGCGGTTTCTTATGGTTTAGTGCCATCACAGCTGTAGTCAGCACGGGGGAGCTTCATGCCAATGAACTCCCCGATGACTTTGATGAAATGCCAGCAGACCTACAGACGGTCCTGCTGGATTTCTTATCACCGGACCAGGCCGAAATCTGGGGCTCTGATGCGCGTTTATCAGGCACGCACACTCTGGTTCGTTACCTTGATGATTACCATACCCAGGTCGAAGTCGACTTCTCCCGAGGTTTTGTCCGTGTTGAAACACGCGGAGCAGATGAACCTCTGCAGCAGTTGCGTCAGGCCATAGTCAGTATTCTTTTAACGCCCGCCGATCCTCGTTTAGTTGACCTCTATACCGCTGCCGATTTTGGCTTAACCGGAACGCCCTTCCTGTTAGGGCAGGTGCTTGACCATGACCGTCAGGAAATTGCGACTCAATGGCGTGCTCAGCGATTTGCGGATTATCTGATTAATCAGGCAGTGAAAAAGAATCGTCGTGGTTATTACGTACAGATTGATATGGTCAGCCAGCATGAAGTTGTGGCCGCGGGCAATTTCTCTGATCACGTTCAGCGTGCCGCACGGCGTTATCAGATTTCACCGTCGCTGATTTATGCGGTGATCGAAACCGAAAGTAGTTTTAATCCCTTTGCTGTTTCGCCGTCGGGTGCCTTCGGTCTGATGCAGGTTATGCCGCGCACTGCCGGCCGTGACGTCAACGAAAAAATCTATCAACGTACTTCGGCTCCTAAGCGGAATTTCCTGATGGATGCCGGAAATAATATCGACTTCGGTACGGCTTATCTGTCGATTTTACGGGATAACTATTTACGCGGTATTACTGACCCTGTTGCGCGGGAATACTGCATGATTGCCGCCTATAACGGCGGTGCCGGTAATCTGCTGAAAACCTTTCACCGTGATCGTAAAGAAGCGATGCGACGTATAAACCGCATGTCAGGTGAACAGGTTTACCATTATATTGTCAGACATCACCCGCGTGAAGAAACGCGTAACTACCTGAAAAAAGTAACCGGAAAAAAACAAAAATATGGCTGAATCTCCATTTGCCACCGAACTCAGAATACTGGAGCAGAAACTGCTTCTGCCCGGTGCCAGACTGCAACGTCAATGGCTTGATAATGAAGTCCTGGCGTTATGGTTGATGGATATCGACGATCAGCTTCAACTCGATACTCAGGCGATTGGTCGCTTCTGGCAAACCTTACCTTTCTGGGCGTTTGCCTGGGCAGGCGGGCGTGCACTGGCGACCTAAGTAGCCAACAACCCAGAATGGGTGACGGGCAAACGGGTACTCGATTTAGGTTGTGGCTCCGGTATTGCAGGTATAGCTGCAGCGCTCGCCGGCGCTGAAGAAGTCTGGGTCGCCGATCTGGATGATAATGCGCTGATGGCCGCTGAAGTGAACGCCGCATTAAATGGCGTTGAAGTGCATGCCGTTGATGGTGACCAGTTTCCTGAGGTTGATATCCTGCTGGCGGCGGATGTGCTCTATGATATTTCCGGTAGCGCAGGTCTTATGGAGCTGACCGCGGCCATTCCCGAGTGGTTGCTTGCTGAGAGCAATCAGGTCGTGCCCGATGGGTTGGATTTACGTTGTCTGGACAGCATGGAGACGTCTACGCTGCCGCGTATCGGAGACTTTGATGAAGCCGTCGAGATCGGTATTTATTGCCGCTCTCATGAATTCAGACTCAATTAATTTAATCGGATCTAACGTACGTATAAGGATAACAACATGAAGTATATCGCAATGATGATCGCCGCACTGATGAGCTTGTCAGCTCAGGCAGAGCTTAGCAAAGAAGTTGTAGAGCGTTGGGTACACAGTCTGCAGCCTGTACAGGCCTGGGTAGAAAATAACGGCGATAAAATAAACAAGCACGATCTGCTGCGTGCCGATGCGAAGGGCATGTCCGGCATGTTCGATAATGCACTGGCCGAGCTTGAGCGGGTAGGGTTGAAAGACAGTTTTACGGCAACCATTAAAAAGCAGGGTTACACCTCAGCTGAACATTGGGCGGCAGAATCGTCAGAAGTAACGCTCGCGTACCTTGCGGTGTCTATGCAGGGGAAAGTGCCAAGCCGGGAAGCGCTTGAGCAGCAACTGGCTCAGGTATCGTCAAGCCAGCTGCCGGATGCCCAGAAAAAGATGATGCAGGACATGCTTAAAGGTACTTTATCCATGCTTGATGATGTACAGACTGTCAGTGACGACGACAAATCGCTGATCAGGCCCTATATTGAAAAGATCAGTGGTCATCTGAAACACGGCCACTGACACGTGACCGGCAAGCCAATGCCGGACGACACAATATGAGGGCGTTTACATGAGCTACAGCACAGTACGTGACATACTCAACTTCAGTGAAACTCTGCATCGCCATGCCGCAGCGTTGTATGAAGGTTTGCGTGACAGTACTCAGCGCGAGCGCGTTGACATGTTGCTGAAGTTATTAACAGCGCACGAGCAGAAACTGGCGGAAGTCGTAGCCAGTTACCGCGATGACAGCCACAGTCGTGTTCTTGAAGAGTGGCACCAGTTTGAACC